>WRBF01000016.1 GCA_009784685.1 Defluviitaleaceae bacterium | reverse complement strand
CTGTTTCTACTCTCTTCCACTCTAGCGTTTCTCTCGGCTATTTCAGAAGCGAATGTCATAATAGCACTTTTTTATCACCTCGTCAAGGGGTTTTTTTATTTTTTTTTATTTTTTTTTGCGGAGGAATATTTCCACCCCAATTTATTGCGTTATTCAAAGCTTTTAAAATATTTATACAAACAACTGAGACATATTTTAAAACCATTCTTAATAAACTTACTAACACGATACTTTATAGCGTTTTGACCTTTCTTTTTTTCGTTAGCTTAAAAGGTTAAAACAGCTGCAGCTTGCTTTCATTAATGATAAGCCTATAAAAAGCAAACTGCTTTAAGGAGGAAAAGGTATTATGGGCTCCACAAAAATATTTGTGATACAGCTGAGAAAAGTGTTCAAATCGGCGATATACGTTATGATAGGAATAGCGCTTATCATCCTTCTGGCTTACTTCTTTATGCCGCAGGGCGAAAGAACCATTACAGAGCCAACAGTTCACACAAATGAAGACGACGATGCATTGCATACTATGTATACGCCGGGAACTTATACGATTGAGCTTCTCTTAACAAATGCACCTGTTAATCTGGAAGTGGAAGTAACAGAAAATGAAATAACCGCAGTTAGATTTGCAGAGCTTAGCGAAAAGCATAAGGCATTTTATCCCCTTTTATACTCTGCAATGGCACATCTTTCAAGTGAAGTGTTAAGAACCCAATCACATGAGATTGCCCTTAATTCGGACTATGAATTTACAAGCCGGATTTTGCTTGATGCAATTAGAGTTGCACTTGATTCTGCGCAAGTTGCCCGGGAAGATTGATATTACTATATGGGCAAAAAGTTTTACTACATAGGAGTTACCCAAGAAAAATCCCCGAAGGCAATCGCCGTCGGGGATAATTTATGTAAATTCAGACTTAAACTTTCAAACGTGCAATGCTTGCGGCGGCATTAATCGTCGGACCCGTATGCGCACCTATTGTCGAACCTGCGGCACGCAAAAATATCTCAGATTCAGGAACATCAAGCTTTTGATTAATCAACCGTTGAATCTCCTTGCCATCTTCTAGGTTATCACCATACAGTGCAAAAATTCGATAATCAGCCAGATTTTTCCCTTGAAGCCATTCATAAAGCTTATCTACTGTATACACAACGGCTTTTTTGCGCCCTCGAAGTTTTATACCGGCGGCAAGCCCTCCGTCTTTTAAATGTATAATTGGCTTTATATCAAGAACATTCCCGGCGACTCCTGCAATTTTGCTTATCCTGCCTCCTCTTACGAGTTGATCCAAAGAGTCTACAGTAAACGTTCCAATAAAGTCAGTCTGTGCGCTTTCGATTGCTTTAATTATTTTTTCAGCCTCAACACCCTGATTCGCAAGCTCTACCGTATCGGTCACGATAGAGGATATAAGCCAAGTTGCAAGCTTTGTATCAACGACATAGACTTTTATTTCCGGATATCTATCTCTAATATCATTTGCCGCAGTTAAAGCAGATTGATAAGACCCGCTTAACACCGAGCTTAAACAAAAGCATATTATATCTTTGCCATCTTTTGCATGGCGTTCAAAAACTTCAAGATAATCCCCGGGTGAAGGCAGAGAAGTTTTCGGATGTGCACCGTTTTCCTTTATTTTTTTATAAAACTCAGCTGATGACATATCAAAAGTATCTTTAAACTGGGTTGTTTCATCGATTGTAATGTTAAATGGCACTAAATCCACAGAAAGATCAGAAGCCATTTTTAAAGACAATTCGCATGAAGTGTCTGCCACAATTTTAATCTCACGCATGAATATTTCTCCCTAAATATTAATCTTACGAACACAAGCGGCAATTGATACCGTCGGACCGCCATGGCAGCCCAAAACTGTTCCTATCGGACCAAATTTTATATCTGATTCAGAAATCTCAAGCTTCTCAGCCATCAGACTCCGCAAGTCTTTACCATATTCCTCGTTGCCGCCGTATAAAGTAAAAAACCGATATTCGCTTAAATCCTTGCCTTTAACTGCTTCAGCTATTAGATCAACCAAAGCTAAAACAACCTTTTTACGGCCACGGATTTTTTGTCCCGGAACTAAAGAACCATTTTGGAAATGTATAATTGGCTTTATGTCTAAAACACTACCGGCAAGCCCGGCAACTTTACTCAATCGCCCACCTCTTACAAGATGTTCAAGCGAATCAACAGTCAACGCCCCGGTTAAGCTGTTATATGCATCTTTTAAAGCAGCTACGATCTTTTCCGCATCTGCTCCTTGGCTCATCATCTCAATCGCATCAACAATTAAAGACCATGTTATCCACGTAACCGTTTTTGTATCAATTACATGAACTCTGGCTTCCGGATATTTATCATGTATCTCTTCCGATGCAGTTACGGCAGATTGATATGATCCACTAAGCGCAGAACTTAAACATAAGCAGATTATATCCTTACCTTCCTTAACGTTTCGTTCAAATACTTCAAAATAGTCACCCGGAGAAGGTAGAGAGGTTTTCGGCTTAACATCTTTTCCGGCAATTTTTTTATAAAAATCTTCCAGTGATATATCAATATCTCTTATGTAATTTACGCCGTCAAGTGTAATTGTAAACGGCACAATGTCAACACCAAGAGCGGCCGCTTCTGTTTGTCTCAGTTCACATGATGTATCCGATACGATTTTGATTTCACGCATAACTGCATCCCCCTAATTTTTCTTTAAAAAACCATCAGCCAAGATGTAAGACTGATGGTTCAGTTCAAGATTAATATTCTAGTGTTCAGTCTCAAGCAGTTTATCTAAATCTAAAAGCAATATAACGTTATCGCCTGACTTACCGATATTTCGAATATATTGATTATGGTGACTAAGCTTTGCGTTCGGCGGCATTAATATATTTTCATCATCAATATGCATAACTTCATTAACCCTATCGACTATAAGACCTAACGAATATCTAGCATACTCGACAACAACGATACAAGTTAAGTCATCATATTCCACATCCGGTTTAAGAAAACGCGCACGGATGTCAATAACAGGAATAATTTCACCTCTTAGATTAATTATGCCTTTGATATGTGCCTCTGTAAGAGGAACTTTTGTTATCTCGCAAATGCTTATAATTTCTTTTATACTGCTAATTTCAACGCCATAAACCTCGTCTTCAACGGCAAAAGTTAGGAACTGACCCTTTGTAGTGTCTTCTGGCGTATCAAATTCTGAATGTGAGTTATACATCCCATATTCTTGATCATCTGTAACCATTAATTAAGCCTCCCTTTAGCCTCTATTTATCAAAAAATCCACCAACATCAATAATCAAGCTGATATCTCCGTTACCAAGCAACGTACATCCGCTTATACCACGAACTTTTCCAATGTATTTTGATAAGGTTTTAACAACGACCTGCTGTTCTCCAACCAGTTCATCAGCAAATAAGCAAACTGTTTGATCTCCGTTTTCAAGCATTATCATTATGCCTTCCTCAAGATCTCTTATAGCGTTGTCAATTCCAAATACGTCGCATAATCTGACAACATTATAAACTTCTCCACGGACTTTAATCATTTCATTACCGTCCGGATCTGTAAATATGTCTTCATTTTTTGCCTTAAAGCTTTGCTTTATAGATACTATCGGGATAGTATATTTAGCACCGCCCATAAGTATTGTCATACCTTCAATAATTGCAAGAGTAAGAGGTATTTTAAGAGTGAAAGTAGTTCCTTCACCAGGCACACTGTCAACGATAACAGAACCGCCTATTACCTCAAGATTGTTATTAACAACATCCATTCCAACTCCTCTGCCGGAATAGCTTGTAACTTGTGCGTTCGTTGAAAATCCCGGCAAGAATATGAAAGAATTAATCTCTTTATCAGTATATTCACTTTCGGGCTTTCTTAGAAGACCTGCGTTTTTAGCCTTGGTCATAATTTTATCTCTGTCAAGACCTTTACCGTCATCTTTGATAATTATAAGAACATCGCCGCCTGCATTTTTAGCTTCAAGCAGAACGGTTCCTTTTTCAGGTTTACCTTTCGCCACACGGTCTTGAGGCATTTCTATGCCGTGATCTATTGAATTTCTTATTATATGCATTATCGGATCAGCGATATGCTCGGTAATGTTTTTATCAACTTCCGTTTCCTCACCGATCACGTCAAGCTTAATATCTTTGCTCAATTGCTTGCACATATCACGAACAATTCTATGCATTTTAAAGAACGTAGTCGAAAGAGGGATCATTCTCATCGACATTACGTTATCTTGTATCTCATTGATAATCTTACGTAACTGCCGTGCTTCTTTGTGGAAACTTTCAAGCTCAAGCGACTCGAGCTCAGGGTTTTGAGTAACCATAGCTTCGGAAATAACAAGCTCACCCATGAGATTAAGAAGTTGGTCAAGCTTGCTTACATTAACCGATATAACTTTCTGGGCACTTGATTTTTTGTTGGCATCTTCCATACTTGGGTTTGCCGCAACCATTTTAGCTGTGTCAATTGATTTTGGATCATTATCAGACGATACCGCAGAAGAAGCATCAGCAGCTGCTATTGCAGCATCTTGAGGAACTTCTGCCGCTTCCTGCTCCGCTACAGCCGAAGCGTCCGGCGATGCCATAGTTAAAGCAAGCGAATCAAGATATATCGTTCGTTCAAGCATTTCTTTTATTTCATCATAGGTTAATACTGATGAAAAAGAAAGCTCAAAGCCGTTAGCCCGAATAGGCTCTATTGCTTCTTCACTAACAAGATCCATAGGACTGTGGGTTACTTGAGTGATATCATCACCTAAGTTATGAACAAGGGTGTATGCACGAACATTTTCCATCTCGCATCCATCTTGAAAACGGATAAGCGCATTGAATTTGTTCATAACCCTGGATTCAGAAGACGATTTTTTAACAGGAACTGCATCAGATACCGTCGCACTGCTTGAATCTGTATCTGAAGAACTACCGCCTTTTAAGTGATTAAGGAATTCTTTTATTGTCGCAATTATATCACTGCCATCGCCATCCGGTTTTTCGCCATGCGAAATTTTAGCAATCTCGTTTCTAACAAAATCCATCCCGGCAAGCACTATATCGGTAAGCGTTGAATAATCAACATTTTCAGGGTTGTGCTCACGAAGATAAAAGAACAAATCCTCAATTGCATGAGAACAAGTTGAAATACTGTCAAAAAGCATCATCGAAGCGGAGCCCTTGATAGTGTGCATTATTCGGAATATTTCATTGATTTCACTCATTGTATATCCCGTTTCACCTTGAATAATGTTCTGTTCCAACTGCTCAAGCAGAAGGGTCATCTCAAAAGTGAACATTTCAAGCATAGCATCTCTATCGAAATCAGCCAAAACATCCTCTCCTTTCCCGTCCTGTCATGTATTTTATGTGAAAATCCTGTTATAACTTCTTATAAACAGCCGGCATTATATATTTAAAACCATCACCGGCTCGTCCTATTGTTTCAGAGTGTCCTATATATAAATACCCACCATGCTCTAAAATATCATACATTTTCCGGATCACTCTGTTCTTAGTAGGCTCATCAAAATAAATCATTACATTTCGGCAAAAAATAACATGGAACTTTTTCTTAAACGGAAATTTTTCATCCATCAAATTAAGCTTCCGAAACATTATTTTTGATTTTAAACTATCAACAACAATACTATTTTCACTGTCAAGCTTTTTGAAATATGTTTTTTGCCAAGTGGCAGGTAATTCCTCAATACTTCCAGTGTTGTAAACACCATGCACAGCTTTATTTAAAACAGAAGCTGAAATATCAGTAGCCAAACTTTCTGTATTCCATTTCGGAGTCTTGCTTTTAAAAAAGTCCTCAATTATCATTTGAAGAGTATAAGGTTCCTCACCTGAAGATGATGCCGCACACCAAAGCCTAATATCTTTTTGCGAATTAAAGTTTTCGTAAATTTCAGGTAAAGCCTTATCTTTAAGATGATCGAAATGATCTGTTTCACGCATGAAATACGTATGATTGGTTGTAATTCTATTAATCATTTCAGTTACTGCTGTGCCTGTTTTATCGCCAGTCAAGAAATTGTAATAGTCTGAAAAGTTATCCATGTTCTTTGCAACAAGTATTGGTCGGAGCCTTGAATATATTAAAGACTTTTTTTCGTCACTAAGATTTATTCCTAATCTTTGCTTAACAAAGTCTCTTATTTTTTGAAATTCACTGTCAGACAGTGGCTTCAAGTGATCACTTCCTAAATTGTATCAATATGCTACTTATAATATAATCTGGTACAACCATAAATATATATGAAAACAGCCTTAGTTGTCAAGTCTTATCAGATAATATATAATAACGCACATAAAGATTTAAAAAATTTTCGATGATACGCTCTAATTTCTGTTATTAGAATTATAGTATCTACAAGTAAGCGTTTAAAAATTCAGAACCCGTATCGGTTTAAAACAGATTTTGAAAAATAAATCAAGGATGTGCTGTCATTTATGAAAGTAACAGGGATAGTATCTGAATATAACCCGTTCCATAACGGTCATAAACTTCATGTTGAAACAGCACGCATATCTTCAGCGTCTGATTATGTAATTGCAGTGATGAGCGGTAATTTTGTGCAGCGAGGCGAACCTGCAATTTTTGATAAACATCTACGCACAAAGGCGGCTCTTTTAAACGGTGTTGACTTAGTTCTTGAAATACCATTTTTTGCCGCTTGTGCCGCAGGAGAATATTTTGCTGAAGGGGCAATAAAAGTATTAAATGCGACAAACATTACGAACAGCCTCTGCTTCGGGTCTGAATGTGGGGATATTGACCTTATCAAAAAAACAGCTAATATGATGCTTAGTGAAAACAAGAGTGTTTCAACTGCTTTAAGACATAATCTTGCAACAGGAATGTCGTTCCCGGATGCAAGAGCCAGAGCTTTTGCGGAAGCGGATGAGTCCGCTCGGCAGGTACTTGAATCGCCTAATAATATTTTAGCGGTTGAATACGTTAAAGCCATTAATTTATCAAAAAGCCGGATTGAACCATGTACGATAAAAAGAGTTTTGGCTGATTACCATTCAGAACAAATACTTGGCGAAGTCAGCTCCGCAACGGCAGTCAGAAAGGCAATGCTTACGAGAAATATAAGCGGAGCATTTGAATCAGTGCCTGAAAATACCAGATATTTGTATCAAGAAGCTTTGGCAAATGAAAACATCGCCGCATTCGACAATTTAAGTCATATTTTCCATTACATTATTAAAACCAAATCAAAAAAAGAAATTGCTATGGCTCTTGATATATCAGAAGGGATTGAAAACAGGATAATTGCAGCAGCGGAAGAGCATTATAAAATAAGCGACATAATGCAAAAAATTAAAACAAAAAGATATACTATGTCAAAAATCAGACGAATTATTTTACAAATAATACTTGGGATATCAAAAGAAAATTTTGCTGCCTACAGAAGCAAGACCCTTCCATACATACGTGTTTTGGGGTTCAAAAAATCATCTGAAAATCTTTTAAAAGAGCTTTACAGGGAAAGCTCAGTTCATATTATTACCAACTTGAAGCAGGCACATGATCTTTTGTGTTCTAAAGGGCTTAACATGCTCGAATATGAAATGATGACATCCGACATATATTACATTTCACAAAACAGCTATTCGTCTTATACCAAACGAAAAAATATTGAATACGGTATTCCGTTGGTTGTAGTACCCTAGGGTGTGTTGACAATAGTTAAGTTCAGGTTTTGAGTATAGCAAGCATGAACGCAGCAAAATTCTTCTTCCTTGCTGTTCTCATACTTGCTTATAATCAACGTCCATCAAGAGTTAAAAAATAAATTTTTGTCATTGCGGGCTTGACAGTGATTCTATTCAACCCTTGATTCGCATAATCAATATTAAATCACCAAATTAACAAGCTCAAGAGGCAAAACACTCTTTCCATCTTTAAACACACGCATATTTCCCCCGGAAATTTCATCAATAAGTGCTAATTCATTCGTCCCATTTAAAAACCCGAACTCAAGCTTAATATCATAAAGTTCCATACCTTTTTCTTCAAGGTCTTGTTTTATGAGCTTTGCTATCCGCTGAGTTAAAATCTTTAATTCTTCATATTTTTCGCCATCTAAAAGACCAAGGGCTTGGAGCGCATCTTTTGAAATCGGCGGATCAAGGCGGTCATCATCCTTAAGTGTAACTTCAACAAAAGCATCAAGCTCCTGACCTTCATTTGCATAAAGTGCATAGCGGCGCATAAAACTTCCTGTTGCACGAAAACGGCATATTACCTCAAGCCCTCGCCCTATAGTTTTAGCAGGAAGCACTGTCATCGACACATCATCAATATTTGCTGATACATAATGCGTAGGAATTCCCGCATCATTGATTTTATTAAAATAATAATCCGTCATCTTAAGACATGCCTTGCCCATTCCCTCGATTGTAAGCCCAACTGTATTTGCACCCGGGTCAAACACACCATTTTCTCCTGTTGCTTCATCTTTAAATTTGATTAAATAGTTACCGTCCGGCAACTCAAAAACTTTTTTTGTCTTTCCTTCATAAACATGCTTCATTAGTTTAAAATTCCTTTACTTTAGAATTTGCCAATTGGCGGCTGCATAATTATTGTATATGTTCTTGTGCTTTAAATCAAGTCAATATCTCAAAATATGATCTATTCTCTCGCTAAATTGCACATTAAACTGCGCATCGACCCATATAGCATAAGTGTTTTCAAAATTTTCAATCAACTTTTTGCCATCCTCATACGACATAACAAATAATGCTGTTGAAAGAAAATCAGCTATACCGGCGTTTTCGTTAATAACTGTTACCGACCTAAAGTTTAAGGCGGGGAAAAGTGTTCCGGGATCAATAATATGGTTGTGCCTTTGATTGTTTACTGTAAAATACTGCTGATAGTCACCGCTTGTAGCAGTCGACATATCAGCAATTTGCAATGTTGCAATAAGCTCTCCGCTTAAATTAGGATTTGCAACACCTATATTCCATGGCGTATTTCTTATTTTTGTGCCAACTGCTTTAACATCTCCACCGGCATTTATTAAAAATGAATCATAGCCTTCGGCTTTAAGACCTTCAGCAACCCTTTGAACCGCAAAGCCCTTTGCAACAGACCCAACATCAAGGCTCATATTCTCATACGGCAAAAAAACCGTTCTGCGCTCTTCATCAATTAAAACATTGCAAATGCTGCTGTACTCATGTGCTGCTTGAAGCTGTTCAACAGAGGGGATTCTTGCGCTTTCAGGATCTCGCAGCCCTGCCTCCCTATAGCTACGCCATATTGTAAGAACCGGCCCAAGAGCAATATTAACTGTACCGGATGCAATTTCGTATTTCTCTTTGGCAAAAACCAAAAGGTCAATTATCGCATCATCAACTATAATTTCTGAAATGCCTGCATTAGAATTAACCGTTTTGATGTTATTCACGCCGTCGTAGCTTGTATGAATGTTGAATAACCTATGATAATTTTCGAACTTGTTGTGTGCAAGCTCAGCGAAAGCCCTAAAGTCTTCTGCGGAATATGTATAGT
Organism: Defluviitaleaceae bacterium; assembly: GCA_009784685.1. Taxonomy (GTDB): domain Bacteria; phylum Bacillota; class Clostridia; order Lachnospirales; family WRBF01; genus WRBF01. Next base: position 27,146 of record WRBF01000016.1, on the reverse strand, counting down.
GCATAATTGTAATTTTCGTGTTAAACAGTAGAAGGAAGCTTGTTTCATAAAGCCTTAAAGGGCTAAAAAAGTTGCAGCCAGTTAACAGCATCACTAGGCATATTGCTGTAAGAGTAAATTTGCTTTTCATAACATCCCTGCTCCAATAACCCCTGCATCATTACCCAAAACGGCTTTAACAATCGGTGGAACAGGCAGCAAGTCACCGCCCATACACTTGTCCTTTATATATTCGTTAACAGACTTTATAAGAAAGTCTCCCGCATCAGCTATTCCGCCGCCTAGCACAATCTTTTCCGGGCGGAAAATGTTCACAATAGTTATAACGCCTTCACCTAAATACTTAATGTATCGACTAACAACAACTTGCGCACATTCATCCCCGCTCGCTGCCGCTTCAAATATCATCTTACCATTAATTTTATCAAGTGAATTTTCACATATCTCTATAAGAAATGAATTAGGATAGCATCTAAGTGTTTCAAGCGCATCTTTAGCAAGAGCGGTGGCGGAGGCATAAGCTTCAAAACAACCATTTCTTCCGCATCCGCATCTTCGTCCGTCAACTGCGATTACCGCATGTCCTATTTCACCGCCGGCGGAATAACATCCTGAATATATTTTGCCGTCAATTATTATCCCCGCACCAACCCCCGTGCCAAGGGTTAAAAGAATAACATTTTCAGCACCTTTTGCAGAACCTGCCAAAACTTCACCAAGAGCCGCACAATTGGCATCATTACTGATTTTAACTGAAATTTTCGTTTTGATTTCTATAATTTCCTTAATAGGCACATTTTTCAGTTCCAAATTCGGAGTATAAATGATAACTCCGGAATCAGCATTAACAATGCCCGGCACTCCTATACCAATCAAATCAATATCCGCGTAGGTCAATCCCTCGGCTTTAAGCAGGTTAAGCATACCCGATATTATATCATCAATAATCTCTTTCGACTGCTTTCCGCCTGTTGCTGCTTGCTTAACAGGTATTACAAGCTTGCTTGAAATTTCACAATTTTCAGATATTACCCCTATTGATATGTTTGTTCCGCCAAGATCTATGCCAATTCTCTTCATATTTATTTTTTAACCGGTCTTTCCCAATCGAATTTATTAACCTGCCTAGCACGAGCAATTGCAAGCGAACATTCCGGAACATCTTCCGTAATAGTTGACCCCGCTGCAATAAATGCACCTTTTTTGACCGTCACCGGCGATATAAGGTTGGTATTGCATCCTACAAAACAGTCATCCTCAACAACTGTTCTAAACTTATTTTTGCCGTCATAATTAACAACAACAGTACCACAGCCAAGATTTACGCCTTTTCCAATATCCGCATCTCCAATATATGTTAAATGCGAAGCTTTTGCGCCGTCACCCATTACGCTGTTTTTAACTTCAACAAAATCCCCAACTTTACAGCCTGACCCAATTTTACAGCCCGGACGAATATATGCGAACGGTCCTGTTTCAGTATTGTCCCCGACTTCAGAATCATAAGCGACAGTGTTGGACATATTATTTGAATTACCAATTTTCATGTTTTTAAAATGACAACCCGGTCCGATTACGTTGTTTTCGCCAATTACTGTTTCGCCTTCGATGATTACACCGGGGTAAATAACCGTACCTTTTCCAATTTCTACACCAAAATCAATATTGCAGCGGTCAATGTCTATAAACTGTACGCCGTTTTCTTCATATGTAAGATTCACATGAAGTTTAAGCGCCTCTACTATCCTGTGGAATCTTGCCGCATTATTAGTCCTTGTAAAAGTATTCCCCGAGATAAATCCACCACTTTTTAACCTTTTAATCGATTCTGATATCAATACTTCAATTGAATCTAATGTATCTAAGCCACAGATTGAAATAATTTCAAACAAAGAAGATGATCTGAAAAAGCAAACACCGCCGCTTAAAATATTTTCAACATACGAAAAATCATTATCATTATTTATATGAAAGTCAAGCAGCGACTCTAGGTCTCCAGGCTCAACAAGGGGTATATCCCCTGAAATTACAAACACATCCACATTCTCATCTTTAGCTGATTTAATCCTGTCAAATACACCATCGAGCATCAAAACTTCATCAAACCCTTCGCTAAGTCTAATAATTAAATGCTCAAGAACTGTTTTACCCAGTATTTTTCTTTCGCTAAACTCTGTTTTATTCGGTATTATTAGTGCTATCAAAAAATCGCCTCCGCTAATTTTGTACCCGGAATCTCGTTGAAATTATTCTCAAAACATCTATATATTCAAGCCCTTTTTCAATATGATATTCACCGGAATTTATATATCTTGCCATATCTTCCATTAATATAAACCTTGCAAACGCAGCAGCATCATCAATTATCTTCGCCTCTTCAAGCATCCAAGCAATATCAGATGCATTCGCACCATTCTGGATAATTATATGACCCGTTTCCCGTTGGTAATCGTTTGAATATTCAAAAACCATACCAAGCTCTTCCGCTCTTTGCATAATTTCCTCATCTGTCATATATTCGCTTTCAACCGATGATGTATTTACCTGTGATTCGGTATTGTTATTTCGATGCGTCATGCTAAGATCAGCAGCTTGCCCTATAACCTCTCGGTTACTTATAGTTTCAGGTTCATCCACCGGAAAAAAGAAACCTGTCATAAACAGAACAGCACCTAAGGTTATAAGAATTGTACCTACTTTAAAAATCGGATTGGAGTTTTTCATATTTTACTCCTTTATCGTGTCTTTTGAGTAATAAACAAATCAGAAAAATGCTTACATTTTACCAAGCTCCAATATAAGTCGAACTTCGCCCTGCCCAATATTAAGAGTCTTAGCTGTATCGGCAACGGAGATACCTTGCTCAATTAGCCTTTTAACTTCATCATGCTTAACATTTTTAAACTTCTTGCCGTCGGATGTTCCTTGTGACAGTTCTTGAAATTCCGAAAGCTTTTTGGTAATTTGCGGCTCACGTTCGGAAAGCCCCGCCATTTCTGACTTTTTATCGTCTATAAGAGAATACAAAAAGAGCAGTTCGTTGTATTTTTCATCAAGCTGTGTTAAAACCTCGCCAGATACTTTATCAAATTCATCAATCGTCTTGTCAATTTCTTCTGTTTTGTTTCCAATTGAAGATAAAATGCTCTTTTCTAAGTAATCATCTTCTTGGACAGGCTTGCTCCGAGTAAAAATGAAAATACCGTAAAGCATACATACAATACCAATAATCATTAAAATTACACCAGATATTTGCAATACCATCATAAATTTCTACCTTCTCTTATACCGACACGTCAAACATACCCCGCTGTTTAGGAGCATCTTTCGCATCTTCATCTTCATCTTGCTTGTTTTTATTCCTTTTTTGACCGCTATAACCGCCTGAATTGCCTTTTTTATCTCTTGTAATTTTATCCTGCTCTGACTTATCAAGGTCTTTAATTTGGCGATCATCAAGGTCTATTTCTTTTTTCACAATATCAGGAAATGCCTGAGCATTCGCATCCTGACGCACATTGTTCTCGCCTATTCTTCCTACTTCAACACTTCTTTGAATCGTGACTTGAAGATCAATCGGTCTTATCGACATAACAACACCTCTTTTTGAATAGACACCTAAGGCATAAATAAATATTCCTAGAACCTATTATGTAAATACCCTTAACCTGCCAACAGCATTATATTGCACTAACACTGCGCTATACTGCACTGTTAATAACAATTTTAGCCCCTTCATTTCTTAAAAGTGCATTTTGCACATCATCCCTTATAAACATTGTTGCGTTTCCGATAGTTACTTTAACGCCCGACCTGATTACAGTATAGGCATATATTTCACCACGTTTAGTTTCAAGAGAATGCTTCATTTCTTCAAGAGAAGCCTCAAGATCTAAAAGCTCTTTTCTAAGATGAGCTTTAACCTGCAGCGATTTAAGCAGCAAATTTTTCTTATCGGCATTAGTCTTACCGCTATTATGCTCGTCAATAAGTTTTTGCAATAAATTATCCAGTTTATCAAATTCCGCCGCTTTACTTTCGTATCCAACGACTAATTTATTATATTCTTCAAGTCTTTCCGGGTCGTTCCCGACAACAATTTCTGTCGAAGTTGCCATACTCGACCCTATTACTTTAGCTTTAACACTTTCTCCAACATTTATAATACCACCGACTAAGTTACCGTTTTTTCCGTCGAGAGTAAGAACTCCGGCACAATGAACATCACTATGCATTATGCTGTTAGCGACTATATTTCGCCCCGCTTTAAGAGTACAACCTTCGGCAAATTTTGTATTTATATCTCCGCCTGCTGTAATTGTTGCTTTATCTCCGCCCTGTACACCATTATACATAAACACATCATTCCCGGATTCGATGTTAGCCGCCTCGACTGTACCCTGAACATCAATATCACCTTCTGCTACAATCGAATAGCCAGACATAACGTTACCACGGATTTTTACAGATCCATTGAATTTTACATTACCTGTCGAAGGTCCGACATCACCTGCTATTTCAAGTATAGGATTAACAACCAGTTTTTTATTAACATAAATAACTTGACCGCTTGTTTCCGCAATCATTTCCGTTTCATTCTCGTTGACTGAAACCCCTTGACCTTTAGTCACTTTAGGGGTAGGGTTTCCGCGTTTATATGGGATGGCATTACCAAGAACATCTACCCCGTCTACGCCTTCTTTAGGAGGAATAAAAGTTATAAGCGTTTGCCCTTTTTCCACCATTTCAATCAAATTAAGACTTCTAAAGTCAACGTTTCCATTTTCAAGAAGTTCCGGACGTGCTTCTTTTTTTTCTGATGGGTCAAAACCAAAATCTAAATACCCGTTTTCACCATTAACAGGATCTTTTGCTGATGCAATTTTATAATCGGCATCATAGCCATGCTTTGCTCCAAGTCTTTTAACTTCAGCCATATCAATGCCGTATTTTACATTTCCCTTTAAAAGGGCATCAAGAATTTCAATCTCCCCGGCAGGCTTTCCAAGACCTACAGCCGGTTTAAAAGATATAGATGCCGATAAGCGGTCTTTTGCAATTTCGACTTTTATCTCTTCGTCTTTTTTAACTATGTCTTGATTTTCAGAAATTTTACGTTCAATAAACATTTCTTCGCTTTTAAAAATTTCTTGAATAGTTTCAAAACTTAAATCCTTAACACCGAACAGCTCAACCAAGTCAAGAACTTGCTTTCTGGTTACTTTGTCCGCACCTTCTACATTATCAATGACAAGGTACAAACCATCAGCTCTTACTTCAATATTAGCACTGCTCTTATTCGACATAGCTATCAACCCCTTGTGCTAAACAGTCTCCAATATAGATTTAAAAGCTCCAAGCTTACCTCTTAATTTCAGCATCGCTTTTGAATGAAGCTGTGATACTCGTGATTCAGAAACTTCTAGAACCTTGCCTATTTCTTTAAGCGTAAGTTCTTCAAAATAATACAGCGTAACTACGCTTTTTTCTTTTTCGGTTAAATTTTCTATCGCCTTGACTAAAATATTGCTTAGCTCTTGTTTCATATAACTTGCTTCCGGATTTTTTGAAGAATCTGAAGGTTCTTTCAAAATATTTGCAGTTTCACCGCCGGATTCTGTTATGCTGTCAAGATATACCAGAGAAAGAGCTGAATGATTTCCGATTAATTCAATAACTTCATCTTCTTTAATACCAAGCTTATCTGCGATCTCTTTTTCTGTCGGCTCTCTTAACAGATCATTCGAAAGTTCTTCATATGCCAACTCAAGCTGCTTGCTTTTTTGACGTACACTTCTTGGAACCCAATCAACTTTTCGTATACTGTCAATTATCGCTCCTTTTATTCTTAAGGAAGCGTATGTCTCAAACTTAACGCCTTTAAGATAGTCAAACTTTTCTATCGCATCAATAAGCCCAAGAATTCCGTAACTTACTAAATCATCATATTCAACATTACCGCCAAGCTGCACATGCAAGCGCCCTGCCACATACTTAACTAAAGGCGCATATGACAAAATAAGGTCATCCTTTATAACCTTACTTTTTGTTTCTTTGTACTCTTTAAACAATTTTGGATCTGCTGACATATTTCATACCTCGTTGCAAAACTAACCTTACTCATCAGCTTCCGATTCAGCCAAGACAGTAACAGGCTTCTTTGGTCTCCGGGATCTTGGTTTGACTTCCTCCGGGATTTCCGTCAGAGTAGTACCCTCAGAATTTTCATCAAATTCATCTTGAAGTATTCTTTCTTTACTTTCTCCTGCTTCTTCCATAGCTTCAGATTCCGCTTCGCTTGCAACTTCATTCTCTTCTATTTTAGGTGGGAACACATGTTTACCTAAATAATATTTTGCCGCAAACCCGAAAAAATAGAACAAGACAATAATGGTTATTAAGTTAATAGTTGCGCTTTCAAAAGGAACGTCGTTTATTATATTAAGCACGCAAACAGATATTGCGGCAATTAAACAAATCAATAAATGTATTTTTGTCAGCATTTTATTAGTCTCCTAGGCACTATTATATCAATCTGCCTTTTTTAATCAGAATACAGATTCATATCCATACTAAAAGTATGTAATAAATTATGCAAATTATAATAGAAATTTATTGCAAAATCAAAATAAGTATTCTTTAAATAACCCTCTGACCATGACCGATAGTTTTTATCAAATATCTGCCGTCGTCGGCATATAATTCAACTGTTCTACCGTAATTTTCGCCAACATCTTCCGCAATAATAGGGATGTTAAGCAGCTTAAGCACAGCTCTTGATGCTTCGGCATTTCTTCTACCAATTTGCATATTATCGTTCGTTGAAGAAAAGGCGAACATCTGTGCTCCACCGGCAATTTTTGCTTTAAGCCGCTTACGGTCAGCTCCCATTTTGACCATGTCAAACACAAGCTTTGCCGTTGCAGTATCTGCAAACTTTGCTACATTTGAATTGTTTGAAATTGCACGGCTGTCGGGAAGCATTATATGAGCAAGCCCGGCAACTTTGCTTATCGGGTCAAAAATGGCAATTCCAATACACGACCCAAGCCCAAGGGTTGTAAGAGCACCCGGGGCTTTTGTCACATTTAAATCTGCCATCCCGACTAATATCATTCCAGGTTTCATATCACATAACTCCTAATGATTTAAAAATCACTTCAAATGATGGCATGTCCGGAACAAGAATAAAGTAACCGGAAACGTTTTCCGTATCTGTTTCAAAAACGGATTCAATAAAGAGCACTTTGTCGCCAACTTTACCAAATTCAATAGCAGGCACTGATAAAATAGCATTCGCCATGTCAATAGAAAGCTGAGGAACGGATTGATTAATAGTCGTCCGTGTAAGGCTTGCAAGTGAACTTAAATAAGAACTTGTAAGTATGTTGCCGACCTCTGTAAGGGCGGAATATTCTATTTCAGAAAATCCATCATGTGGTTCCGTTGGTTTGCCAAGAAGCATATCAACAAAACGGTGGGCAATATCTTCATCAACAATAAACATCATAATACCGTTTATATCACCGGAAAGCCCAACCAAAACACCGGCTATGATATTTTCTGCCCCGCCAATGCAATTAGAAACATCTTTAAAGTCAAGCATGTTAACCACAGGCACAGACATTTTAACACGCCTATTAAGCAAGCTTGAAAGCGCAGTAACTGCATTGCCACATCCGATACTTGCAATTTCCTTAAGAATATCAACATGTTCCTCTACTATACTATCAATTTTTTTATCTTTCATGTGTCTCACCTCGTTTATATTTTAGTACCGATTCTCGACATTTGTATTCGTTGTTCATTAAATATATATTTAACCAACCTATCCTGCTCTTCGGGAAGGACACTTAAAAACTTCACTCTATACTGATATTTATAAATCGCATCTTTAAAGGTTACGGTGAATAAAAGCCGGGCTATTGCAATAAATGGTTCATTTTCTATGAGAATAACACACCCAAGCTTTGCATTATCCTCTAACTTTTCGTTAGAAACAAAACGAATTCCACTTCCGCTTATATCTTTAGTTATCCCTGTAAACATATCATCAATTGCTATGTTAACGATTGATTCATCATCGCCGTCATTAATAACTGAAAATTTAATAGGAAGGTTTTTGCTAAGCCTAAAATGACCTCGCCTCTGCTCTTTTTCACCAACAGATTCAATTTTAACCCGCATAAGATGTAATTTATCTTTAGAAAAAATCTCTAATACGTTTACCTCGTAACGGATCATCCCATTCACTGTAAAAAAAATAAAATTATATGCCGGACCAAGAGGCAGCTTCACAAGCTTTCTGCCGGAAATAGGTAAAGAGCAAATCGCAATATCATTATCAACAATATCCATAACATGGCTCATATAAACAATAATGCGCGACTTATCTTTTCTGAGCGTTATCTCTATTTTGTCGCCAATCGCCACATCTTTAATCATTCAAGAAATCCCCTTATGTTTTCGTAAGCCGTTTTAAAAAACCCATAAACCCACCGTTGGATTTTTTTTCTGTAATAGGAAGCTCTAAAAGCTTTGAACATATATCATTAATTGCCCTTGCCGCTTCCGAATCAGGAGAGCTTATTAATAGAGGCTTTTGGCTTTTAACCGCCTTAACCAAATGATTATCACTAGGTATTATACCAAGTTTTTCTATCGAAAGTGACAAAAACTTTTGAGAAACCAAGGAAAGCTTTTCAAATATCTCTTCGCCTTCCTTTGTACTTTCAACTCTGTTTACAACTATTTTAAAATCCGGATTAATTCCGTCAGATTCTTTAATAGTTTTAATTATTGAATATGCATCCGTAAGAGATGTTGGTTCAGGAGTTGAAATTATTATAACCTCAGAAGAAGCTGATATAAGGCTTACGACGGATTTTGATATCCCCGCTCCTGTATCTATCAACACTATATCTGAAACTTCATCTAAAAATTTAAGATTTTGTAAAACATAATCCGTTTGGTTTGCGTTAATGTTTGCAAGTTCTGTAATTCCTGAACCGCCTGATATAAATTTTATTCCTTCAGGTCCGTCCGAAAGAACTTCATTCATAGACTTTTTACCAAGCAAAACATCTCCAAGTGTATGCTTAGGTATTATACCACAAAGAACCTCTATATTAGCAAGCCCAAAATCAGCGTCAACTATTGAAACACGTTTACCGTGGCGGCTTAAAGCTATTGCAAGATTCACGGTAAAATTAGTTTTGCCAACGCCGCCTTTACCGCTTGTAACAGCAATTACTCTTGCGGTTTTAATGTATTTTTCAGGTGTTTCTTCTTTTTTCTCGTTTCTTTTTTGCATCACAAGGCTTCTTAGCTCCTGCGCTTGGTCAAGCACTGTTATAACATCAGATGTCAAGATATATCACCGCCTAAACCAAGTAAAGACTTTGCAATTTTTTCCGGTTTTGCAAGCTCAATATCTTCAGGAACATTTTGCCCCGCTGTTATATATGAAACTTTCTTGCCCGTAAGATAGCATATGTTCAGTATCGAACCCAGCTCCTCCGCTTCATCAGCCTTAGTAAAGATAAGGTTGAAATCAGTAATTGCGGAATAAGCTTTAACGATTTCCATAAGTGTATCATATTTTGTTGTAAGGCTCAAGACAAGAAGCCTTTCACTTTTTGGAACTGTGTTTAAAAGATCAGAAACTTCACGCATATTTTCATCATTTTTATGAGAACGCCCCGCAGTATCAAGCAGCATAACATCATTAACTTTTTTATTTTTGTTTACCGCCTTTGGTAAGTCTTCCGGTTTGTAGACAGCATCGACACCTATATCAAGTATATCGGCATAAGTTCTAAGCTGCTCAACAGCGGCAATTCTGTACGTATCTGCTGTAATAAGTGCAAGTTTTAATGATCTTTTCAAGATCAAGATAGATGCAAGCTTTGCAATAGTCGTTGTTTTTCCAACACCTGTCGGTCCAATAAAAACAAACATTTTGGCTTCTTGTTTAGGATCTTTTTTTACAAACGGATCTTCTGTCGGGTGAAGGATGCTGATTATGCTATTATATACGATTTTAACTATAAGATTTATGTTAATTTCATCTTCTGAAACCTGTTCCAAAACTTCGGTTAAAAGTTCATCCGCTATATAATCCGCAACACCTTGAGAAATAAGTGTGTCATAAAAGAGCTGCAAAACTGTATTATCATATTTTCGGTCTTTATCTTTAAGCTGTCGGTTAGCTATCGTAAGGCGTGATGTTACTTTAGAGAGAAGATTTTCTGTGTCGTTTATTTTATTTTCAAGTTCTTCAATTTTTTTACGTTGCTTGTCAAGCTCTATTTCACTTTCATCATCAGCCTGCTCCAATTTTTGAACGTTATAGTCGATGCCGCCTTCATTTTCAAGAGGCTTATGGATATCAAAGTTGTCAGATGAATGAGAACCATGAACATTAAAATCATTGTTTTCAATAGCATTTTGCTTTTCAAGTATAGCATTAAAAAGCTCAGCCCGGCTTTCTTCTTCCGGATTTACCTCTTTAATCGCCGCAGTTACTTCAACTGTCGGCTTTTTTAAAATACGTAAAAACCACGGCGGATTTTTCTCTCGGACTTTTAATATTAAAGCATCTTCACCAAATTCCGCTTGCGCTATTTTAATTGCCGTTTCTTCATTTCCAGCTTCAAATCTTTTAATTGTCAAGCAAGACTCACCATCCCTACTGACTGCACTTCAATGTTAGGATTTATTTCATTATAAGAAAGAACAACTAAGTCAGGCGCAACCTGCTCAACAAGCTTTTTGAAATATGTCCTGACTATTGGCGAAGTCAAAATTATAGGCTGAAGACCTATTGATGTAAGCTTTTTAAGCTCGATATTAAGACTTTCAAATATGTTCTGAGTTGCCCTTGGGTCAAGTGCAATGTAAGAACCTTGTTCCGTTTGCTGAACGGCACCCATAATTTGCTGTTCAAGTTCCGGGTCAAGTGTTATAACCTTATTGACATCGCTGTCGAAGAATTTATGAGAAATTGACCTTCTAAGCGACTGTCTTACATATTCTGTAAGCATATCAGTGTCTCTTGTAACATGAGCATAATCTGCAAGTGTTTCAAGTATTGAAATAAGGTCTCTTATTGATATGCCTTCTTGCAAAAGATTTGCCAAAACTTTTTGAACATCGCCAATTGTAAGAAGTTTTGGTATAAGCTCATCAACCAAAACAGGGTTTGATTCTTTTGCGTTTTGGATAAGCGTTTGAACATCCTGCCTTGAAAGAAGTTCACTAAGATGTTCACGAACTATTTCTGTTAAATGCGTTGCAATAATCGCCGGCGGATCAACAACTGTGTAACCAAATGCCTCCGCACGCTCTCGTTGAGACTCTGAAATCCAAAGAGCAGGAAGCCCCATGTATGGCTCAACTGTTTCAATACCATCAATTTCTTCTTCCACATATCCGGGATTCATTGCCATATAATGGTCAAAAAGGATATCTCCGCTTGCAACCTCAGTTCCTTTTATCATAATTTTGTATTGGTTAGGACTAAGCTTAATATCATCTCTAAGGCGAATAATCGGGACTATTGCACCAAGTTCAAGCGCAATCTGCCTTCGTATCATAACAACCCTGTCAAGAAGGTCGCCCCCTTGAACCGGGTCAACAAGTGGAATAAGCCCGTAACCGAAAAGAAGCAAAATAGGATCAACCGATAAAAGAGAAACAACGTTTTCCGGGCGTCGTATTTCCTCTGCACCTACTTCATCCTCTGCGGCAATTTCATCACGAATAGCTTCAACTTCATTTTTCTTGCGCAATGAATATGAAAGATATATCAAAGCTAAACCAAAAGGCACAAAGAAAATCGTTGGAAGGGCAGTTAAAGAACCAAGTACAATCATAACTGCACCGGTTATCATCATAACAAGGGGAGAGCTGAAAAGCTGCTTTATAAGAGCGGGCGTAATTTCATCTTCTGCCGTTGATTTTGTAACAAGCATACCCGTTGCAACAGCAGTTAAAAGTGCCGGGATAGCACTTACAAGACCGTCGCCTATCGTAAGGAAGCCGTAAAGATTAAACGCTTCGCCGATTGAAATAGGCGTGCCCGTTCCTGCACCTGTTGCGCCAATTGCAATACCGCCTACTATATTTATGATAGTTGTCAATATCCCCGCAATAGCATCGTTTTTAACAAACTTAGCAGCACCATCCATAGAACCGAAGAAGTTAGCTTCATCACCGATTTTTTTACGGCGGTCTCTGGCTTCATTTTCGTCTATAAGACCTGCATTTAAATCCGCATCAATAGCCATTTGCTTACCCGGCATAGCGTCAAGCGTAAACCTTGCCGCAACTTCAGCAACACGCTCGGAACCTTTTGTAATAACCAAAAAGTTAACAAGCATTATAAGCACGAATATTACAAGCCCGACAATTAAATTACCACCGCCGACAAAGTTAGAAAATGCGTTAATAACTTCGCCCGCTTCCCCTCGGCCAAGTATAAGCCGTGTAGACGAAATGCTTAACGAAAGCCTTAGCATCGTGGTTATCAAAAGAACAGTCGGGAAAAACGACATGTCGAGCGGTTCTTTAGCATAGATAGCGTTTAGTAAAACGATAGTTGAAAGACCGATACTTATCATAAGCAAAGCATCAAGCAGTATCGGGGGTATAGGGATAATTATGAATACAACAGTGCCGATTATAAAAGCACCAATAGCAACTTCTCTAAGTTTCATTAGCACACTTCCCACAATATATTAAGGGATTATAACATGACGATCATTATAACACACTCTACTACAATATTTCCACAATAATTTTCGAAATATGTATAGAATTTTATATTTTGGCAAATATTATCAGTGTAAGCTAATTTTGTTAAATCAGTGATTTAAAGCTTATCTACTGATTGCAACAAGTTAGATTCGCTTATGGACTAACTCTTACCTAATTTTTGGTATGTTAGTGTCATAAGCATATTGTCCCCCCTATGGCCCGAACATTCATCCCCCCCATGAATGTTCGGGTTTTTATGCTAATATTGTCGTTTAATAGAAAAAACTATTGCTTGCTTTTTTTTGCAAATTGCGCTACAATCAATTCAAAAATATTGGTAAATAATTCCAAATTTGCCAAATTTTTTAAAAGAAATGGGCACAATACCATACTACGCCCTAAACGCAGGAGGAAATTATGAACGATAATATTAAAGTTTTGCTAGCAGATGATAATAAAGATTTTTGTGATGTTATGAGCGATTATTTGAACAAATCAGGGGGAATAGAGGTTGTTGGAACTTGTTATGACGGAGTTGATGCATTAACAAAAATAACCGAACTTGAACCTGATGTTGCAATTTTAGACGGAATTATGCCAAGACTTGATGGTTTAGGAGTTTTGGAAAAAATTCAAGATGATAACTCAGAAAACAAACCGCTCGTTGTAATACTCTCAGCTATGGCACAAGAAAAGGTTATAAGCCGGGCGATAGATCTTGGTGCTGCGTATTACATAGCAAAACCCTTCGACCTTGATGCACTTGCATCTCGGATAAGACAATTGAAAGAACAACCTCCTTCTATTGATAAAGGCAAAAGAGGCATGTCCGGGTTCAGGGGCGGAAATGAAATGGATCTTGAAGTAAGGGTTACTAATATTTTAATAGAAATAGGCGTTCCGGCGCATATCCGCGGATATAACTACATGCGTGAAGCGATTATTTTAGCAGTTCAAAACATAGACGTATTAAATTATATAACAAAAGAACTTTACCCAACGGTTGCAAAAAAATGCAACACAAGCTCAAGTCGTGTTGAGCGTGCAATACGCCATGCGATAGAGGTTGCATGGAGCAGAGGTGAAGTATCTGCCATTGATAATTTGTTCGGTTACACAATAAGTAACCATAAAGGCAAGCCAACAAATAGCGAGTTTATCGCACTTATTGCAGATAGACTTAGATTAGAGCTTAAAGCCAGCTAATGGATTTTATTTAAAACATAATGTAAGATATAAGTAAGTTTAAGGGATATTCTTCCAAGGAATCAGCCCTTAAACTTATTTTTTCTTTTAGCTTATCCGTTTATCTTTCTATGCGCATTATCCATCATAATTTTAATATACTCTCTTCTTGGAGCAATATCCCCCTTTAGTACGCCAAGCCAATGCTCTTTTGTTGTTATAATTCCATCTGAGATTGCATTATCAACAGTAACTTCCTCCGGTGTTCTTTTATCAGCTGCTAATGCAAGCAAGGCTTTTTTTACATCCGCACGAAACGAGTCCATACTTTTTCCAAACCTGGGAAACCAATGCATTACATCGGCATGATTACTTGCAACACCAAGCTTATAGCCTTCTGAATGGCATATTAAATGAGGGCTTTCAGGCTTTATATCATACATATTGCATAAAAACACGCAAAGATCAACCGCTTCCTGATAAACCTTTGCGAAGTAATCAGCATCATTTAACCCATTTTCACAAATTTCAAACCCAATATGAGTGTTGTTTGCAGTCCCCCCTGCGTGCCAACCTCTTAAATCCCAAGGCAAAGTTTGATATGTTGCAATTGTGCCGTCTTCTAACTTACCAATAAATGCATGTGCGCATACTTCACGTCCATCCGGTTTTGGTTGGTTCCAGTGATTATTGTATTGGTTTACACCTAATAATCCATCATCAGGTCCAACATACCTTTTTAAATATGGGTTATTAACACCTGTTGAATGAACCATAATCCCAATTGGTTTAATTTTTACGCCTGCTATATAACAGTTATTTTTAGTCAATAATAATTTTTTTAAATTCATTGTTCACACCTCTATTTTTGATTTTTTGAATGGGGCAAAAAGATGACGGAATGGGGTTATGCACCATTACAATTTATTCATGACTGATCCCGCTTTTCATACGCTTATTAATAATTTCTGATAGCAAATCAAGAACAGGCGAACCCATGTAGCCGGAAAGAGCTGTAAGCCCGGCAGTTAGAAATGGGGTTACTTCAAAATTTTTGCACAGAAAATAAACTACTATCCCCACAAACATCGAAATGAATGAGCCAATCATGTAGTAAGCAAATGTTGCTTTTTTACCTTCTTGCCTCTCCATTTCAGACATTCTTCTTACAACCCCGCCAAAGGCGGCAAGAATAGCGTTAATTAAAATTTCAATAAAATCAACCGCCATTTATTTCACCTGCCTTTTTCCATAAGTCATTCTAAGCCAAATGGAGTATTGAACAAAGACTATAAGCAAAAACCCGATAATGCTTACTGGAATAATAATTTTATCGAAGTTAATTTCTGCCTCAAGAGCATCTCTGTCAATTCCAACAAACAGCCTATAATTCTGAGTTCCATCAAAAATTGTAGTATAATAAAAAAGCATCTCTTCTTCCAAATTGTGCAAAATTACATACCCCGATTTGTTCGCCTTTATTTGGCGTCTTAACTCGCATTCATTTTCAAGCCATGCTTCTAACATCTTTTCATTCTCATAATTGCTGTGATGTACTGTGCCATTCTCATCAATCAAAAATGTAATAACAACATGTTTTTCCCCAAGCACATTGCTAAAAGCATGTATTATTCCGCTGTAAAATTTGCTGTATTCAGCTTTAGGATATCCCGGCAAGGGCAACGCTTTAAGCTCCTTTTCAAACATTTGCACAGCACCCGCATTATTGCTAAAAACAAACGAATATGTTATGTCCCTTAAAAGGATAATAGTATGATTAACAAAGTAAAGCATCGCAATCAATATAACAATCGGAGACAGTATTAAAAGCTTTTTCCAAACGACATTCATAAATATCTCCCTTTCAAACAATACAAAGTTTAAAAAAAATAGCTTGTTTAATTCAATATATACAGTGTATAAATGTTTTGTGATATAGCACTTAAAAGTCTTTGCACAAAAAAAACTTTTGATTACTCGAAGGTAAATCAAAAGTTCTTCTATAAAAATATTACATAATTATACTTATTGGACATGAATCAAGGGTTGAATAAAACCCCTGCCATTGCGGGATTTTGAGCATGTTCGCTCAAATTAGATTCACGTGAGCCCGCAATGACAAAAGTTTATTTTTTAACTCTTGATTGATGTATTGAGTATAGCTTCTACAAAATCATATCCATTGTTTTTTCTTTAAGCATATTGATGAGGCTATTTTGTATCTTATCAAGCTCTTGATGGACATTACATAATTTCCCACCATCATTATTAGGGCAATCTCTATCCGGCTTCATACAGTCGCTAATGAACAAATTGTCATCTACGGAAATTAAAACATCGTGCATTGTGATAAAATTAAGATCCTTTGCGAGTATATAACCGCCGTTAACACCACGAAACGCAATTACTATGCCGCTGATTTCAAGTTTTTTTAAGATTTTGTAAGCAAATTGAACAGGTATATATTCTTCATCGCAAATAACCCTAACCGACCTTTTTTCAAAACCTGACAAAGACCGAATTATTCTTATTGCATAGTCAAATTCTTTAGTTAACAGCATAGTTAATAATCACCTCTACTCTAAGAATCAACGGTTAATAAGCTGCTTCTGATTTGTATTATAACAAATTGAACGAAAAATGTCTAATATTTTCTTTTTAGTTGAGGGCATATATAACTTTCACCAAAACAATAGTTGTACATATTATATAAGCAGGAGAGCATTCTGTACATTTATTCAATATAAAACTAAGTAATAAGGAGGATAATGATATGAGTGCATTTGAATTTAAGCGTGAAGATGAACGCATTCAAACTATAGGCGAAAGTGCCGATCTGAAATCTGCTCCAAATGATAAGATAAGACAAGAGTGCATCATTGCTAACAAGGTGTACGACAGATGTCGTCAGCAATATTGCCTGACACCTGATGAGCTAGGACCAACAATTGCGGCTGAAAATGTTTGTATCGATGGTCAGCATATTGAAGAGGGCGAAGTAATAATCCCGCCAGCAAGCGCAGTTTCTGTTTCAATTGAGAATTTAAAGGTTAAAAAGATTGTCGTTGTCAACAAAAAGGAAAATGAGTTTAGAAAAGGATTTTGGGATATTGACTTAAAATATGTATTTGAATATAAGTTAATATTTAGAGAAACTGACCATATAATCGGCTCGGTAAAAGCGGCAAGTGTTTTCACTAAACGTGTAACGCTGTTCGGTTCCACAGGTTCTGATCTTGTTATAGCAACCGATTTAATGCATCATCGCCATCATGAATCAAAAACGATGGATGCTGAACCATTTGTTATGGTTGAAGCAAAAGCAATACCTCTTGAAGCTACAATCAGTTCAAGAAGGCACAGAAGAGGTGCAGAGCCTGAAGGTCACAGACACAGAGAAGTTCTTGTAACAATCGGGTTGTTTGCGGTAGTTAAAATCTTTAGGATAGTTGATTTGTTTGTCGAATCAAAAGGCTTCTTAATTCCTAAAGAATGTGAAGATATTTCCCCGCTTAATCCTTGTGATTTCTTTGACAATCTTGACTTTCCAATAGATATTTTTGCGCCGCCTCATAAAAAAGATTTTAAGCCGAGCGCAGCAGCAGGTTTTCCGAGATTAAAAGAATCTGAAGAAGATTGCGACTGCTAAGTGAACCCTACTGATTGTGAAAAATTTCCCACCAAATGTAATTTTGCAAAAAAGCTTGATTTTTGTCTGAAATAGTAGTATAATACAGTGATAAAAAGACACCTTCCGAGTGCGAGTTATGATATATTTATAACCAACAGCTATTTTAAGGGATAACAGCCTTCTTCGGAATAATTGTATGTCGGCTTGCCGGAAACATGAATCCGCAGGGGCTTAACCACCTAAAACAGGGTTTTAAATCTTTCTTAAAATACGGCTCGGCAGGGTCTTTTTTCGTATAAAAATACTTTTAGATCTATACTATTAGTGCAAAAACAGTCTTTATAGGTGATAAAAAATGGGAGAAATCGGTCTTGTAGTTTCAGCATCCAAAGAATCAGCAGTTGTAAAACTAAAACGCAGTGAGGCTTGTGCAAAATGCAAAGCTTGTACAGCCGGGCTTATGAAGCATGAAATGATTATTAATGCAAAAAATTTGTGTAATGCAAAAGAAGGCGATTATGTAAATATCGAGCTTGAAAGCTCAGAATTTTTAAAAGCTGTCTTCATAATGTATGGAATACCTTGTGTGTTTTTCATATCAGGGGTATTGCTTGGTTACTACATATTGCCTATTATAGGCGTTCAAGGAGATGTAGAATTATTATCATTTTTGATTGGCGCAACTTTAATGATCGCCGCCTTCCTCCTAATAAAGAGAAAAGAAAATAGACTAAGAAAAGAAAACCATATGCCGGTTGCGACAATGATTGTGGAAATAAGTCAGTAAATCCTGCTTTTTCTCTGTTGCATTCTACCGGGGAAACACATTGAATTACACTTAATGATTATGATATAATCTAGTTCAAAATTGAAGGGTTGGGGCGATTATCCGATGGGGAAAAGTCGAAAGACAAAAAAAAATAATCAACGAAAAAATAAGATAAACGAAAATATAACAAACGAAAATATAACAAACGAAAATAAGATAAACGAAAATAAGATAAACGAAAATAAGACAAATGAAAATGAGGCAAGATCAAAGATGCAATGGCTCATTCCTGTGTTAATCTCGATTTGTGGTTTAGCAATTGGACTTTTTCAGGGTATAGTTCCATTTATTATTGCAAACATGGAACAAGGACAAGCAGAAACCTCATTGCATACAGAGACAACGCAAGAGGCAGCATATGCAATTCAGGAATCACAGACTATAACTCCCATGCAAGACGATATAGTTCCTGATTTGCAATGTGTATCTTGGGATGATATTGTATATTCATTTGAACCTCTTTTTCCAATAGATATACTCATGCGGGATAGATACATAGTTGGAGATTGGCTATACTTCATATACCCTGTAGAGTTTGACGATATTTCATATTCTGCATTATTTCGAATGAGAAATGATAGTAATAACGGCCCCGCATACCAAGTTAGTTGGAGAGCTGTCGATCGATTTCACGTTGTTGGCGATAATGTATTTTTTGTTGACTATACTCTATTAGGAAGAGATCACGGCGAGCTATATGTGAGCAGACCTGATGGGAGAACATGCGCTCTTTTGGCTTACAGTTTAGGCTATTATCAAATTGTTGGAGATTATATATTTTACAGTTATCGGCATACAACTTTAGGTGTCGGACCGGAAGGGTTTGCACTTCATAGAATTAATCTTGACGGTTCAAACCCGACTTTAGTTGCATACAGCCCACTGGGTTTAGGCATCAGCGGCAGTGACTTCCGTGAACAATTTGTAATAAGTAACGGATGGGTATATGTAGGCAATTTCAGAATGAGGCTAGGAAACCCCGCTGATGGTTTTGAAGAGCTGCAAATTCTTTCCCCATCTGAAGATGGACACTCCGAGGATTGGATTTTTTACATAACAAACCGATTAATCATGGCTCGCCGTGATGGTACAGAGCGCATTCAATTACATTATGAAGAAGGTTTTTGGGGTTATGTGTACAATACTGATGACGAGTGGATCTATTTTCGCTCATATCTTCGCCTTTTTCCTGAATTTTACAAAATTCGCAGAGATGGGTCAGGCTTGACGCCAAACATATATTAATGTCTTAACAAGCCTTAAAAGCATCAACTACATTTTTAAAAGCCTCTATAATGTTAGGGTCAAAATGGCTGCCGCTGTCTGAACAAATAATTTCTACTGCCCTTTCATGAGAAAAAGGTTCTTTGTACGGGCGCTTAGAGACGAGAGCATCATATACATCAGCTACAGCAAGAATTCTGCCCTCTAAAGGAATTTCCGTACCTTTAAGCCCATGAGGATAGCCGCTTCCATCCCATTTTTCATGATGATATCCTGAAAATCTTTTTGCATGAAGCAAAAAGTCATCGTTATGTGTCTGGTTAATAATTTTGTTAATAATTCTTTCACCATATCCACAATGCTGTTTTATAAGCTTAAATTCATCGTCGGTAAGCTTTGAAGGCTTGTTAAGTATTAAATCGCTAACTGTAATTTTCCCTACATCATGTAACTGAGCTGACGGTAAAAGCAGGCTCATATCCCAACTTTGAATTTCATCTTGATAAATCCCCATTCTGATGAGCTCATTTACAATAATTTCCAAATAAATTTGTGTTCGTTCGATATGTCCTCCTGTTTCTTTGTCTCTGCTCTCAACCATATCCGCAATTACGCTAATTGTAGCAAGATGGATATTGCGCACAGCTTGTTGACTTTTTTTAACCAATTTATCAGTCTCAATATGTGATTCAATACGACGCACCAAAACCGGGGCAGAAAAAGGCTTGTTAATAAAATCAATTGCACCTAAGCCAAACCCTTCTATTTCTGAAGCTTCATCATTCCTCGCAGTAAGAAAAACTATCGGAACGTCTTTTAACTCCTTATTAGCCTTTAATATTTTCATAGCCTCAAATCCGTTCATAACAGGCATATTTACATCCAACAAAATAAGATCCGGGCGGATTTTCTCCGCAAGTTTGAACATCTTTTCAGCAGATGGTAAGGCAAATGTTTTATATATCCCATCTAATGCTCTTTTAACCATCATCAAGTTAGTATCATTATCATCAACTACAAATATCGTTTTCATTTTTTTCCCTCTCAATAACTTTCATCATTATTCCCTCTCATAATGATCCTGCGCTGCTGAGCCTACACCGTCGAAATCACTGTGCAAAAACAACATATCATACATGTTATCAATCAAAGTGCATATTTCAGACCTCCACGGCTTCCCTCTTAGACGGTCTATAACGTTATAAACAGCTGTGTCGTCATAATCATCACAGGCAATTTTTATAAGCTTCAGCTGTTCTTCCAAATATAGCATGTCTTCCTGCAAGTCACTATTTGGTTCGTTTTCAAATACTTCAAGTACATCCATTTCTTTTATTAATTCTTCCAACAACTGCACAAATCGTTCTGTGTTAAAAACAATGAAACCCCAATCATTTTCTTTACCTGCAGTTTCTAGCTTAGATGCAAGGATTGATTTACCGTTTTCTCCGATATTTGATAGAGCTGTTTTCATTGCATGTGTAGTAATGGTAAAGGATGCTATGTCTTTGTTTAACAAAGCTTTGCGTAATACTGTTATCGCTTTTTTGGCATCTTTGCAAAAAACCTTTATTAGTTCCGGGCTTCTTTCGACTATATTATTATCCCGGCGTATCTTGCGCCGTTCTGCTATTATAGGCTTGTACTTAACAGACTCTTCCGGGTGCATATCACAAATGAATTTATTAAGTACAACGTCTAAATTTCTAACATCTATCGGCTTTGAAAGAAAGCCATCAAAACCATTTTGTGCAAACATTTCATCATTATCCGTTAAAGCGTTAGCGGTGAGAGCTACAATAGCGTTAGTATACCCAAGTTCCCGCAGCCTTTTAGTTGTTTCAACACCATCAATTCCGGGCATCATGTGATCCATAAAAATTATATCATAACTCTTGCCATTTTTTATAAAATCAATAGCTGCAAAGCCGCTGTCTACCGTTTCAGTATTCAGATCATATGGTACAAGCAGCCCCTTTGCAACATATAAATTCGTTTCGATATCATCAACAATCAAAACTTTTCCATAAGGCATAGGTGTATAATTGGCGATCATAGCTTTGGTTCTTTTTCTTTTATCCGCAAATGTAAAACTACAGAGCTTATTCGAAAGTTCGGCACCGATAACAGGGCATTCTGCGGTTTTTTGCTTTATTTCAACTGTGAATGTGCTTCCCTTTCCGAACTCACTTTCAACGATTATATTACCTTGCATCATCTCTACAAGTTTATAGGTTATAAACAAACCAAGCCCCGTGCCTTCAATGTTACGGTTTTCTTCGCTGTTAAAACGCTGATATTTCGAAAACAATTTTTCCACATCCTGGGACTTAATCCCTTGCCCAGTATCTTTAATAACGAACTTAAGCATAGCGAATTCCCCGTGGTCAGAGTGGCTGACAGATAAATGCACAGAGCCTCTCGCTGTATACTTCATACCATTTGACAAAAAATTGTTTAAAATTTGTTTAATTCTAAGTTCATCACCAAAAAATCTTGACGGTAAGTTTTCATCTACATCTAACACAAATTCTACGGGTTTGGAAGCAATTTTTATAATGTTAAGCTGCACAACATCACTAATCAAACTTGGCACATCATAATTTGCCGGGCTTAATTCTAACCGTTCTGCTTCAACTTTTGACATGTCCAAAACATCATTTATAATTCCAAGTAAGCTGTCGCTTGCATGCCAAATTTTATCAAGTGCCGCCGCAAATTCATCCGGAAGGTCTTCATTTTGCAGCTGAATTTGTGCAATTCCTATAATTGCATTCATCGGAGTTCGAATTTCATGAGAAATCGTAGCTAAAAAATCACTTTTAGCTCTTGATGCATGTTCTGCTTCAATCCTTGCTTGCATTATTGGAGTAACCTCGGAAATGTTTATAAATTTACCTTTTTTCCGACCCAAGCGAACACAAGATATTTTTAAATATCTGTCCTCACCGTCTATTTCAACTTTTACTGTGTTTTCAGAATCACCAACAGTGTCCAGTATATCGGCTATCATATCAGATATTTCTGAATTACCAAACAAGTCAAGCAAAGGGCGATTTTTGGCAAAATCAATGTTTTCAAGTTTCGCAAGCTTACAGAGCTCTTTGCTTATATAGTTTACGCGGTTATTCATATCTACTACAGCAACAATATTAGGGGTAGCATCTAACATTGTTATAAAGTATCCCATTGCGTTAGTGTTTTCCTCATGTTTTTTTGTAACATGCACAAGAGCTATGTATAAACTCAAAACACAAAACATCATCAAAAACCATTTAGTGTATATATTTTCATTATCAATAGCAACGCCCTCAATAGGAAGTTGAAGCATGACAATCGAAATGAACAAGAGCACATTAACGAAAAGAATAAATCGCAAATAAGATTTGATATAAAGATAAGACCCGCTGACACCGCAAAGACTCGTTAATATTAAAAACAAATAGGGGTTTCCTTCTACGAAAATGGTAAAGGTAAATAACCCTGCAACGATAGAGCCCGGCAGGACAAAAGCCCAAATTTCAGGCCTATTTTTAAAAACAAACAACGAGGACACCATTAAAATGCCTACGGTAAGAAATATAATAAGAAAAACCAGGATTAAATTTCTCTGGCCGCTTGCATAAAAGTATGCCCACCGCACAGTCGTATACCCAATCAATATTAAAAATGAGAGTGCGTTTGCCCAAAAAGTATGAGAGTTTTCATGGTTAATCTTGTAGCTTAGGTTGTTCACACATACCCATCTCCTTAGAGCGTATCTTCAAAAACAGAATTAGCATACTTTATCCCGGAAGGGACAACGATATTAACGGCGGAAGGTAAGACATTAACTTCAACAAATGTGTCATAATAAACCTCTCCGTCAAGATTTATGCTGAGTGGCTTTTTGCTTCTTATACTTATAGATTTACCCTGTACATGTTTAAAGAATTTAGGATATTTATGAGATTTACCTTTTGTATAGGCTCTTGTCATAGGAAATAAGGCAACTCTGGGTATGTTTTCAATGAGTATAATATCAAGCTGACCGTCGGCAGGGTGCGCCGATGGCACAGGGGTCATGTTTCCTCCATAACGGCCGGTGTTTGAAATATGTATCCCTAAATAAGTGTCGGTATATTCCTTATCGTCAATTATTATTTTATAGTCTTGGCAAAAGTTGCTCTTATCGAAAGCCGTTAAGCTTGCCACCGCCGAATAAAGATGATTTACTAATAAGTTTGCCAAACTAGGTCGATTTCGAATTAAATCAAGATACTTAGATATGGCATATGCCTCTGCGCCCAAAGCACAAAAGCTTAAGGCATATCTCCCTCCTCTTCCTCGTCCGTTCCCGGGCGAGACGCTAATTACATCCGTTGCAGCCGTATCTAGAGAAGATACTTGCTTTGATATGTTTTTGAAAATATCTTTCTTATTTTCACCAAAAGCACGGACAAAACTGTTTGAAGTGCCATAAGGCATAACAGCGAGCTGCATGTTCTTAAGACCCATAACTCCGTTAAGGCAGTCATGAAGTATTCCATCTCCCCCGACAGAATATACCCTAACTATGTCTTCTGTTTTGCTTGCATATGCCTGTATTACCCTAATTGCATCCCTCGGGTAACGTGATAAATGCACAGCATTATCTAAGCCTCCGTTATCTCTAAAAAAGCTTCTGATTTCGCCGGAAACGGCAGTCATTTGGCATTCTCTTGAAAAAGACCTTGGATTTACTACGACTAAATGCTTCATAATTAACACCTGTAATGATATGAACTTAATGGCTTAATGCTTTAAATCTTTACAAAATCACTTATTCCATGCTTGCATATCGGACAAATAAAATCTAAAGGCAAAACATCACCCTCGTAAACATAATTGCAAATAACACAACGATGACCGCCGCTCTTTTTTACAAATTCCGATTTTGGTTTAATATTTTGGTGATAATACGCATAAGTTACACTGTCCTTTGAATCTAAAACCTTGCCATCCATTATATTAGACTTAAACATAGTATGCGAATCAAAATCCATAGTGTCTAAAACATCAAATGACAAAAATGCATTGGTATGTTTTGTAAGATAAGTTATTCCATTTTCGCTCCTGGCTATATCTGTATAGCCGGCAAATTTGTCATAAGATGTCCCTGAATTAAAACCAAAATGTTTAAAAACCTCAAAAGGCGTTTCTGTTGTGAGAATTGATATATTAAACTTTTTTGTTTTCAATATCATATCGTGAGTATAGTTTTGTTTGTTAACAGCAATAGCCCCAATAGACAAGTTAGAACTTGAAATTTGCATTGCCGTATTGATAATGCATCCATTATCTCTTCCGTTTTCGTTCGCTGTAAGGACATAAAGCCCATATCCTAATTTAAATAATGCAGAATTATCCATGAATCAACCCCCTTTTGCTTTCTTACGATATTATACCATACATATACTGCGTGTTCCAGAAAAAATTGATATATCAAACCAAATCTTAAATTCCTTCAATGAATTTCATCATAGCTGTCCGGGCTTTATCTAATTTTTTATCAGCATCGTTTGAGTCCGTGCCTGTAACTCCAAAATAAACTTTAATCTTCGGTTCTGTTCCTGATGGTCGAACGCAAATCCATGTTGAATCTGACAAAATATAATATAAAACATCGGCTTTCGGCAGATTCATCTTTTCAATTTTATCATTTACCATGTTCTTGCGGGTTCCCGCTGAGTAGTCTCTAAACTCTACTGTTTCTTTACCGCCGATTATAAGTTTTTCAGTTTTTCTTAGAGTCTTCATTATTTCTTCTATTTTTGCAAGCCCGTCAAGCCCTGCAAGAGTTATCGAAACAACATGCTCTTTTGCATATCCATATTTTTTATAGATTTCTTCAAGCCCATCAATCAAAGTCATATTTCTGGACTTATAGTATGCCGCAAGCTCGCAAAGAAGCATTGAAGCAGAAACAGCATCTTTATCCCGGGCATATGTGCCTTTAAGACATCCATAACTTTCTTCAAAACCAAAAATAAACTCATTGCTTCCGGTTTCTTCAAATTCCTTGATCTTTTCGCCAATATATTTAAATCCTGTCAAAACTTCAATATACTGAACACCGTATGCCCCTGTCATCTTTTGAACTGATTTCGTTGAAACGACTGATGATATCACAGTGCTTTTAGGGTTCAGCCTGTCGGCTTTTTTAAGACCTGCGAGAGTATATTCCGCTATTAAAAGCCCCGTCATGTTGCCTGTTAAAAAGCTGTATTTTCCATCTTTTTCTCTTATTGCGGCACCAACCCTGTCTGCGTCGGGGTCTGTACCTATTACAATATCTGCCCCAAGTTCATTCGCAAGCTTTATTCCCAGTTCAAATGCTTTTGGGTCTTCGGGGTTTGGAGATTTAACCGTTGTAAAATCCGGGTCAGGGGCTTCCTGCTCAGCAACAGTATGTACATTTTCAAAACCTGCTGCTTTAAGCACACGCTGAACAGGCATATTACCGCTGCCATGAAGGGGCGTATACACTATTTTTAAATCTTTCTGCGTATTTTTTACAGTTTCTGCATCTACAAGCTGTGCCGTAACTTCTTTGATATATTCATCATCAACTTCCTTGTCTATTATATTAAAAAGTCCAGCGGCTTTAGCGTCAAGACGGTTTGAAATTTTTATGCTTTGAAAGTCTTCAATCCCGTTAACTTCACTTATAATAGCTAAATCCACCGGAAAAGCTACTTGAGCACCATCTTCTCCATAAACTTTGTAACCGTTATACTCAGGCGGGTTATGGCTTGCTGTTATAACCACGCCTCCCGCCGCTTTAAGACGGCGGACAGCAAATGAAAGCATCGGCACCGGACGCAAATCTTCAAACAAATATGTTTTTATCCCGTTCCCATTAAACACAAGGGCAGTTTCAAGAGCAAACTCCGGAGACATACGCCTTGAATCATATGCTATAACAACGCCCTTATCTTTTGCGCCTTTTTTACCTAAAATATAGTTTGCAAAACCCTGAGTCGCCCGGCGCACAGTATAAACATTCATGCGGTTTGTTCCTGCACCAATTATCCCGCGAAGCCCCGCTGTGCCAAATTCAAGATTGCGGCAAAATCTTTCTTCAATTTCTCTTTCATCAGACTTTATGCTTAAAAGTTCATTTCTCGTACACTCATCAAAATAACTGTCTTTTATCCAACTGTTATAAATATCTTTATAGCTCATATGGGTCTCTCCTTTTTATCAGATCAAAGCATGCTGCATACCCTTGCAATACAATGTACAACACGCCTAAAGCTGCTAAAAATTCGCTTCTTCTTTATTCTCGGTCTTGGTGTACGGCTAGTACGACCTGCGACCTCAAATTTCGAATAAACGAATTTTTAGCGGCTTTAGGTCGGAGAGTTTTGAGTAGGAAATTTTTATTCCTGCCACGAAAAGAGACCGCAGCCTTACCAATGTAAGGCAAGGGCTATTGACAAAGGCAGGGATAAAAATTTCCAACTCAAAACCGTGTTGTACATTGTATTGCAAGGG
>WRBF01000015.1 GCA_009784685.1 Defluviitaleaceae bacterium | reverse complement strand
CTTCTTGGCGGTACATATCAAAAGAACCTTACCGTACCTTCGGGTACGCTAAGAACCTTTTTCCTAGTCTAGCGAAAAAAATTCTGCGTTTTTCTGCTACTGTTTTGAGAGGATACGAGTATAGCATACAAAGACGTGCTGGCAGTGATGCCAACACGTCTCGTTACGTTATAATTGTTGAGCAGATCACGCACTTTTAGACCTAAGCAAACGATACGCCATGATCATCCCGACAGATACTGCTATGCCAGCTGCTCCATATTTTCCGTACTTGATTATCTTTTTTCGCTTAGTGCTCTTTGCGGTGGAAATGTCAAACTCTTCGGCTTCCATCAAAAACAAATCATCAATTTCACCTATGCATTCAAAAAGTTTTTCAAGCGGGGAACAATTCATAATGTAACACCTTCTTTCTCCAAATGTGCTTTCAGTTTTTTTCTTGCTCTAAACAAAAGAGATTTTACCTTGCTTTCGCTCATGTTAAAACGCTCACAAATGCCTAAAATGCTTTCTCCGTGGAAATACCGTAAAACAAATACTACTCTTGCAGTTTGATCCATTGAGTTTAAACAGCCGTCAATTGCCTTTGTAACAAAGCGTGATTCATATACTTCTTCGGGTGTATCCTTTGTTGAAGGAAGACAATCTTCTAATTCGCTAAGAAGTAAATCAGCTTCTCCGCCGCCTCTTCGTACAGCTCCTTTAGCCTTCCACTTGTTAATGGAAAGATTACGAACAATCTTTGCCAAAAATGCACCGAACGCATCCGGACGATTGGGTGGGATTGCCTCCCAGGCTTTGAGCAAAGTATCGTTAACACATTCCTCTGCATCAGGTTTATTATTTAAAACATTCATAGCTAAGCGGAACAACTTTCTCCCGTACTTTAGCTCTGTTTCTTTCAACGCATTTTCTTGTCTCTCGAAAAATAAATCAAGAATTTTATCATCTTCCAAAACACATCATCCCCTACGCCTTATCCTTTACGGTTTAGCAAATTGCAGCTGAGGTCTTTGCGGCTCTGATGAATATCGTATATAAAACACAATAACAGAAGAAATTTTAGCTACCTCAATCAGAATACCCATTATGTTCCATCGGAAGTCACCATATAAAATATTTAACGGTGTTTGTGTAAGCAGTACAATAAAGGCGTAAAAAATGACAGTTATGCGAACATAATGAACACCGGGTAGATATTGGCCAATTACGAAGCCTAATGCGGTGATCAGGCCGATTATATGCAGCCATCTAACTTCTGTCGGTGCATTAAGCACTGTTACGACTCCGGCACCAACGCCTACAACTATCATAGCAAGCAAAAATATCAGACCTGCTTCCTTGCTTTCAGGAGTATTTTTTGAAAAAATTCTGAAAAACACCAGGTTGCGTATAGTGCTGTATGTAGCAGCAAGAATCAAGGAAAGCTGTGTGCTCATACCTGTTGCAAAGCCAATACTAACAAACATCGCCATCCAAAAGAAGCTTCCTATTCCGGTTACAAGAAAATATTTCGTCTTATCCTTTATTTGATATGAAGCAAATTCAAACCCAATGGTGATTACACCTAAAACCTGAGCTACTATATACCAATTATTTATATTATCTAACATTATACCATACCCTCGCTTATTTAGCTATTTTTATTGGTGCATCATAAATTAAATCTGTCTGATATTTCTTCCCTGTCTTATTACGTTAAAGAATCATATTTTTTGCAATAAGAAAACGCAAATGCCCCCGGACCGGCATGTGTTCCAATAGTTGCGCCAACTTCTACTATAGGTTCATTTACCTTTATGCCAAGTTCCGTCTCTAAGCCCATTTTGAAGCCAGCTGCATCTTGCTCGCTTAATATGTGACCAACACTTACACATACATTATCCTTTTCATTTCTTAGTGCTTCAACTGCCGCCTCTTCCATTAGTTCGAGTGCTTTCTTCTTCCCTCGAACGTTATCGATTTGGGAAACTTCTCCATTAAGAAATTGAAGTATTGGACGCAATCCCAATATACCGCCAACTAACGCCGTTGTTGGTCCTATTCTGCCGCCCTTTTTTAAATATTCTAAAGTGTCAAGTGTGAAATAAAGTCTTGTAGTTTTTAAAACTTTACCAGTAAGTTCCACTGTTTTGTCAAGCGAAAGACCAGCATTGCGCATTTTAACCATTTCTTTGAGAATAAGCCCTTGACCTATGCATGCACTCTCAGAATCAATTACTGCTATATTTCTATCGGGGAAATCATCCTTTAACATTTCAGCGGCAATTACAGCACTGTTATATGAGCCGCTGATTTTTGAAGATATCGTTAATGAGACTATATCTTTTCCTTCTTTAAGGTGAGGAGTATATATGTCTATATAGTCTTGCGGATTGGGTTGAGATGTCTTGGGAAAAAGATTTTTTTCGGTCAAAAGACGGTTAAAATAGCTGTCTTTAGTTATATCTATACCTTCTTTTAAATACGTCGATTGGTCAAATGTAATATAGAAAGGAACAATATCTATTTCGTATTTCCTTACCTCTTCGTTGCTAAAATCACAGCTGCCGTCAGAAATTATTTGAAACATGGAAACCTCCTAAAGTTTACGTAAAAATAATTGAAATTTAGAGCTTATATTTGCTCTATACATATATAGACAGTTGATTTTGAATTAGGTTGCATATTTAGTCTATAGATATTATAATATTCGAAGACATATTTTTTTGGAGGCAAACATGAACGATAACGATAGAGATAAATACAGGCAGAGAACCGACCAACATTATGAGTTGGAAGGTGTTTATTATACACCATCGAATGAAGCAAACAGAAGACAACCTAGAACACAAAGACAGTCTCAAATTTCTGATAGGGATTCAATTCATCGCAAACAAGCTCAAAGCAAAAAAAACCAAAACGGAAAACAATCGCGCGGCAGGTCTTCACAAAAATCCCAACTTTCCGTATACTATATTGTGGCATTACTTGTCAGTGTATCGGTTTGTGTTGCGGCTGTTGCAATACTTATAAATTCTTTTGCTAGCGGCGGCGGTAATAACGCACCTGTTGATCCTGGACAGCTGCCGTCCTTGCCTGTTATTGGTTCAGAGGAAGATGACAATGCAACTTTCACGAATATTGTTGCAGTTGTAATATCCGCCTCAGAAGGTGCCGGTGGTGTTGAAGTCGTAGATGTTTATACAGAAACAACGCATAGAATTACTGTAGATGCAGGTACAAGGATGTCTGATAGATTTGACCGCCCGTTGGTTCTTGAAGAGTTTTCGCCAGGCAATATTATTGATATATCATTTAATGAAAACACTAGTGTGATAAGGACTATGCGGATTAATGTATTGGCATGGGAACGCAGGCTTGTAAGAAATGTAAGAGTTGATGCTGCTGCTTCAACGATAACTTTGGGTAATGATGTATTTAGGTTCGGACCGGATACAGTGACTAATTCTAGAGGGCAGCATCTTGATATAGCACGCATTTCAGGGATTGACTTGCTTAATGTCAGAGGCTATAGAGATAAGGCTTGGCATATAGAGCTTGTAAGCGGGAGCGGCGTTATTGAGGTCAGAAATACGGCAGCAATTAGAAATGGAACTATTGAAATAGGCACGAACGTATTACATGCGCTTGAGGATGTTGAGGATATTGAAATTTTAGCAGGATATCATAGAGTTGTTGTAAGAGGGGACAATATTGAACTTTTTGTAGAGGAAATTGAGGTTATAGAAGGTGAGCGGCAAGTGCTTGATTTGAGTCGAGCCCGCCTGTTAAACGGTGTTTTAGAAATTACATCAAATGTTACAGGTTTTAGGGCATACGTAGACGGCATAGAAGTTTCATTGCTTGCTCCTATACCGCTAGAATTTGGAGAATATTCCCTTAGAGTCGTATTGGACGGTCATGAGCCGTATGAAACTCAAGTTATAATTAATTCTGAGATTATTAGAGTTCATGCAACACTTAATCGCATTATTAACATGGGTAACTTAATTATAGAGACTACTCCAATCGGGGCTTCTGTATTTATTGATGATATTTTTAGAGGGAATTCGCCTGTTACAATACCGCTTGAATATGGCGGATATATGCTTAGAGTAACACTTCCTGAACATCAAGAGCGGGAAATGTTTGTTGAAATTTCTGATAGAGAGCATAGAATTAACTTCTCATTGTTTTTGCTTGAAGATCTTTGGCTTGATTAATTTTTAATTGATTTAAGAGGTGATTGTTTTGAAAAAATTTGATATAGCAGTTGTTGGTGTAACCGGGATGGTCGGTAGGACGATAATACAGGTGCTTGAAGAAAAAAAATTCCAACTTCCTATTAACAACTTCTATCCAATGGCATCTGCAAAAAGCGCAGGAAGCACTGTAATGTTTAACGGTAAAGATTATAAAGTAGAAGAATTAAACGATGAATCTTTTGATAAACATATTGATATAGCTTTGTTTTCGGCAGGCGGAGGAACAAGCATGAAGTTTGCACCGGTCGCCTCATCAAAAGGCTGTATTGTCATTGATAACAGCTCTGCATGGCGTATGGATTACAAAGTTCCACTAGTTGTTCCCGAGGTTAATCCTGGTGCTATTAAAAGAAATAAAGGCATAATAGCTAACCCAAACTGCTCAACAATTCAAGCAGTTGTTGTGCTAAAGCCTTTGCATGATAAGTACAAGATCAAAAGGGTTGTTTATTCAACATATCAGGCTGTTTCAGGTGCAGGTCTAGGAGGGGTAAATGACTTGAAGGAAGGTACAAGCCGCACATTTAGATACCCTATAGCCGGAAATTGCATCCCACAAATTGATGCATTTGTCGAAAATGGATACACAAAAGAAGAAATGAAAATGATTAATGAAACAAGGAAAATCTTAGATGCTCCGAATATGCGAATAACTGCCACGACAGTTAGAGTGCCTGTTGTTACAGGGCATAGTGAATCTATAAATATCGAATTTGAAAATAATTTTGAGCTTGAAGATGTTATAAGCACTATTAAAAACACAAATGGGGTTGTTGTACAAAATGGCTCCAAAAGCTTTGAATATCCGATGCCGCTATTTTGTGAAGGCAAAAATGAGGTTTTTGTTGGAAGAATCCGTAGGGATGAAAGCGTTGAAAATGGTCTTAATCTTTGGGTGGTAGCGGATAATGTACGAAAGGGTGCGGCTACTAATGCTGTGCAAATTGCTGAACTTCTTATGGAACGTATGAAATAATTCAAACATTGGTTTGACATAATTTAGGAGGAACAAATATGGCACTTTTTAAAGGCTCCGGCGTTGCAATCATTACACCATTTAAATCAGATTCAAGCCGTAAGGTTGATTTTGATAAATACGAAGAACTTATTGATTGGCATGTAAAAAACGGTACAGATGCTATAATTACTTGTGGAACAACAGGCGAAACATCTACTATGCTTATAGATGAACAACTTGAAGTAATTGAATGCGCAGTATCTGCGGCGAAAAAGCGTATACCGGTAATAGCAGGAACGGGAACGAACGACACGGCTTATGATATAAATGTTTCAAAAGGCGCAGAAAAGTTAGGTGTCGATGGGCTTCTACTAGTAACCCCTTATTACAACAAAACGTCGCAAAAAGGATTGATTCAGCATTTTAATGCACTTGCAACTTCGGTTTCAATTCCGGTGATTCTATATAATGTTCCTTCAAGAACTGCGCTCAATATTCTTCCGGATACAGTTAAAGAACTTTCGAAAATTGAAAACATAGTTGGTATAAAAGAGGCAAGCGGTGATATTTCACAAATAGCGGCAATTGCTGAATTTTGTGATGATAATTTCTCGCTTTACTCAGGAAATGACGATCAAACTATACCAATTTTGGCTCTTGGAGGCATAGGTCTTATATCTGTAGTTGCAAATATTATGCCGCAGTACGTTCATGATATGATTTTCACTTATTTGGAAGGTAGTCATGACAAAGCTCGTGATATGCAGCTTAAATTAAACCCTCTTTGTCGTGCACTATTTTTAGATGTAAGCCCAATGCCGCTTAAATCTGCTATGAATATGATGGATATGGAAGTAGGAGAGTGTCGTCTGCCGCTTATTGGAATTGAGGATAGCGTTAAAGAGATGCTTAAAAAACGAATGACAGAACACGGGCTTGTATAGCTTAGTTCGATAGATTTTACAGAGGTGAAAAGATGATTAAAATACTGCTATATGGTTCAAATGGAAAGATGGGCGAATCTGTTATTCGTATTGTAAAAGATTCGGCGGATTTTGAAATAGTTGCCGGTGTTGATATGGATGAACCGATAGATACGTTCTCGTTTCCAACCTTTACAAAAATAAGTGATTGCAACATTCCTGCGAATGTTATAATAGACTTTTCGACTGCTGAAGCTGTTCCTTCGGCGGTTGAATATGCGGTTTTAAATAAAATTCCGATAATAATTTGTACAACTGCGCTGTCGGATGAAGCTATAGAACAAATTAACGAAGCTTCAAAAGTAACTCCGGTGCTTAGATCTGCTAACATGTCGGTCGGTATTAACTTGCTTATGGGGCTTCTTAAAAGATGCGCTTCAACTCTTAACGAAGCAGGCTTTGACATAGAAATAGTTGAGAAGCATCACAGGCGCAAAACTGATGCGCCGAGTGGTACTGCATTTATGCTTGCAGATGCGATAAACGAATCGGCGGGCGGGAAGTTCAAGTATGTTTACGAGCGTCAAAGTTCTTTGGAAAAACGCAGAGACGATGATTTGGGAATACTGTCGCTAAGAGGCGGAACAATTGCGGGAGAGCATGATGTTATCTTTGCAGGTGAAAATGAGATCGTTGAGCTAAACCATCGTGCGTTGTCTAATGATGTTTTTACACAAGGGGCTTTGCTTGCGGCTAAATTTTTAGTAGGTAAAAAACCTGGGCTTTACAGTATGGAGGATATATTTAACAATGATTAAACGTGGGGGATATAGGATGTTTTCAAGAAGAATTATTATGATCACAGCATTAGTATTAGCACTGATGACGCTAAGCGGCTGTTTTGTTAATTTAGGGCAAATAGGGGCGACGATAGGTAATGGTCAGATGGTAGGTGGATCGTTTTCTTTTGATGGTGCTATAACAAAAATTGATGTAAGTGGCGTACCTGCTGCATTAATCGTCACCACTGAACAAAGCAGCGAAGTTAATTATGTCATTGATGAAAATTTAAAAGACTTGTTGGAAATTACCTATCAAAATGGTGTTTTGACAATTGGAACAAGAAATAACACCGCTATTAGCAGCGATAGGATTACTTTTAACATAAGCTCAGACATGCTTGAATCGTTAGTTATAAATGGTGCGGCGACGATAACCGGAAATGGCGTATTTGATTCAGAAACATTTTCGATCGAAATTAATGGCGCAGGAGAAGCAACGTTTGCCCTTAATTCCCAAAATGTGTCAGCTGTTGTTAACGGGGCATCAAGTATAACCCTCTCCGGAACGACCGAAGTGTTAAGTATAAACAGTGCAGGGGCTTCTTTCGTAAACACTCGTGATTTAATTGCGGTTGAAGCAGTTGTTTCGCTTAGTGGTGCAGGCTCAGTTCAAGTATATGCGGAAAATACTCTTGATGCATCAATAGCAGGCGTAGGGTCTGTTACTTATTGGGGCGACCCTGTGTTGACTCAATCAGCTGCCGGGCTTGCATCTATTAGAAGAGGGGATTAAAGGAGGATAACATCTATGAAAATCGAAGCAAAAAGTTTTGTCTACAGCTTTTCAAAAAACCACAAGCCGATAGCACATGTTAAAGCAGGTGATACCGTTGATATTGATGCGTTGGATGCCTTCGCTAATCAGCTTAGAAATGAAGGCGATAAAATTGATTCTCTTGATTGGGACAAGGTAAACGCTGCTACCGGTCCAATTTTTATTGAAGGCGCAGAAGACGGGGACATTTTGAAAGTTAAAATTAACAAAATTACGCTAGATAATAAAGGAACGGTTCTCGCAGGTGAAAATTTTGGACTTTTAGGGCATCTGCTTAAAGGCAGCCATGTGAAAATTGTACATATTAAAGATGGCTTTGCTGAATTTTCAGACAGTCTTAAGCTGCCATTAAACCCGATGATTGGAGTAATAGGTGTGGCTCCGGAAGGTGAGGACATAAACACAGGAACTCCGGGCAAGCATGGCGGAAATATGGATAATTTGATGGTTAACGAGGGTGCAGTGCTTTATTTTCAAGTTAAGACCTCAGGTGCCTTGTTTTCACTTGGGGATATTCATGCTGTAATGGGTGATGGTGAAATAGGCGTTTCGGGTCTTGAAATTCCTGCAACTGTTAATGTAACCTTTGATATAATCAAAAACAAGAAAATCGAACATCCAATTCTTGAGAATGAAGAATTTGTAACAGTTATCGCATCAGCTCTTACGTCAGATGAAGCGGCAGAAATTGCAGTGGAAGAAATGTTTAAACTTCTTTCAGGCAAAATATCCCTTTCTGATCCTGAAATTGCAATGCTTATGAGCCTTGTAGGTCAGCTTCAAATTTGCCAAATGGTTGACCCTCTTAAAACTGTTAGGTTTGTTATGCGCAAAGAGCATTTGAATGGACTAGGGGTATTAGAGTTACTGTAGTAAAATATATGTGGTTTAGGGCAACACTCTCTAGCTAAAAAGGTTCTCCAAAAATCGGGAGAACCTTTTTAGCTTTTATAAATTTTTTACCCTGCCTCAACAAAAGGTAGTATTTCAACTTTATCTTCAGGGCAAATTTTTGTATCAATCCCGCCTATAGTCATTATTCCTTTGCCATTTACAAGAAAAAAGCATGTTCCGTCACCGAGCAAAAATTCTTTAAAGCTTTGACCAAAATGGTTGCCGAGCTCGTCAATCAACGTACGGATATTTGAGCTGTTTTTAGAATCAAAAAAATTTTCACCATTTGCGTAATCAATCACACTTCCATAGAATAAAATTTTCATCTTTAATTCCTCCGATATAATCGAAATCTAGCTAGTCAAACTGCCTTTTCGATTAACCCAAATGAAAAGCAAAAGAACGACTAAACCATTTGCGGCAATGATTAGGAAATTGTTGGTTAAGTCCGTAGTCAGCCCTTCCCTTATATCGCTAAAAACAATGTTAATCTGTTGCGTGTAAGTGAATCGAAGCATATGTGCCAAATTCTCATTAAACGAAGACAACATCGGTCCAAGTCCAAGCACCATACTAAGAGGTGTCGCCAAAACAGGATATTTTGACATGCCGATAGTGATACCGAGCAATATTGAAACTATTATCCCAAATGTTCCAACAGATAAAAACCACAATATTCTACTATCAACATACCATCCGACTATAGCAAAAAGTATAAGTATCAAAAACGAGATAATTAATAAGCTTAAAGCTGTTCCAATCAAATATTGTTTTGGTTTTACGCCTGCCATAGACATAAATCGAAGGTTTTGTGTTGTTTTATCTTCATATACTAGAGATGATGAAAAACCTACAAGTGATAAACCTACAAACATAACCGCAAAAAGCCCTGCTAAGGAAGGGGTTGGGGTGTCCGGAGGGGCATTGTCTATAAGACATTGTTCACAAACGTAAGCAGGGATGCAAGAAATGCAGTCTTCATTACCTCTGTTATCATTCGCCAAAAATGTAATTATGATAATCAAAGCAAGATAAAAAACTGCTTGAATTATCATTATCGGGTTTTTTATTAGGCTTCGAAACTGCTTTATAAAAATTGCTTTTGTGATTTTCATAGTTCAACCCCCGTAAGCTGTAAAAATACTGATTCTAAATCCGGAACAGTTCTAAGAGCATCATATTTCTCACATAGCTTAACAGGCTCGTCCTGTTTAACTATTTTCCCTTTATGAAGTAATGCCACTCGGTCACATAACTTAAGAGCTTCATCCATGTTATGGGTGGTTAGAAAAATAGTTGCCCCTTCATCACGAAGCTTTTGCAGCAGTTTACATATTCCGCGTGCAGTGCCGGGGTCTAGTGCACTTGTCGGTTCGTCTAATATTAACAGCTTGGGCGAGTATAAAATCGCTCTTGCAAGAGCCAGTCGTTGGCTCATTCCTCTTGATAGTTGAGATACTGCTTTTTTTGCGGCATCTTTAAGACCAACACTTTCTAATGCTTCCATTGGCCTGTTTTTTGGCAAGTTATATATTCCTGCGTATAGTTCAAGGTTTTCAAGGCAGTTTAAATGTTGATAAAGCCCGCCGATATCAAGCATCAATCCTATTTCGTTCAGCAATGCATCGACTGTCGCATCTCCGCTGTCAGGGGCTAATAAACCTGTTAAGATATTTATTATTGTAGTTTTACCTGCGCCTGAAGGACCGAGCAGCGCAAAAATTTCTTTTGGTGCTACTTCAAATGTTACGTCAGATAACACTGTTTGATCTCCATATTTTTTAACTAGATTCTGAACTTTTATCAAAATGTTTCCTCCTGCTGTTTTATTGCCCCGGGGTGTATGGAAGTGTTCAAGCTGCAAACAGGGCAGTTTTCATCTTTATAAATATCAATTAGGTTCGTATTCATTCTCAAACCATCATACAAAAAGAGTTTGTTTTTAATTGGGTTTTCAAGACCGAGAAGTATAAGCAATGCAATATTTGCAAGTGCTGTGCCTACTACCCCCGCAGTTGTGCCTAAAACACCCATAATGCTTTTGTTAGCGTTTTTTGTGGGGAAAACGCAGTTTAAGCATGGAGACTTAGGCGGGTGAGAGTAAATGATTGAACCGGAAAAGCCTTTAACCCCACCATCTATATAGGGGATATTCAAAGAAGCGCAGGCTTTGTTTATAACAGACCTAGTCTCGAAAGAATCCACTGCACCAATCACGATATCATATCCAAAAAGCAGGCTTTCAGCGTTTTGCTCATTCAAAATTCCGGTATATTCGTAAATTTTGATATCACTATTTAACGCCGCAAGCTTTTCTTTAGCCGACTTTGTTTTATAGCGGCTGATATCGTCTTCATTGTGAAGAAACTGCCGATTAAGATTACTTGGCTCAACGGTATCTGCGTCAATAAATCCTAAGTATCCGATACCCGCAGCTGCAAGGTATGTTAGAGCAGGTGAGCCTAAACCGCCTGTACCAACGACGACGACAGACGACTCGGAGAGCCTTTGCTGGCCCTCCGAGCCGATTTGATCAACTAATACTTGTCTTAAATAGCGATCATTCATAACTTTCCTTCATCAACTCATCAGTTTTTTCAGTATATTTTCGGATTAACCTGTAAGCGGTTTCTTCATCTAGCTTACCATTCATACTAGGTGTTTGGAAAAAGCGTTTAGGAAGTTTTACACCTTTTTGCTGGAATCCAAGTTGGTTTTTAATTTGCAGTTTTGTCTGATAAATACGTCGGCCTATCGCAGTTAGGTCATCGTTTGATAAATCCCAGCCTATTGAATTAAGCGCATCTAAAATAGTTTGCCTGTCATATATCTTGCGAGCAAATAAGCACATAACAAGGGAGTTTGTCATACATCGTTCGCATTCTTCAGATAATAAACTTTCTACAAATTTGTCCTCGTCAAATTCTTTCATGTTTTGATCAAGTCCATAACCGCCATTGCAAAGATGTGAATGTCTTGCCCCTACTGCGGCACCAACCAGAGATCCATACCCGGTATGATAACCAGCCATTTCATTACCGCCAATTTGCATAGCAAAATCTTCCCCGCCGTACTTTGAAGCGGCGTGACGACTGCCCTTACCAAGTATGCGATAGAAATTGTTTACACGTTCAGACATATATCGTATTGCCTTTATATATCCTTCAGCATCGCCAAATTTAAGCTCTACAAGAGTGTCATTTATTGTAAGATATCCCTGTTCCAGAGATTCTGTTGCCCAACCAAGGCAAACTCCGGTGCTCATTGCGTCAAGCCCATATTCTTCAACTTCTTCGATTATTGCGATGATTTCATCTGTGCTTTTAATACCGAGGAATGTTCCAAGAGCAAATATCAGCTCGTAGTCATAGGCCACGCTGATTGCTTCATACTCATGCCCTTTGTCGAATTCACGGCGATACATTCCTATATGAATGCAGCCTACAGGGCAGCCATTGCATGATAACTTACGTATAAGATTCTTTTGTGCAAATACCTCTCCGCTTACTTCTTCCGCATGTTCAAAAGTTCCGGATTGCAAGTTAAGCGTAGGAAGCCCTCCTGCTTTATTTAAAGGAAGGATGTTAATAGGCGTTCCCGCATCATGGTATTTAGCCATGTTGTCAGTAGCGGTACATTTTTTATAAATTTCCCGATAAACCTTGAAATATCGTTTTTGATCCATAATAGGTATTGAGCGGTTGCCGTACACCATAATAGCTTTAAGGTTCTTGCTGCCTAAACATGCGCCAAGACCCAAACGCCCGAAATGTCGATATAAATCTACGCAAACATTTGCATAAGCAACTCCATTTTCCCCGGCAGGGCCTATGCACAATATTGACCTTTTGCCCGCTGATAATCCGCCGTCGTGCTCACGGTCACGGATGTTGCGAAGGGCTTCCTTAATTTGCAAGCCCCACATTGCTCGTGCATCGCGGATGTTTACATCTTGGGTTGAAATAGTTAAATAGCTGTATTTTTTTGCTTTACCTGTTATTACAAGTGCGTCATATCCTGCCATTAACATAGACATAGACATCCTGCCGCCTGCATAACTTTCACCTAATTCGCCTGTTAAAGGCGATACAAACATTGCTACCGTTTTTGTAAGTACGGGCAGTATGTATGCCCCGGGACCAATAGCAAAAACAACAGGTTGTTCAGGAGCGCAAGGGCTCAAGTCAGATCTTAAGTTTTCTTGAAGCAGCTTGCTTGCAACACCAACACCGCCAAGATATTTCAAAAGGTCTTCACGCTGCTCGATTCGGATTTTTTCTGTTTCAAGGTCGATATACAACACTTTGATAAACTTTTCATTAAGCATGAACCATTGCCTCCTCAGCCTCGACCATTAACAGGCATTCATGAGGGCAGAATTGCGCACATGTTCCGCAATGGCGGCAAATAATTGGTTTTTTTGTATCATTATCAAAATTTATTGCACGCATGATGCAAACAGGTTCACATTTCCGGCAGCCTATGCATTTCTCTCCCTTAACTAATACGCCGCCGCCGGGACGTTTTTCAAGCGCATATGCTGGGCATATCTCCATACAGGCAGGTTCTTTGCAGCCAAGGCAAACGATTGCAACATAGCTGCTGGACATTCCTCCGGTTGTGCGAACTTTTATAGCACTTTTGATAAGGGAGTGATTTTTTTGATTTACAGTTGCACAAACTGTCATGCATGTGAAACATCCTAAGCATTTATTCATTTCTTTTGGTTTGAGTATTTTAGGCATCTTGACCTCCTAATGCAGGATTTTAAGCAACCCTGCTATGTATAATATACTCGAAAAAAATGTAAATTGCAATTATTTTTATACTTCGGTTTGAAAAATTTGAAAAACTCTTAAAAAATGTTGACAAACAAAAAGTAGTATGATAGTATACGAAATATAAATTTTTATATTATACTATTTGCTCAAACATTAAATATTTTTAGGCAACGCCGTCGAAAGACAGTGACGCAAAACTATAGGGTCTGTTAAAAGTATTTTAGTGCTTTAATTCTTTAATGCTTTAATAGATAGCCAGTTGCTACACAAGTAAAATTGTGTATCGGAATCAATTAAGATTCTTTGCGATAACTTTCGGCATGGTATGCATGGAAGTTTTTTTATTTTTCAAGAAAAGAAATATAACTTCATCATAAGGAGAGGATAAAAATGAACAAGAAGAGAAATAGGCATATGGCAAGCAGATTATTAGCAATCTGTGTTTCCTTGGTACTTGCGATAAGCGGTATCATAAGTGTAAGTGCGCTTGCAACTTATTCCGGAGATGTTTACATATCATCTGGAAGTTCGGATGTTGAAAGCATGCCTGAAGCGCCTGTATCTGAAGAGCCTGTTTTAGATGAGCCATCGGACGAAGATGCAGAAGAAGAGCCTGTTACAGGAGAAGACGAAGTTGACGACGATGAGTTTGTTGACGAAGAAGTTGAATTAAAGCCTGCTATCTTTAGTGCAGGGCTTAATGAAGTTACTGTAACTAACGTTGCTCAGTTAGAAGCAGCAATTGCAGATTTTGATGTTGATGTTATTGTAGTTAGTGGGACGATACATTTAACTAGGCGTACTGTTCCCGGTTCTTCATGGGGAATGTTGTTTAATACTACAGCTCAGCGTCTTATCCCCGATGGTAGGGTTGTAATAGTCACAGGCGATACTATTACCTCTAAATGGAGGCGTTTTTAGGCTTCAAGGTTCGGCTGAACTGACTCTTCGAAATATAACAATAAGAGGAAATGGTGGGGAAAGCTTAACAGGTGGGGTTAATAATGATGATACGCCGATATTTCTTCTCCCTGCAAATAATAACTCTCCAACTTTGAATATTGAAGAAGGTACTGTTATAGCTAATTTCATTAGATCAGATGACATGCATGGGCAATTAGTGGCTGTTGGAAGCGGTGGAAGCCCTGTCATTAATATAAGAGGCGGAGAAATCTACGGCAACTCTAGAGGTTTTAGTGTCAATAGCGGAGTTATCAACATGACCGGTGGAGAAATTCGCAATAACTTTCTTCATGGCGTTGGTCTGACGGGCACTGCTGTTTTCAATATGAGCGGTGGAAAAATTACAGCGAACAACCAACGTCAACTCCCTGCTCTTTCTGTCGGCGGTGTATTTGCAACCGGTAATAGTAGGTTTAATATGAGTGGCGGCGAAATTAGTGGTCACATTTTGAACAACCAACCCGGTGCTGGTGTAGGTCTTTCAGAAAATGCTGAGTTTAATATGACTGGCGGCAGAATTGTGAATAATCGAATTGATGGAGCTGAAAATAGTGGTGTCGCTAACGGCAGCGGCGTTAATGTTTCTTTTAATGCGGAATTTAATATGAGCGGCGGTGAAATAAGCG
This sequence comes from Defluviitaleaceae bacterium, assembly GCA_009784685.1. Classification (GTDB taxonomy): domain Bacteria; phylum Bacillota; class Clostridia; order Lachnospirales; family WRBF01; genus WRBF01. The sequence continues at coordinate 23,589 of WRBF01000015.1, read as the reverse complement.
GCAACACTGCTCCAGTGAGGGGCGGCGGTGTGCATGTTCAACAGAGTGGCAAGTTTAACATGTCGGGCATGGCTGTTATTACTGATAATTGTGCTTTAGGAGGTGCCGGCGTATTTGTACAAGGTCGATACGCTGAATTTACTATGAGCGACGGCGAAATAAGCGATAACCGCTCTACATGGGGCGGCGGCGTGTATGTGCAAGGCGGTAGTAGATTTGAAATGACAAATGGCGAAATCATTGATAATACAGCTACTGTTAGTGGCGGCGGCGTTCGGGTTGAAGATGGCGGTTTTTGGGGCTATGGCAGCAGGTTCATTATGGATGGCGGCAAAATAAGCGGCAATAGTGCCCCTTACGGAGGCGGAGTTTCTTTTGCTGAACATCGAAGCGTATTCACTATGAAAGACGGAACAATCGAAGGTAACAATGCAAATGAAGGCGGCGGTGTGCATATTAGCCAAAGTTCGTTCACGATGAGCGGCGGCGAAATCAGAGGTAATACATCTGAAAACGGCGGTGGTGTTTTAACTAGAAATAGTGGCACATTTACGATGGAAGATGGCGAAATCAGAGGCAATACTTCTGAAAACGGTGGCGGTGTCTTTAATTGGGAGGGCAGCACTTTCACGATGGAAAATGGCAAAATCACTAATAACTCTGCCGACTATGCCGGCGGCGGTGTTTGGAATGATCATGTCAGCACCTTCACTATGGAAGGCGGCGAAATCAGCGGCAATACATCTGGATGGGACGGCGGCGGCGTTTCGAATTTTGGAATCTTTACTATGGAAGACGGTAAGATTAGTGGTAATACTGCGCATGTCTACGGTGGTGGCGGTGTTTCAACCAGCGGTACCTTTACTATGGAAGGCGGCGAAATCAGCGGCAATACTGCTCGCAACACCGATGGCGGCGGTATTTTAAATTTTGGCACCTTCGTGGTGGAAAGCGGCAGAATTAGCGGTAACACAGCGGCACGTTACGGCGGCGGTATCTTTACAGATAACTTTAACAACATTACTATCCATCCTGTGGCGGTCTTCGCAGGTAATACCGCAAACGCCGCTTTCTGGTTAGAAGATTCTCCATATGATTCTTTATACCTTGGATTAACTCCAACCGAAATAGAAGCTCTTGCAACCATCAACTGGTATTCACTCTCTGCTCCAACAGCAGGCGGCAGATTATTTACTAATCTTGCTAACAACTACGACCTTAACTTCGTGGGTCATCATAAAGTAGTATTTAACAGTAATGGTGGAAATAATGGAGATGCGGCTATAACAGGAATAGTTCCGGGTAGTCACTTATATGGTGGAGATATACCGACACCAATCCGCACAGGTTTTAACTTTGCAGGTTGGAACACGGTAGTAAGCGGCGGCGGTGATACATTTAACCCAACCGGAGCTATAATCCGTAATTGGGAAGTATTTGCTCAATGGACATCGGTAAACAACAATGGCAACGGCGATAATAACGATGACAGCAATGATAACGATAATAATGACAATGGCAATAACAATGATAACGACGATGAGGAGGAGGATTATCCAGAAGTAGGTGATAATGGAACAAATACAGCACCTGAATATCCGGCAACAGGTGGAAATGAATCTCCTTCAATCCTGCCCCCAAGCAATAGCCAGTTAGTGGAAAATGGTGATGGTTGGGTAGAGCTTGACGAAGATGGCGTTCCTCTTGGCACATGGACTTGGGACCCGGACGAAGAAATGTGGATTTTTGATCCGATAGTGCCTTTAGCGGCAATGCCACAGGCAAATATGCCTCAAACAGGCCTTGCTAATACAGCTGCCTTGCTTGTTGTATTAATCGGTTTATCACTTATTATAGTGGCAGGCACATTTGTTATGATTAAGCGTGAAAGATTGAAATAAACATAATTATATCTATCAGATTTTGATTGATTTTTATGTGGGTTCAGATATCTTACTCCTCTCCGGTTTCATTGCCTGAATCCATAAACTAAAAAAAGAAGTGGTTCTGTTTTTTGCCAAGGGACACTTCTTTTTTCTTGCAAGAAAAGTTTTCTCAGAATTTTATGCAAGAATTTTTAAAAAATCCCTTGACAGAGCCTTCATTTAATGGTATTTTATTGTTGTTAGCACTCGATCAAAGAGAGTGCTAACAACAATCGGGGCTGAAAGGGGGAATGGTGTAATGCAACTTAATGATCGGAAGATTAGAATTTTAGAAGCTATAATAAATGATTACATTCAAACCGCCGAACCTATTGGGTCACGCACGATTGCTAAAAGATACGGTCTTGGAATAAGCTCCGCAACAATAAGAAATGAAATGAGCGACCTTGAAGAAATGGGGCTTATTATCCAACCTCATGCCTCAGCGGGAAGAGTTCCTTCAGATAAGGGGTATCGACTTTATGTTGATAAACTTATGCAGCAGAAAGAATTTACCGAAAATGAGGTTGATGTGCTGCAAAGCCATGTTATAAACAACATAGACCATATTGACTATTTAATGCAAGAAACGGCAAGAGTTATCGCCGCTCTTACAAACTACACAACGGTAGTTACAGCTCCGGTTAGTAATGAATTGCAAATTAAGCAGATACAGCTTATCCCTGTTGATGAAAAATCGGTTGCGCTTGTTATAATTGATAATGTTAACGAGATTAAAAATAGCATGTTAAAGCTTGAAAAACCGATTAGGTTTGATGTAATTAGCGAAATGTCAGTGGTTTTGAACAATGTTTTAAAAGATACTGCTGTTAACGAAGTTGATGTTGATAAACTAAATGATGTTGCTGAAAGGTTTGCCAATAATAAAGATTTCTTTGTTGCCGTTATTAAAAGCATAATTGAAAAAACGGGTACAGGGCAAAGGTCACATATTTACACAAGCGGAGTTAAAAACATCCTTGCATTTCCGGAGTTTAGCAACCTTGACAAAGCACGTGCAATTTTCCAAACCTTAGAAGAAAAAGATGAGCTTGTCGCCTTGCTAAAACAAACTGGGGATAATAACATACAAATACTTATCGGCTCGGAAAATGACATGACTCAAATGAAAGATTGCAGCATCGTTAAAGCGAACTACTTCCTTAAAAATTCAGCCGTTGGCTCAATAGGCATAATAGGCCCAACAAGGATGGATTATCGTCAGAGTATTTCGGTTCTAAAAGGAATTGTGCGAAGTATTTCTGATATGATTGATTTTATAGATAACACATAAAGGAGAGCATTATGTCTAAGACATCAAAAGATGATAAACCTAAAGAAAAGAAAGCAAAGCCTGTCAAAGAAAAAAAAGTTAAAGTTGAAAAAGCGGCTGAAGATGTTGTAATCGATGCCGTGCCGGAAGTTGATAAATATGATGAACTGATGGATAAATATCTGCGGGCTTTGGCAGAGTTTGATAATTTCAAAAAACGTACTGATAAGGAAAAGAGCAGTATGTATCAAAATGGAGTAATCAGCACAGTGCTTGAACTTCTTCCTATTTTGGATAATTTTGAAAGGGCTTTAAGCTCAGTAGAAGACAAAGAGAGCGGTTTTTATAAAGGCATTGATATGATCTTTAAGCAATTCATTGAAGCATTAACGAAGCTTGGCGTTGAAAGTATAGAGTCTATCGGGCAGCCGTTTGACCATAATCTTCATGCGGCAGTTGCGCATGTAGAAGATGAAAACTTAGGCGAAAATGTAATAGTTGATGAAATGCTTAAAGGCTATAAACTAAAAGATAGAGTAATAAGACATAGCATGGTTAGAGTTGCAAACTAGAAAATTAAAAAACAATATGGAGGAAAATTAAATGGGAAAAATAATTGGTATTGACTTAGGAACAACAAATTCTTGTGTTGCCGTTATGGAAGGCGGACAACCGGTAGTTATATCAAACGCAGAAGGACTTAGAACGACCCCGTCTGTTGTTGGTTTTACTAAGACGGGCGAAAGGCTTATAGGTGAAGCGGCTAAACGCCAAGCGGTTACAAATCCTGATAACACGATTGCATCTATCAAAAGAAAAATGGGCAGTAACCATAAAGTTAAAATTGAAGACAAAACATATTCGCCTCAGGAAGTTTCAGCTATGGTGCTTCAAAAGCTTAAATCAGATGCTGAAAGTTATCTCGGAACTACTATAACTGAAGCAGTTATTACTGTTCCCGCATATTTTACAGATGCTCAAAGACAAGCTACAAAAGATGCCGGAAAAATAGCAGGGCTTGAAGTTAAGCGTATTATCAACGAGCCAACTGCTGCTGCACTTGCATATGGTCTTGATAACGAAAAAGAGCAGAAAATAATGGTTTATGACTTAGGCGGCGGTACTTTTGACGTTTCTGTAATTGATATTGGCGACGGTGTTATTGAAGTTCTTGCTACAAGCGGAAATAACAACCTTGGCGGCGATGATTTTGATAATCGTGTAGTAAAATATTTAGTTGAAGAATTCAAAAAAGCAGAAGGCATGGATCTTACAAAAGATAAAATGGCTATGCAGCGTGTTAAAGAATCTGCTGAAAAGGCGAAAAAAGAGCTTTCATCTACGACAACGACAAACATTAACCTTCCATTTATCACAATGAATCAAGACGGTCCAAAGCACTTGGATATAAGCATTACAAGAGCAAAGTTTGATGAACTAACCGCTGATCTTGTTGAAGCAACTGTAGGACCTGTTAAAACGGCTATGCAAGATGCAGGGCTTAAAGCAGGAGATTTTGACAAAGTTCTTCTTGTTGGAGGCTCGACAAGAATACCTGCGGTACAGGCGGCAGTTCAAAAATTGACCGGCAAAGAACCGTTTAAAGGTATAAACCCTGATGAATGTGTTGCGCTTGGTGCATCTGTTCAAGGCGGTAAACTTGCGGGTGATGAAGGTGCGGGAAGCATATTGCTTCTTGATGTAACGCCTCTTTCGCTTAGTATTGAAACAATGGGCGGCGTTGCTACTCGGTTAATCGAACGAAATACTACGATACCTACAAAGAAACAGCAAATTTTTTCAACAGCGGCAGACAGCCAAACAGCGGTAGATATTGTTGTAGTACAAGGTGAACGCCCTCTTGCAAGAGATAACAAAACTATAGGTAATTTCAAGCTTGACGGCATTATGCCTGCACCAAGAGGAGTTCCTCAAATAGAAGTTGCTTTTGATATTGATGCAAACGGTATAGTACAAGTATCTGCGAAAGATCTTGGAACCGGTAAAGAGCAAAAAATCACGATAACTGCAAGCACTAATCTTTCAGATGACGAAATTGATAAAGCAGTTAAAGATGCGGAAATGTACGCAGAACAAGACAAAAAGCGCAAAGAAATAATTGATGTTAAAAACGGTGCAGAATCTATGATCTTCCAAACCGATAAGCTGCTTAAAGACATGGATGAAAAACTTGAAGAAGCGGACAAAGATCGAATTAATGAAGAGCTTGAAAGGCTTAAAGGACTTAACGATGCTGCGATAATTGATGCAATGAGCGAAGGTGAAGCGGATGAACTTAAATCAGCTACAGAAAGCCTTACAAACTTGTTCTATGAGTTAAGTGCAAAAATTTATGAGCAAGCAGGCGGCGAAGGCGGTATGCCTGATATGGAAGGATTTGACTTTGATCAGCAGCCTACGGGGACAGATGATATCGTTGATGCTGAATCTGAAGAAGTTTAGCAATATTAATCTTGTATCGAACAGCCAGTAAGTGGCTGTTCGATACAATGCTTTAAGAAATCAAACAAAACAGCAGGGGTAAAAAATGGCGAATAAAGCAGATTATTATGATACGTTAGGCATTTCAAAAGGCGCAGGCGAGGATGAAATTAAAAAGGCCTACCGCAATATGGCAAAAAAATATCACCCTGATGCAAATCAGGGTGATGAAAGTGCTGAAAAGAAATTTAAAGAGGTCAGCGAGGCATATGATGTATTATCTGATGCTAAAAAGCGTGAAACGTATGACAGATTTGGTCATGCGGCATTTGACCAGTCTGCAGGCGGCGGAGCCGGAGGGTTCTATGGCGGTGGAATGAACTTTGATATGAGCGATATTTTTGAAACGGTTTTCGGCGGGGATATTTTTGGCTCAGGAAGGCGCAGAAGTGGACCGAGAAGAGGTGCAGACCTTCAAACATCGCTTAAAATAACTTTTGAGGAATCATTTTTTGGTGTGGAAAAAGAAATACAAGTCTCTGCCAACGAAACTTGTGAAACTTGTAAAGGGACTGGATCAAAACCCGGAAGTGCAGCTGAAAGCTGTAAGCAATGCGGCGGTAGCGGACAGGAAAGAGTTCACCAACAGACGCTTTTTGGGACTATGGCTAGCGTTAGAACATGCAGCCTTTGTAAAGGCGAGGGTAAGATAATAAGAAATCCTTGCCAGACTTGTAAAGGAACTGCAAAAGTTCGTAAAAACAAAAAACTTCAAGTTGCTGTTCCAAAAGGAATCGAAAGCGGTCAAAGCATACGTCTTTCCGGCAGGGGTGAACCGGGCGAAAAAGGCGGACCATCGGGCGACCTTTTAGTAACTATCTATGTTTCACCGCATAATGTATTTAAGCGCAACGGAGATGATTTATACCTTGAAGTGCCTGTAACATTTGTGCAAGCGGCTCTCGGATATGATATCACAATCCCAACGATGGCCGATCCGGAACGCCACACCATTAAAGCAGGAACACAAACAGGTACGGTCGTTACAATCAAAGGCAAGGGTATGCCAAACGTTAGAAATCCGAAATCTTCGGGTAATATTGTTGCGACTTTAAAAGTGTCTGTGCCTACTAACCTTAATGAGAAGCAAAAACAGCTGCTTAAGGAGTTCGCCGAGGAAATGGGCGAGGATTATCAGGATCATAAGCGGGGGTTTTTTGATAAGTTGAAGATTAAGAAGTAGGGTAGTGTTTTCATGGCATAAGAAAAACTTGTTGCTGAAAAGGCTTTGAAAGCTGTGATTGTAGAAAAAACAGATGAAGTGCCGCCTAAAATTCATGATTTAAAAGCACTTGCAAAGCGAGGAGATATCATGGATGAACTGCTTGATAATCAGCTTGATTTGCTAGAGCAGCTAAATTCGTTGCAAATTGAGGCAAGATACCCTCAGTATAGAAATAAAATGTCAGAAACACTTACTTTGGAGAAATGCAAAAAACTTTACATAGATACGGAGTTGTTTTTATGTTGGATAAAAAAGAAGTTAGGGCGATTGCCAAAAGATATGCAGATGTAGTATGTAAACGGTTAAACCCCAAAACAGTAATTCTCTTCGGTTCATATGTAAATGGAAACCCTCATGAGTACAGTGATATTGACATTGCAGTTGTATTTGATAATTATAAAGGCAACTGGTATGATACCGCTGTTTTGTTGCAGCAATTGCGTTAGGGAATAGACGACGAGGCTTCTGTAGGCATTGAGCCACATTTGCTTGATGTTTCTGACGACTCAAGCGGATTTTTAGAGCATGTGAGTAAAAATGGAAAAATCATTTATGGTGTATAGAGTTGCATTAATTTTAATAAACTGGTAAGGAAAACGTAAAGGTATTAAGTTAAAAAATGGATTGATAATTTTGCACAAAAGAAATTTGCTGACTATTAGAGATAAATTTGATTAGAGTGTGTTCGATAATTCGCTTTCGTTAGATTTTTGAGCGTTTTTTCGATAGATGCTTTTGCGGAAAACCGCACATACCCAAAGGCACGTAAGACTTTTCCGCAAAAGTGCATAGCGGAAAATAAGCCGAAAATATGACGGAAGCGAATTATCGAACACACCCTAGTAGAAGGCTGAAAATAAAATGGCCTAATTGACGACAACCCCATAAAAGAGTATAATCAAAAGAAACCCCAACGAATAGAGGACAAAAAATGCTAAAAAGCATGACAGGCTACGGCAAGGGCGTATTTACCCTTAACGAACGCCGCTTCACTTTTGAAATAAAATCCGTTAATCATCGCTATTTGGACATTAACATAAGGCTTCCTTATGTGTTAAATTTCTTGGAGGACAAGGTCAAAAAAGAAATATCCAAAGTTATGGCACGTGGTAAAGTTGATATTTACATAGGTTTTGAAACTCTTGCAAAAGACGATATAAATATTACGCTGAATACTTCGCTTGCGGATGCTTATATTGGTACGCTTTCGCAAATTGTTGAAAAATATCCGGTTAAGGATGAAATTTCGCTAGCTTTAGTTGCAAGATTTCCGGATGTTGTAAGTGTTGAAAAATGCGTATTTACCGAGCAAACCAAACAAGAGGTTGAAGAGGGGCTTTTCGGTGCGCTTACAATTGCGCTTAATGGCATTGTTGAAATGCGCTCTATAGAGGGCGAATCTCTTTGCAAAGACATTTCAAACAAATTAGAATATATTAATGAAAATATTTCCATAGTTGAAAGCCATCTTCCATATATCCAAGAAGAATACAGCGCAAAACTTAAAGCAAAGCTTGATGATGCCTTGGCAGGTTTGGCATATGACGAAGCTCGCTTGCTTACAGAAGTTGCTTTATTTGCCGATAAAAGCTCTGTTGACGAGGAAATAACAAGGCTGAGAAGCCATTTAGTGCAAATAAATGAGATAATCAAAAGCGATGATTCTGCCGGAAGAAAACTTGACTTTGTTGTACAAGAAATGAACCGGGAAATTAACACGATCGGTTCAAAATCGAATGATATTGAAATAAGCAAGATTGTCATAGAAATTAAAACATCAATTGAGAAAATTAGGGAACAGATACAGAATATTGAATAAGAGTTTTTTCTAAAATCTGACATCTGAAAGGGGTAATTGGCTATCAGACCTATAAATATCGGTTTCGGTAATATAGTTTTATCAGGAAGAATCGTTGCGGTTATAAGCCCGGAATCTGCCCCTGTTAAACGTATAATCCAAGATTCAAGGGACAAAGGTTCATTGATAGATGCGACTTATGGGCGCAGAACCCGTGCTGTAATAATAACTGACAGTGGTCATATAATACTGTCAGCCCTACAGCCGGAAACATTATCAAGCAGAATCTCTTCGAAAGACACACAAGAAGATTAACGAAAGAACTAGAATGCAGATGATTAGTGACTAGATTTTTCTTAAATCTGATGTCTGATATCTAGAACGAGGGTCAATAATGGACAGTAAAGGTATGTTACTTATAATATCAGGTCCGTCCGGTTCCGGTAAAGGAACTGTTACGGCTGAGCTTTGCAAAAAAGAAGGGTATGCATTATCCATATCTTACACAACAAGGGATAAACGCGGCGAAGAAGTAGATGGAGTGCATTATTTTTTCACCACTGAAGAAGAGTTTCATCATATGCGTGAATCTGATATGTTTTTGGAACATGCCTTATTCAGGAATAATTTTTATGCGACACCCCGAAAATATGTTGAGGAACAAATCACAAATGGGAAAGTCGTTGTGCTTGAGATAGATGTTAACGGCGCACTGCAAATTAAAGAGAAGTTCCCGGACGCTGTTTTGATATTTATGATTCCTCGTACGCTCAAACAGCTTGAAGAAAGGTTATTATCCCGAAAGCGTGAAGGCAAAGTTGAAATCGAAGGCAGGCTTAACAGAGCAATTGAAGAGGTCGAATTAGTCGATAAATATGCATATCTTGTTATAAATAACATAGTGGAAGAAACAGCTGATGAAATAGATTTAATAGTAAATGCGGAATTTTTAAGACCATCCAGAAATAGCCATAAAATCAAAGAATTTATAGGAGATGATCAAAATGATGCTTAACCCATCATATACAGAGCTTACGGACTCACTTAATAAACACCAAAATGTTGATAATAAAATTACAAGCAGGTATTCGATTGTGCTTGCTGCCGCTAAGCGTGCAAGGCAGCTTATAGACGGAGCAGAAGCTGCTGTTTTTTCTAACTCAGATAAAGCTGTTTCAACCGCTGTTAAAGAAATGCATGAAGGGCATTTGGATGTTAGGCTTAACAACACAGAACAAAGTGTCTAAATTTGCATCTGTTGTTATTGCACTTGCAAACAAAGAGGTTGATAAGATTTTCCACTATGCTATCCCCGATAGTTTAATAACGAAACTTGTTATCGGAATGAGAGTGCTTGTTCCGTTTGGTTTTGGAAATAAAACTACTGAGGGTTATGTAGCTGATATTTGTGAATTTGATGATCTTCCGGAAAGTTTAAAGACTGATAAGAAGAAAATCAAAGCCGTTAAAGAGATATTAGACCTTGATGCTGTAATAAGTTACGATCTTTTACAGTTGGCAAAGTGGATGCGAGATAAATATTATACGTCGTTATATGCCTGTATCAAGTGCATTGTGCCTACAGGCATTTCTTATAATAAGGAAACAGCAACCGCTAAGAACCTTGAGTTAACACAAAATTGTGTTTTTCTTAATGTTGACCCGGAAACCACGGATGAACTTCTTGCTGATAACAGTACGCTTAATGATAAGCAAAAATCTGTAATTTATTTGCTGCTTGAAGAAGACGGGCTATCTGTTTCTGATTTGAAAAGTTTGCTTAAAATATCGGACTCCCCGGTTAAAACCCTTGAAAGCAAAGGGATTTTGAAAATAGAATCGGTTCGTGTATTTCGCAACACCATTTTTGCTGATAATAAAGCCCCTTTTGTTAAGCCTGATCTGACAAAAGAACAGGATGCTGCTTTGAACATTATTCAAAATAGACAGGATAATCGTCCTGTTTTAATAAACGGCGTAACAGGCAGCGGTAAGACAGAGGTATATCTTCAAGTTATTGAAGATGCTTTAAACAGCGGCAAAGATGCAATAATGCTTGTTCCCGAGATTGCGCTAACTCCGCAAACTGTTAGTGTTTTTATATCAAGATTTGGAGATCAAGTATCAGTTACGCACAGCCGGCAATCCATTGGGGAACGGTATGATCAATGGAAAAAGGCAAAAGAGGGGCTTATCAAAATAATAATAGGTCCGCGTTCTGCTGTTTTTACGCCGTTTAGTAATTTAGGCGTTATTATAATTGATGAAGAGCATGAACACACATATAAATCTGAAACCACTCCGAAATATTGCACGAAAGAAGTTGCTATCAAGCGAGCTGAGCTTGAAAATGCACTCGTTGTCTTAGGGTCAGCAACGCCGAGCATTGAAAGTTATTATTCAGCTAAAAATGGTGATTTTACGTTGGCAAACATGACAAAACGTATTAATGACAAGTTTCCTGAAATACATATAGCTGATATGTGCTATGAGCTTGCAGAAGGTAATAAGTCAATTTTCTCAATGACGCTGAAAGATTCAATAGCAGAAACAATAGCAAGTGGAAAGCAAGCCATTTTATTTTTAAACAGGCGTGGGTTTTCAACTTTTGTCTCATGCCGTAAATGTGGTCATGTAATGATGTGTGATGACTGTAATGTCAATTATACTTATCATAAATATACAAACGAACTGATTTGCCATTATTGTAGTAAGATTGCAAAAAACCCGACTAATTGCCCTGTTTGCGGCTCAAAATACATAAAACACTTCGGGGTTGGGACGCAAAGAATAGAGCAAGAACTTAGCGAATATTTCCCCGGTGTATCATTTTTGCGTATGGATATGGACACTACATCGGGCAAGAACAGTCATGATAAAATACTATCTGCGTTTAGGGCAGGAGAAGCACAAATTCTAATTGGAACACAGATGATTGCTAAGGGGCTTGATTTTCCAAATGTTACGCTTGTTGGCGTAATTGCGGCAGATATTTCGATACATAGTGGCGATTTTCGTTCCGCTGAGGTTACGATGCAGCTTTTAACTCAAGTTGCAGGCAGAGCAGGCAGGGGAGATACACAGGGAAAGGTCATAATTCAAACATATATGCCGGAACATTATAGCATTGAATATGTGAAAGATGGCAATTATGAAGCGTTTTACGAGCATGAAATAGCGTTAAGGCGGCAGATGAATTATCCACCATTTACTAAAGTATTTTCAGTAATGGCTTCGAGTGAGGATGAAAAAAAGCTTATATCTTTTATGTTTAAACTTCAAAGCCTTATGAAATACTGTAACCGCAAGGGCTTGTTTGAAATTTTAGGTCCGACACCTGCATCGATATCTAAAATAAAGAAAAAATATCGCTATAAAATCATAGTGAAATGCGTAGATGAAGAAAAGCTCAAGAGCTTCATATTTTTTTGCATTAATAAGTTAACAGAAACAGAAGAAACAGGCGATATTGTATTTAACCTAACATTAAACCCCATATTCATAACGTAGGAGGGCTTTATGGCTATTAAAAATATACGTACAGTTGAAGATAATATTCTTAAAAAGGTTTCAAAGCCTGTTAAAGAGATAAATGATAAAATTATAACCTTGCTTGATGACATGACAGATACTATGATTGATAGAAACGGAGTAGGTCTTGCTGCTGTTCAAGTTGGTGCGCTTAGGCGGGTTGCTATAATTGATGCACCAAATACTGAAGAGTTTGGCGAAGATTATGATGATGAAATAATTGAAATGATAAATCCTGAAATTCTTGAGATTAACGGTCAAGTGATAAAGAACGAGGGATGTTTATCAATACCGGGAAAAGCGGGAACGGTTTCCCGACCGGAAAATCTTAAAGTCAAGTTTTTAAACCGAGATGGCGAATCGGTTATTATTGAAGCAACAGGATACAGAGCCAGGGCGATAAGCCATGAATTAGATCATCTGGATGGAATATTGTTTACAGATAAAGTCATAGAATTTACCGACAATGAAAAGTAGGTTATGTATGAAAATAGTATTTATGGGTACGCCGGATTTTGCTGTTCCGGTGCTTAAAGTTCTTGTGGAAAACCATGATGTAACAGCAGTAATAACTCAACCGGATCGGCCAAAAGGCAGAGGAAATAAAATGTCCGCATCGCCTGTTAAGGAACTTGCTGTTAGCCTAGGTATTGATGTTTTCCAACCTCAAAAAATTAAGAACAAAGAAAGTGTCGAAGCCCTTAAAGGGTATGAAGCTGATGTTTTTGTTGTTGTTGCATATGGACAAATACTTTCGGAAGAAATTCTTAATATGCCAAAGTTCGGCTGTATAAACGTTCATGCATCGCTGCTTCCTAAATATAGAGGGGCTGCGCCTATGGAATGGGCACTTATTAACGGGGAAACGACTATAGGGCTTACTATTATGCAGATGGACAAAGGACTTGATACCGGCGCAATGCTTTTAAAGAAACAGTTTGATGTAACAGATGAAGACGACATTAACCTTGTATATGAAAAAATGATGGAACTAAGCCCTGGAGCGATTATCGAAGCGTTAGACGGGATAAAAAACGGTTCAATTGTACCGGAGCATCAAGATAATAATCTTTCAACATATGCGCCTATGCTCAATACTGAAACAGGGGTTATTAATTGGAGAGATTCATCAAAAAACATTGTAAATCTTGTTCGAGGTCTTTGTAGGTTAAAGCTTGCCCATACGAAGCTTGACGGTGCAATTTTCAAAATTTTGAAAGCGGAAAAAATACCCGATTATGAAGGCATAAATGCTAAATGCGGCGTGGTTATTGATATAATTGGCAAAAAGGGGATAGTTGTAAAGTCCGGAGACGGCGGAGTGCTTATAACAAAAGTTCAGGCGCAGGGTAAAGGAGCTATGGCTGTTCCTGATTATTTGCGTGGGAATAAGTTATGCTTAGGGGATATGTTTGCCGAAAATTAACGCTATTAATAGTTGTATCTGCCCAAGAAAATTTGAAGCTGAATGATTTATGAGATCCAGAGAGAGGGATATGTGATATGACTGACATAGATAATATAAACGAGATTTTGCTAAGCACTTGTTTACCCTTGCAATACAATGTACAACGTGTTGTACATTGTATTGCAAGGGTATTATCTCAATGTAACTACAAAGCCCGGATTGTAAGTGGATTCCGGGCTTTTTTATCGTGTAAATCATTGCTTGCTGCTTCCTTGAAGCCTGGCAAGAAGCCTATCAAGTGCGGTTCTCCAAGCGGCTATAGCCCCGTTTTCAAGCAGTTCTGTCATAGCTTGTTCATTATATCCTCCAGGGGTCATATCATGAGCTAATTCTATTAAATCACAGTTTGGCGTATCTGTGGCACGCCTGCTGAGGGATGAAAGAAGAGAGTGCAAAAACCCAACTGATAAATCATGCTCTATCCCTTGTTCGTCAGAAAATTTTACAAATTCATCCATAAGAGTGTAGTAAGCACTCATCATGCCGGTAACTATTTGAAGGGTATGCACATCCTTAGGGTCTTCGGCATAATAAACGTCGCTGACTTTGTCAAACAAATCTCCAACCTCTTTGATTTTAGGGTATACAAGCAAAGGTCCGTAACCGTAAACTATCATCGGAAGTGGGATTACATGAGCTAAAAGTGCTGTTTCGCCTATTCGGTCTTTTAAGTCAGGCAGGCGCATTTCAGCAGACATATTTGCGACTTTATGTTCTTTTTTGAATTTTAATTCATTAATTGCATCAAAATCTTTTTTGTGTAGCGATATAAAAATCCAATCTGCATTATCAAGCACTTCTTGATTTGACGAACAGACTTTAACTTCTGAAAATTGGGCAGCAAGTGCTGCTGCTTTATCTGCGCTTCTTGGAGAAAGGAAAAAATTATGACCTGATTTTTGTTTGCAAAATCCTGTTACTACCGAAGATGCTATCATTCCTGTTCCTATTATTCCTATTTTCATTTGTGCCTCCTAATTTAAGTTATCAATATAATGTCCAGTAGTCAAGGATCAGGGTTTCACTGCTCCCTGACCACTATTCACTTTCTTTATTATACCACTGTATTTTTTAAATTCAATATGTTATAATCACGCAGTCGTTATTTTATGCATAAGGATTTGAGACAATGATTTTACTGGGAACGATCACAAATGTAGTGTTAATTACTATAGGCGGTGTGGCGGGCGTGTTTTTAAAGCAATTCTTATCCCGCCGGATAGCAAATACTGTAATGCAAGGAATTGGACTTGCGATTGTTATAATAGGGATTAGCGGTGCTATGAGCTCATCTTTTACAATTGTTGACGGAAATATTTCAGCCGACCATGTTTTGCTTATGATAGTATCTCTTGCACTTGGGGCATTTATAGGTGAGTTGGTCGGTATTGAAAAACAGCTTAATAACTTTGCAAAGTTTTGCGAGGAAAGACTTACGAAATCAGGTGGTGAATCTCCGTCATTTGCTCAAGGGTTTGTTACTGCTACTCTTGTTTTTTGCGTAGGTTCAATGGCAATAGTCGGTTCGCTTGAAGATGGGATCAATAGAAACAGTGATATTTTGATTGCAAAATCTGTAATTGACGGCATTGCAGCGATGATTTTCGCTTCGACGATGGGGTTCGGTGTGATTTTTTCCGCTTTAACAGTCGGGATATATCAAGGAAGTATTACGCTTCTTGCAATGTATATTGCGCCTTACATAGATGATGTTGTTGTTGCACAAATGTCGCTCGTTGGGTCTATTCTTGTAATGGCTATCGGGCTTAACATGCTTGAAATTTCTAAAATAAAAGTTGGTAACTTACTGCCTGCGATGTTTATTCCTGCTGTTTATTATGCAATTCAGATTGTGTTTAGATAAAAACCCATTTTGTAATAAATTTGTAACTTAAGAAAGTCTTGACAAAAACAACCATCAGGTGTATTATCTCGATATACAACTGACGGTTGTTTGTTTTTTTGATTGTATATTATCCATAAAAAGGAGGAGATTTTTTGTTCTCAACAAGATTAAAGGCGCTTCGGAAGCAGCGTGCTCTTACACAAATAGACTTAGCGAAACATTTTAATGTTTCGCAGCAAGCAATAGCAAAATGGGAATCTTCTCAGTCATTTCCTGAATCTCGCACAGTGGCAGGTCTTGCGGAATTTTTTGATGTCAGTGCTGATTACTTGCTTGGTATTGCAGACTCAGTTTACCCCGCAAGCGCATTTTCAAGCGTTAAAATTATAGGTACAGTCAAGGCAGGTTATGATGCCTTGGCATATGAAGAAGACCTTGGAACATCTGCGGCCGAAGTTGAGGATGCTGATGCTCACCGTTATTTGATTGTTAAAGGTGATTCAATGGAACCATATATAAGGCATGGCGACTTGGCGTTGGTTAAGCTACAGGAAGATCTAAAAAATGGGGATCTTGGTGTTGTAATATATGGCGATGGAGATGCAACTTTAAAAGAATATTCCTATAAAAATGGTGTCGTTAGTCTAGTTCCTTTTAATGATGAATACGAAACGATAACAATCAGCGGGGATGATTTAGAACGTTTTCGGGTTTTTGGCAAGGTAATTGAGACGAGAAGTAAGTGGTGATGCCTTATGGACTTAATGAAAAAACTTATAATTCTCACAGATAGTGCAAAATATGATGCCGCTTGCACTTCATCTGGCGTAGACCGCCCGGGAAAAACGATTGCCGCCGGGTGTTGTCACGCTTTTTCTGCTGATGGTAGATGTGTTACACTGCTAAAAGTTCTTATGTCAAATGAGTGTATTTATGACTGTAAATACTGCGTAAATAGGGTAAGCAATGACTGTGAACGAGCATCTTTCACGCCTGCTGAACTTGCTGATCTTACGATAGAGTTTTATAGACGGAATTATATCGAAGGGCTTTTTTTATCAAGTGGGGTTATTAAAAATCCGGATTATACTATGGAACAGATGATAGGGGTTCTCGAACTGCTCCGCTATAAACATAATTTTTGGGGGTATATTCATGCTAAGACTATCCCGGGGGCATCACAAGAGCTAGTTAGTAAAATGGGATTTGTTGCAGATCGTTTAAGTATCAATATTGAGCTTCCAAGCGAGGAAAGTCTTAAACTTCTTGCCCCCGGCAAAAAAAGAGAAGCTATACTTGCGCCGATGAGGCAAATAGCAGTTGAAGGCGATATTAACAAGCAAGAAGTCGCCGTTTACAAAAATGCTCCAAGGTTTGCATCAGCCGGTCAGGCAACTCAGATGATTATTGGCGCAAGCCCGGAAAGCGACTATCAGATAATAAGACTTGCATCGGCAATGTATAACAAATACGCTTTGAAACGTGTGTTTTATTCTGCATACATTCCAATGGTTGAAAATTCATTGCTGCCTGCAATTGATACAAAGCCGCCACTTCTTCGAGAACATCGTCTTTACCAGGCAGATTGGCTTATGCGGCAATATGGGTTTGGAGCTGAAGAAATTTTAAGCGAAGAAACCCCTAATTTTAACCCATTCTTAGACCCGAAATGCAATTGGGCTATTAATAATATGCAGCTTTTCCCAATTGATGTGAACAAAGCGCCTCTAGAAGAACTTTTGCGTATTCCCGGAATTGGTCCGACGAGTGCAAGACGAATTGTTACAGCAAGAAGGCAGAGTAAGCTTGGAATTGCCGAGCTAAAACGAATCGGTGCAGTTTTAAAGCGTGCGCAGTATTTTATTATAGCTAATGACTGGAAGCCGATCTCTGGGATTAATAAAAGCACAGCAACGCAAGCACTAACTGATCCAAGGATATACTCTTTTGGAATGGAACAGCTTTCGTTATTTGACTCGCCTAAAACATATATGCCGATGCTTGGGTAGAAATTGATCCACTTTTTATTGTTCTTCACCCATTGACGAAAAATAGAAAGAAGTGTATAATTCGAAATTGATACAGTAGCTTGCCTTTAAACTGATTTTTTATGAGTTATAAAGCAGGCTGTGGTTATTTTTTGACTTTTATGGCTTAACTATAAAATGGAATTAGAGGTATGAAATGGTCAAATATAAATTTTTTGTTTTGTTGGCACTTATGGTAGCATGGATAATGCTTATGGAAGAACTTTCCTTAAGCTCTGTTATAATGGGCTTTTTAGTTGCTATGTTATGTATTTACTTTGGTAATAAATTCCTTCCATATAAAGATGTTAAGGATGTAAATTTTGCTAATTTTGCTACTTATCCTTTTTTCTTGATTGGTCAAATTTATGCTGCAGGGTTTTCCGTTATTAAAACTATTCTTAAAGGTCCGGTTGTGGATATTGTAACGGTAAAGACGCAACTTAAAAGCGATACCCTTCGTGTAGTTCTGGCTGATTCTATCACACTAACGCCGGGTTCTATTTTGCTTGATCTTGACAACAGAGATATCACGTTACTGTGGATAAGGGATAAGTATACTCCTGGAGATTCAAACACAGCTGATAAAATGCTAAAATATAAACTGGAACAAAGACTGATTAAAGCTGAAAAGAAGTAAGAACCTGTCTAAACATTAGGAGGGCATTATGTTTGTATTGTGGGCAATGCTAGGGCTTTTGACCCTATATGTAATCCGTGCGGCAATTGGTCCGTCTATATGGGACAGGCTTTTAGCTATGAACCTTATAGCTACAAAGACTATCATAATAATAATAGCTTATGCTTCTGTAGAGGGTTTGGCGTTTTTGATTGATTTTGCTATAATTTACGCACTCTTCGGTTTTATCGGTACTATTTTCATTGCATTATTTTTATCTGAACATAGGCTTGGCAAACGCAGGAGGGGTAAATAATGGATATATCCAATATTTTGCAGATTGCTGGCAACATAGCTATAGGCGCAGGAATCGCTTTTATGTTGTTTGGCGCAGTTAATCTGTTTCGTTTTAAAGATTTTTATCCGCGTATTTTAGTTACCTCAAAGATTGATACCGTAGGACTGCTAACCTTGCTTATCGGTATATGCCTGCACAATGGTATAAGCTTTTTTACAGGCAAAGTGTTACTTATCACAATCATCATTTTAATACTAAATCCAATGGTTGCTCATATCGTAGCTCGCTCTGCATATTTAGCAGGTTATCAATTGGAAGGTCAACTTGTTGATGATTCTGAAACTGATTCTTCTAAAGGAGAGTAACTATGCTAGAGGTTTTATTAGTATTATGGATTGTTTTAGCTATGCTTATAGTTTTTGAAAACAAAGCGTATCGTATTATCGTATATTTTGGGATTTTCTCACTAATAACTGCGGTTTGTTACCTGTTTTTAGGCGCACCTGACGTGGCTATGGCAGAGGCTGGTATTTCTGCTTTTTCCACAATTTTCTTTGTCATATGTATTGAGAGATATTACGGTAGAAAAGGTCAAACGCTTGTAGAAAAGCCAATCTCAATAGCGTTGGGTAAGCGATTTGCAAAAATTGTTTTGCCTCTGACTTTCACGATTGGTCTCTTTGTTCTGTTTATACACTTTATGCCAGACACATCTGTCAGCACTTATTTGAAAGAGCTGTACCTACTTAGGTTTATGGAAGATATAGGTGGTCAGAATGCTGTAAATGCGATATTGGCAGGATATCGAGTTTATGACACTTTATTCGAGGCTCTGATCTTGGTTATTTCGGTAGTTGCTGTGTCTCATATGTCATGGTCTGATAAAACATACGTGTCAGACGGTCGTCCTAGTGATATTGAAGGTTCAAAAATGGCTGTTCTTACAATGCGTATAATCTGCCCTTTGATTTTGCTTTTTGGTGCTTATATTATTGCAAACGGTCATATTTCTGCGGGCGGCGGCTTCCAAGGCGGCTTGGCTGTAGCATCTTTCTTCATCTGCCGTTATTTCATTTATGATATCTATGACATTCCGGTTAAAAAAGTTATAAAACTGGAAGAACTGATTTTCATTAACATTATAGTTGCTGCAATAATTGCAATATTTGTAGGTGCTGCGGCGTATTTGCCTGCGGAATTTCGGGAAATTTACCAAGGTGCATACCTTTTGACAATGAATATATTAATCGGGTTAAAAGTGGCATGTGGATTTTTCATCCTTTTCTATCGCTACATTGCGATAGAGAGAGGAGAAGAAACAAACTTGAATGTTAACAAAGGGGTGAAGTCATGATAGCAAACATTATACCTTTAGATTATTTTGCAGTCATAATGTTTTTTATCAGCTTTTTCGGCATCATCACTAGCCGTAATATTATAAAATCTATTATCTTCATACTGCTTATGCAAACGGCAGTAATTATGTTCTGGTTGTTTTTAGGTGCTCGTTACGGCACGGCTCCTCCTATAGTATATGAACTTGGAATGCTTGATGATCTTAGTGCATTTGCTGACCCTATGCCACAGGCTCTTATGCTTACGGCTATAATCATTGGTGTATCAGTTACAGCGATAAATATTACGATGCTTAACGCATTGTTTAGAAAATATAAAACTGCGGATTGGCTCATCATTTCAGATATTGCCCGCAAAGAGGAGTCGGATGACTAGCAAATGCTGACGTATTTTGTAGTAATTCCTGTTCTAATTGCGTCGCTCCTTTTCGTTTTTTCAGATAATAAATCAGCACGGGTTTTGGCGATAATTCTTCAGACAGCTTTTACCGCCTTTTCCTTCTACTTGGTCTTATTAACACGCGGGGGAGACACTGTAACAATTGTAGGCGGTTATATTGATTTTTTAGGGATATATCTGCGCATATACAGCGTATCTGCCGTTTTTATGCTGCTTACATCAATAATCTTTTTAGTGGTTGCTGTATATAGCTTTAACATGACAGACAGCCGAACCTTCTGGTTTTTGCTGTTTATTTTAGAGGCGGCTTTGACGGGGCTTTATTTTACCAGAGATCTGTTTAACATATTTGTGTTGGTTGAGGTCAGCACTGTCGTCGTTATAATCCTGTTGATGTTCAATCGGGAAAGGCGGCAAATGTTTGGCGGAATGGTCTTTCTCATGCTTAACATCGTCGCTATGCAGTTTTATTTGCTTGGTTTGGCATATGTCTATAAACTAACAGGTGCGTTTGATATTGCTTATGTGTCGGATGCAATTGCTTTATCTGATAGGGCTGATTTGATTCTTCCCTATGCATTGATAATGACAGCGATTGCTTTTAAGTGCTCAATAATACCGCTATTTAGCTTTACGCCAAAAACTCAATTATACCCTGCTGCGCCCTGCGCTGTTGCAGCGATACTTTCCGGGGTACAGATAAAAACTAATGTTTACTTGTTTATACGGCTACAGGAGGTTTTTGGATCTTTTGCTTCTCATGACTTTTTCCTGGTTGTAGGGATTGCCGCCAGTATAACAGGTGTTATACTGGCAATATCACAAACCAATATAAAGATGATTTTAGCGTATCATACAATGTCTCAAGTGGGACTTATAATAATTGGTCTGTCATCCGGAGGGTATTATTCACAAATAGGCGGGCTGTATCATGTAGTAAGTCACGGGATATTTAAATCTGCCCTATTTCTTACCGCTGGTATAATTTATCGCTCATATGGTACATGTGATGTTTATAAAATCAAAGGTGTGTTAAAGCGGTTGCCGCTCACGGGTGTAGTTACGCTAGCAGCAGTGTTAGGCATAACCGGCGCACCATTATTCATAGGAAGTGTTTCAAAATATTTTATTTCCTATGATGTTCCGACTTGGCTTATGTGGACAACTAATATCATCAGCTTAGGAACTATTATATCTTTCATAAAATATTCCGGGATATTGTTCGGAAAGGACAACGGCTTACAAGGCAAAGCTGTCGAGACAGACAAATGGAGGATTATACCAACAACAGCTTTGGGAATTATGTGTCTGGCAGGAGGCGTTTTTGGACAACAGCTGATAAATTTCCTGTTTGACGCTAATGTAAGCATCAGCCTATCAAGCTATCTAGAGAAGTCGCTAATTTTCTTTGCAAGCTTAGCGATAGGATATTTGATATATAAATATGCAGTAAAGGGTAATCAGGTTTTAAAACGTCTTGCTAATTTAAATTTCAGCTTTAAAAGCGTTTGTATGTCTATGGGAGTGTTTTTTGGTCTGACTTTAATCTTTGTAGGAATTCTTTAGGGCGTTTGTCTTTGTCTTTGCGCTCATAATCTTAAGGAGGGCAACATGCTTACCTATTTCGTAATTATCCCAGTATTGATATCAGTCTTCTTGTTCGTATTTTCCGGAGCAAGGTCTGCTCGTATCATTGCGGCTTTATTCCAATCGGCACTTGTCGCATTTACTTTTTATCTGTTTATGATAAGCCGCTATGAAACAGTATATACTGTAGTTGGAGAGTTTGACGGATTTCTTGGGATTATTTTGCGGGCAGATAACTTAGCAGCAGTGTTTACCCTGTTGTGTACTTTCATATTCCTACTTGTAACACTGTACAGTATTAACGAACGCAATAGCCGCACCTTTTGGTTTTTGTTATTTTTGCTCGAGGCTTCGCTAATTGGGCTATTTCTAACACGTGACTTTTTCAATACGTTTGTACTTGTAGAAGTTGGGACTGTTGTCGTTACAATTTTACTTATGTATGACCGTGAGCGTCGCAATATGTTGCCCGGCATGACTTTCCTTATGATAAATATAATCGTTATGCAGCTCTACCTCTTTGGCATGGGCTACTTATATATGCTGACAGGCACTTTAGATATGTATGGAGTGAAATATGCTATATCAGGTATTGATCGCTCTAATCTTATTCTGCCTTATGCGTTAATAATGACAGCGATTGCTTCAAAATGTTCTCTTTTGCCGCTTGTCACATGGCTGCCAAAGGTTAATTCAATGCCCGGTGCACGTTCGTCAATAGCAGCTCTTATGTCTGGTCTGCATGTTAAAAGCGGTGTTTATATGTTTATACGCTTTCAAGAAGTCTTCGAACCTATTGCAGCACAGGAATTTTTTATGATTATCGGTATAATAACTGGGATAGCCGGTGTTGTTTTATCTCTTGCTCAAAAGGATATCAAGCTGATTTTAGCATACAGCACAATTGCACAAATTGGTCTGATTATGATTGGGTTAAACATGGATTATGAATATGCTTTCTACGGCTCACTTTTTCACATAGTTAATCATGCGATATTCAAAACATCACTCTTTATGTGTACAAGCATGGTTATTATGAGATATCGCACTAAAAATATTGACGAAATTCGTGGTTTATGGAATACAAATAGAACTGTTGCAATTGCAACAATTTTGGCGATATTTGGTATTGTTGGTATGCCTCTGTTCAATGGATCTGTTTCGAAATACTTCATGATGGGCGGGGTAGATGGCTTGTTGGAATGGACAATGATTATTATTAACTTAGGAACAATTTTAATCTGTCTTAAATATTCGGCAATGTTTTTTGGAAAGCCTAACCGTGAACTTAGAGAGGTTACTACGGACTGGTGTAGACAGACAGCTGTTATGCTTTTTGGTATCGTATGTTTCGTTTTAGGCATTTTTGGCGAGGCGTTTAAGAACTTTGCGTTTAATTTGGAAATGCATGTTGATGCTCTTGGATACTTGGAAAAGGTTGGAGTTTTCGCCGCAAGCCTTGTGGCAGGACTTCTTATAACTAAGTTTGTATTGCGTGATGGTAAGATTCTAAGTTCTCTTCGCAATCTTGATATGAAATTTACAACTATTTGCGCTTCATTAGGTCTTTTCTTTGCGCTAACTGTGATAGTTACAGGTATATTTTAGACAACTCCGCAAAAAAAAATAAAAAAAAATAAAAAAACCCCTTGACGAGGTGATAAAAAAGTGCTATTATGACATTCGCTTCTGAAATAGCCGAGAGAAACGCTAGAGTGGAAGAGAGTAGAAACAG
>WRBF01000014.1 GCA_009784685.1 Defluviitaleaceae bacterium | reverse complement strand
TTAGCGTACCCGAAGGTACGGTAAGGTTCTTTTGATATGTACCGCCAAGAAGGGCGGCCGCCAAAGGCGGCTTTTGCGTAGCAAAAGTACTGAGACGAATAGCGGAAAAAAGACAAGTTTTTGTTACTGTTTTGAGGGGATACGAGTATATGTTGATAACATAAAAAAGCATAGCAAGACATAAAAGTCCTGCTATGCTCTATATAACCGTCTATAATTCATAAACTGAAAAATCCCTATCTGCGTGCCAACAGCCTGCGGATATGTGCCTTGAGTTCTTTAAAAGCACCACGAGTGTCAATCTCTTCAAGGGTTTCAATCAATGCTTTAACTTCATCATCGCTTAAAGATTCTCTTTTGTTAGCTAAATGCCCGGCGCGATTTTTAAGAACATGAAGCAAAATATCACCTTCTGATGCCCTTTCGCCAACCATCTTGCTGACAGTCGAGCTTTTAGCGGCAAACTGGATAAAATCTTTATTCATAAGCTGATAATTCATTTTGCCTGTTTCATCGCTGTAACGGTCAATAATTGCAGTGTATTCATCACTGCCAACCATGTCAATTGCATTTGTTTCCTCTTCCGTAACTTCATCCTCTTCTTTTGAATCAGAAAAAACAGATACACAAATTTTACCACGAGATGAGTAAGGCAAACCATTAGTCATCTCTAACGCTTCATCTACGGCAAAATCAGGAAATAGATTTATATCAACTTTACCATAAGGAACCGCTTCTCCATCACGTTTGTTAATTGTAAATACCCCAACTTCACCTTGGTCAAGCCTTAAAATTCGAAGTCCACATCCGCCTGATGCTAACTTTTGCTTATAAGCAATTGCAGGTATGGTTAAAAGTTCTACAGCTGTTGTTCTAATAACGTTCATTAATTTATCTCCTTCTTTTGTTTATTTATCTAATACTAACATATTTTACCATATGATTTGATGTTTGTAAATAATTTTACTGATCCAACTCTTCATAACATTCACAGTCACAATCAAAGTAGCATTCATCTTCACAATCACATTCGACTGATATATCTAAGAGCCCCCATGGTATAGGTGCAGCTGTAACATGGTTCTCAAAATCATTTATATAAAAGCCTGCTGCAGAGCCATCTCCGGAGTCATCCCAATCAAAAATTGCAACTAAACCATCCTCAAAAACAACCCCTCTAAAAGAGTCGTCTTGCCGTGCTGATCTCATATATCCTTGTGCATCTGAAGGTATTTCTAAAGCTTCGTACAGTTCAAAACCATATTCCATATCAATCTCCGCAAAAGCCGCATCCGGAGCAATTCGCCCTCCTGCCTGTGCAAAACTGCCTTCCGACATCTCAGCTTCCAAAGGCGGCATAGACGCCATAGGTGATGCAGGTGCAAAAAGCGCATCATGGCTTTGCACAGCACCTGAATTAGGCGCAATATTACGCATAACGCTTAAAACTCCAACCACGACTATCAAAGAAGCTGCAAAAGCAGCAAGACGAGAATACAAAAATCTCGAAGGTCTGCGCGTAACCCGAATGTCTTCAATACCCTTCATAATATCAAAATGAAGATGCTCCGGCATTTCTTCAAGGGACATATCTTTAAGATTTTCAAGAAGGGTTTCGGTTTCATGAAGCTCAATTCTGCATTTTTCACAGTTTTCTATATGGTTTTCAAAAATAATTTGCTCTTCTTCAGCCAAAAGCCCATCAATGTAGAGTGAAATTATTTCAAAGCATTTATTACAATCCATGCGAACCGACTCCTTTCTTATGACATTTGTACTTTATTTCACTGTTTATTACTTCTTACTACTATTAACGTAATCTTATTAATATTTGTTCCGCAATATTTCAAAAATATTTCAAAATATTACGGCAAAAATTAAAATATTAACCTATGTATATCTTCTTAAGCATTGCCCTTGCTCTTGCAAGGCGAGATTTTACTGTACCCATATTCAAATTTGTTGCCTCAGCAACTTCAGAATAGCTTAAACTATGTATATCTCGAAGGACTAATACGCTGCGGTAATCTAGCGGAAGCTTATCAATAGCCGCTTTAAGCATTTCATATCCTTCATCCTCAACTAATTTCTGCTCCGGTGTCTTTTCATCGGATGGAATTTCAAAAATAAAAGCCCCTTCATCCGTTTCAATTTGTGCATCAAGACTTATCGTCGATTGCTTACTATGCTTTCGGATAATATCTATACAAGTATTATTCGTTATTACACAAATCCAACTTTTTAACATATTTTCATTCTTGCATTTATCTAAACTTTTATAAACCTTAATAAAAACTTCCTGTGTTGCATCTTTGGCGTCCTCCGGATTTCTAAGAAGTCTAAGGGCAACGCTATATACAAGCCTTTCATATGTTTTTACAATATTCTCAAATGCACGGATGTCACCATTTAAGGCTTTGAGAAATTCTTGACTTGTTATTTCCATCGGATCACCTCTTTTCTAGCATCAAACCACAACGAAAATATTAGATTCTAAACTAAAATTCTTTCTGCCCCGACAACTGCAGCATCAATCAAGTCAGACAAGCCCTTATCCCACAACTGTCTCTCAATGCTTTCTATTATGTCTTGTTTTGGCTGTGTTTCGGGATGTTTATCTACAAAAATCGTACAGCAATCTTCATATGGGCGAATGCTTATTTCATAAGTTTCTATCTGCTCAGCTAAGTTGATTATTTCGATTTTATCCATCCCCGCAAGCGGGCGTATTATTGGAAGTGTTGCCGCTGAGCTTTGAGCCCTTATTGCCGCCAAAGTCTGGCTTGCGACCTGACCAAGGCTGTCACCAGTTATAAGGCAATCACAATACTCACGTTTTGCAAGCCTTTCACTTATTATAAGCATTGCACGCTTTAACAAAATCGTAAGGCGTTTATGCAAAACATTCTCATACAAAAACAACTGCACATCAGTAAAATTCACTTTATAAAACGTCAAGCCGCCGGTAAAATCAGAAAGACGCTTTGCAAGATCCTGCACTTTTATAAATGCCCTCTCAGATGTATACGGCGGAGAATGAAAGTAAGCGCAATTAATCAAAACGCCGCGCTTTGCCGCCATAAACCCAGCAACAGGGCTGTCTATACCGCCGGATAATAGAAGCATGCCACGCCCTGTACTCCCATATGGAAGCCCGCCAACTCCTTTTATCGTATCTATGTACATATATGCGTCTGTTCTAAGTTCAAGTTTAAGTAAAATATCAGGGTTTTTCATACGAACTGATGCATTTTCCATACTCTCAAAAATATGTTCACCTATTAAGGCAGATACCTCGTTTGATTTAATCGGATATCGCTTATCGGAACGTTTTGACTCAACTTTAAACGAGAACTCGCCTTTCGGTGCGATTTGCTTTATATATAAAAGCGCAAGTTCTCTCAGATGTTCTATATCTTGGTTTTCAGTTTTTATCGCAGGGCAAATCCCTACAATTCCCATTACAAGCTTTACACGCTTAACAACGTAATCATAGTCAAGCTCGTCATCTATTTCTTTTTTTTGAATTAAAATACGCCCTTGCTCTTTTGTTACAGAATAAGACGTTCCTCCAAGGCTTTTGTTAATTGCGCCGCATAAACGATTTTCAAAGGCACTTCGATTATTGCCTCTTAACGCTATTTCACCATATTTTACCAAAACCACTTTCGTGTACGGCAGCTCATTTGAATTATTCAATAATTTCACTCCAAGCTAACTACATTTATACAATAATTTCAAGTGCTTCTTTAAGCACAGATATGCAATAATCTGCTTCTTCCGGTGTATTAAACCTGGAAAAGCTAAACCTTATCACAGAAGAAACTCTATCTTTCGAATATCCAAAGTGAGCTAAGCCACTGTCGCTTTTTTTACGTTCATTACAAGCAGACCCTGTTGATACATACAATCCTTTATCATCAAGATAGTGCAGCAAAACCTCGCCTTTTTTGCCTAAAAAGCTCATGCTTAATATGTATGGAGAGCTGTTGTTTTTGTCACCGTTTATTAATATCCGATCACCATCAGCAATTTCCAAAATCCTGTTTTTAACTTCAAGCACCTTTTGATGTGACTCGTTCATTCTATCATAAGCTGTTTTTGCTGCTACCCCAAAAGCAGCAGAACCCATGCTGTTTTCAGTTCCGCCGCGAAGTCCGCCTTGATGGCTGCCGCCATATAAAAGCGGAGATATTTTTATTCCTTTTTTAACATACAAGCAGCCAATTCCTTTCACGCAATGAATTTTATGCCCGCTCATACTATAAAGGTCAACATTTTTAAGGTTGATTGGTATCTTTCCAAAGGCTTGAACTCCGTCGCAATGAAATATAGTTTCTCGGTTTTTTGATTTTACACTTTCAGAAAGCTTATCTATTTTCTGTATTGTCCCGGCTTCACTGTTTACATGATGAATTGAAACAAGTATTGTATCATCACAGACGGCGGCATAAAGAGATTCTTCATTGACGTAACCTCTATCGCATACATCAAGATATGTCACTTTAAACCCTTTTTGCTCAAGGGATTTAAAAGGAGCCGAAACAGAAGGATGCTCTGTTTTTGTTGTTATAATATGGTTTCCGCTTCGCTTATATCTTTCAGCTATTCCAAAAATAGCCATATTATTTGACTCTGTACCTCCTGATGTAAACACAATTTCATCGCAAGACGCATCAATAAGTGACGCTATAACATTTTTGCTTTCATTAACAATTGCTTCAGCCTTTACACCGGCAGAATGTGCTGATGATGGATTCCCGTAACAGTCGTTACATGCTTTATTAAAAGCTCCCATTACTTCGGCTGTCGGTTTCGTTGATGCGGCGTTGTCAAAGTACACAATATCTTTCAAACTTATACACCTTCTTTGTAACTTTTAACAATACGCTGGATAGTCCGCTTACGGTATGGCTTACCAACTATTTCATCTGCGCCAACTAAGCTTGCCTCCACAGCCTTATACTGTGAAAGATCATCAGCACAAACAATAATCTTTACATCTTTATCCACTTTACGCATTTCACTTATAACATCATCTAGCTTCATATCCCCGCCGATATCAGCTTCAAGAAAAACAATATCCGGTTTAAGCTCTTCAAGCATAATAATTGCGCCCATGCCTGTTTTTTCTTCTCCCATAATTTCAACATCGCCTGTTTCGTTTAAAATATTTTTTAGCATAACTCTTGCGATGTCAGCATCATCAATTATAAATACTTTTTGTTTATCCATTACATGTCTCCCTTTTTCAAAGCGTATCGATATTCTTTGGAATATACGATTGTAGAAAGTGCTGCTATTCCTGCCGTTTCTGTTCGCAGTATACGCTTGCCTAAAGAAACAGGTTTTATTTTGCTAAGGACACATTTTTCAACTTCTTCTGCCGTAAATCCACCCTCAGGCCCAATAAAAATCCCTATTTCATCTGCTTCAATATTCATTAAATTAATTCCTGAATCAAGCTTTGCATTTTCATATGCGACAAATGATGCTTCTTTTTTAGCGAGCATATGAATAGCTGTATCAAATTCTACAGGACTTGAAATATTGGGTATTATGCCCCTGTTGCATTGCTTTGCCGCTGTTTCAGATATTTTCATGTATCTTTGGATTTTCGTATTAACATTATTTTTAATGCGTACAACCGTGTTATGTGTAACAACAGGGATTATTTTATGAACTCCAAGCTCGATGCTTTTTTGTATTATAAGCTCCATTTTATCAGATTTTGGCAAAGCTTGGAATAGTGTAATTTTAAAGTCCGGTTCTGATTCACATTTTTTCCTGCGTAAAATGCTAACAACCGCATCATTTTTAGATATAAGCTGAATTTCGCACTCATAGTCTATACCTGCACCATCGCAAACTGTAATAATGTCCCCTTTTGAATGTCTTAAAACAGTCAAATGATTTGCATTATCACGGCTGAAATTAATAATACCGTCAGACTCGTTAATATTTTCAAATGGCTCAAAAAATCTGGACATATTACCCTCTATCTGACCCTATTCATGAATGTTGCAACAACGCAAACCCATTCATCTTTAATGGCAGCTTCTAACACATTAAACCCTGCTTCATTAAGTGCAGCTTTAACATCTTCAAGACGTTCTTTTATTATACCGGATGTTATAAAAATTCCGTCTTTTTTGATTTTTTCTGACGCAAAAGCCGAGATTGCAATTATTACATCAGCTACTATGTTAGCTACTACAACATCATATTTGCCATCGGCTACACTAGATTTAAGCCCATCATCGGTTATAACATTGCCTGAAAGCACACTATACCGCCCTTTATCAATGCCATTAAACCCTGCATTTTCATATGCGATATCAATTGCCTCCGGGTCTAAGTCTATAGCAAGAGCCTCACTTGCGCCCAAAAGAAGCGAAGCTATTGATAAAATTCCGCTTCCACAGCCTAAGTCAAGTATTTTATCGCCCAACTTAGTGTGCTTTTCAAGCTGCTGAATACAAAGTTGGGTTGTCTGATGAAGCCCCGTGCCAAATACATGAGCCGGGTTTATCGTCAGGACTATTTTATCTTCTATATTTTCATACTCTTCCCATTCGGGGCGTATTACTATTTTTTCACCAATTGCAAACGGCTTATAGTATTTTTTCCATTCATTAAGCCAACTTTCATCCGAAACTCCATCTATTTCAAGCTCAAGAGTTCCAATATCAATTCCCGAAACAAGCAACAGCTGTTTAATTCCATCTTTTACGACAGACAATGTATTTCCGGCACGTTCATTATCCGGAACATAAAAAGTGACCGAAGCATTACCCGGCACTTTTTTAATAAGCTCTTCATCTATATAATCCCATTTATCTTCATTGTTTTCGATAAAGTTTTTAAGATCAAAAACATCATCTATTTGAACTTCATTTATGCCAACATCCATTAGCATAGCCGTAACAGACTCAGTTCCTTCTGAAGTTGTTTGCACTGTTACTTTTAACCAATCCATTTTTTAGTTTTCTCCTACTTTTCTTTAGGGTTTGTAACCATCGCAGTAAGGAAGCTAAAAATCATAGCAGCGGCAATACCTGCTGCCCCGGCTTTAAAGCCGCCCGTCATTATGCCGAAGGCTCCAACTTTATCAATTTCTTCTTTTACGCCTTTTGCAAG
The DNA here is from genome assembly GCA_009784685.1 of Defluviitaleaceae bacterium. Taxonomy (GTDB): domain Bacteria; phylum Bacillota; class Clostridia; order Lachnospirales; family WRBF01; genus WRBF01. Next base: position 32,053 of record WRBF01000014.1, on the reverse strand, counting down.
TATATAACCGAAGCCGGGCAAAGGAACTGTCGCCCCTGCACCGCCAAATTCTACAATTTTTTCATAAATCCCAAGACCACCAAGCAAGCAGCCTAGAATTACAAAAAGAACTAAAATTCTTGCAGCGGTAAGTTTTGTTCTATCTATAAGCACTTGCCCTATAACACATATTGACCCACCAACCAAAAAAGCTTTAATAAATTCCAGATCAATCACCCCTTTTTGTGGTTATTATCCCATCAAAGGAGGTTTTTATACAAAGCCTTATGCCTGCGTTACAACAGGACGCAAATCAGTTAGAGGTGCTCCTGCAAGGTAATCAAAGCTAATATTAATATTTTGCCCTTGGTTAACCTTTAGCTCTTTTTCAAGTGGAATTATAAGATATTGATTATGCCAATCAATAATCTCTTGGTTTTCCGGCTTAATTGCAAGAATGTTTTTCGTTATAACACGAATCGCATTAAAAGAACCTTCATTCACAATTTGAACATTACCGCTCCATTTACAAGAAAAATCGTACGCTTGGTCATACATCAACTGATGATATACTACAGGGTTTCCAAGCGGTGTTGTCCGTGGATCATCATGATATGGATCTTGAAACAACGTAATTGGCGCATAGTAGCCTTCAAAATGAAAATCATGATTTACAGGCTGAATTGCCTGTATAACTGCTGTTGGAATAAATATAGGCATAGGGCTGTCTTTAAAATGTTTCTTATAGCGTGTTTTAAATTCATCTATCATTGACAGCTGCTTTTCACGCAGCAAGCCTACATGCAACATCTCGCATATTACGGCATTAACAGGTTCGGGAGGAATATATTCAAACGCATCCCCATGAATTACCTCAACCTTATCACCGTTCGGGTTTAAAGCCAAAAGCCGGCGTGATTCTTCCACAAGCTCACCATTAAATTCTACAGAATACACTTTGCGGGCTTTTTCTGATGCATAAAACGATAAAACACCTGTGCCGCTTCCTAATTCTAAAACAACATCCCCCGGTTTAACAACATGGTTGATAGCACTGCGGAACCCCGCTATGCGTGCATGATCATATAACATTTGATAGTGGTAGTGCAGTGGGATAAATTGCCCTACTTCTTTTGTATCGTTTAACTCCATATTAACTTTCATCAATCATTGTTCCCTTCTTTCGATAAGCTTAAAGTTTAACGCAGTTTAACATTAGTATGACACTAGAGGCAACTATTTATTAATTAAGTCAAAGCAAGCTTGCTTATCGCATCATTTTCAATCATTACTTCGCAATGTTCTTGCAAATAAAATTTTGAAATAGCGGTTACTGCATGTTTCTGTCCATATTCTCCCATAATCATATCAACTAAATCCATCTTAGATCCATTTTCTGACGTTAGATTATTAACCACATAGATAAAATAACTTTCTTCATGTTTAAACAACATTGAATCTCCGATAAAAATAGAATTAATCCTAATCGAGGCATCTATAGCTTTATCTAAACAATCAAATGAATAAATAACTATATCGTTATTTTCAGGTGCTTTAGCGGGCATTATCGGCCGCTTTGACTTAAATTTCACTTTTGCCGTATCATTAACTCGTGGAATCATGTTAAATTTTTCTTCAATTTGCTCGGGATTTGAAACCTTTGTAACAATAATTGTTATACTATCGATAGCTGTTGGAATAGCTTCTATCATAAGCGGTGAATTATCTGCTTCAAAAGAACATTCAACAAATGCTTGCTCCATCATGTGCTTAAAAAATTCTTGAGCTTTTTTTGAGCCATAAGCAAGCTCTGTGATTTTTATATTATGTTCCAAGAGGTCAGTTTTAGTTAGTATAAATTTAACTTGGGTATTACTGATCCTTACTATCTCCATGAGAACGCCCCCTTGTCCTGTAAATTATCAATGAAATAATATAACTCTAACTGCTACAGTATAATAAAAAAACTTAATAAAGTAAATAGGTAGATATAACCTTCATTTATAATATCTATGTTTTCACTTCTTTTTCTTATATACTGTCTTCTCTATTTTTAAGTTTATAAACAAATGCCAATATTTCTGCAACAGCTTGATAAAGCTCAGAAGGTATAACAGATCCGACATTAACTGAAGCGTACAACGCCCTAGCAAGCTGTGGGTTTTCAACTATTTCAACATCATATTCTAAGGCAGCATCTTTAATTCGCTTTGCTAAAAAATCGACACCTTTGGCAATAACATAAGGTGCGTCTGAAACTTCTTTATCGTATTTAAGTGCAACGGCATAATGCGTCGGATTGGTAATTACAACATCTGCTTTTGGCATTTCTTGCATCATTCGCCTCATAGACATTTCGCGCATTTTTTGGCGAATTCTTCTTTTTGTTTCCGGGTTACCTTCAATATTTTTGTGTTCTTCTTTAACTTCTTGTTTTGTCATCTTCAAATCTTTTGTATGCTTCATTCGCTGGTAAAAGATATCTGCCACTGCAATTACAAGAAACATAAGCCCAACGTTAATACCCATCTGTGTTGCCATTGTTCCAAGAAATATTATAGCAGGCAAAATCCCCATATCTGACATTTGAGGAATCCTGTTTATCTCACCGGAAATAGTAAAGTAAATTACAGCACCGATTACACCCATCTTAGCAAGAGACTTTACAAGCTCTACGATTGTGCGCATTGAGAAAATTCGCTTAAATCCTTTAAGAGGATTAATTTTGCTAAATTTTGGCTTTAACGGTTTAGAGGTTGGATGCCAACCAACCTGAACAAGGTTTGTAATAATACCAACGGTCATTGAAATTGCCATAAGAGGCATAATAATGATTAACACTTGTGCAAACAAATGAGCAATGTATCCCGCAAGATGGACTCTTTCAAAAGTAGTTTCAACATATCCGACACGAACAAGATTAAACTGGAAAAGGCTTGATATCCTTTCAAACATATAACCTGCAAAAAGCCTAAGACCAAAAAAAGCAGCTAAGAACAAAATCGCTGTATTTAGCTCCTGTGACTTTGCAACCTGACCTTCTTCACGAGCTTTTCTACGCTTGCGTGCAGTAGGCTGTTCAGTCTTCTCGCCTCCTTCATTAAAGAAGCTAAGATTCAGAGGAATGTATAATTCAAGGTTTTGGATTTGTTTATTATCTTTATCTAAAAATTTATACGTCATTCCGGAGCTAAACCTCCCATAACGTTTAAAAACCCTCTGTATGCAGCTATAAACAGCCAATCATAAACCCCGGCAAAAGTAGGGGTAATAAGAAACAACACCATAAGCCCTATTAACACCTTCATAGGCATACCTACAACAAACACATTCATCTGCGGCATTGCTTTGACCAAAAGACCTAAAGTTATATCAATTACAAGTATAACGCCTGCTAGAGGCAACGCTATACGAACCCCTAAGCTGAAATATTGCACCATAAGGTGCAGTATATAGAAAATGGTGACATTATTACCGACTATGCCGGCTGTACCGATTGGCAAAATTTCATAACTCAAAAACATAGCGGAGATTATAATATTAAGCCCTCCGGTTGCAATGAATAATGCGCTTATAAGCAAAAACCAAAGATTACCGGTTATTGGAACTTGAATCTGTGTTACTGGATCTAAAACGTTTACCATTGCGAAACCTATTTGAAAGTCCATCAGCTGTCCGACAAAATGAACGACCGCAAAAAACAAGTACACAATATATGAAAGGGTAAAACCAACCATAAACTCAGTACCAAGAAGCATTGCAAAGCCAAAAACCGTGTTATAGTAACTTACTTCCGTAACCATACCGGAGGTAAAAACAAGAAAAGAAAATCCCAAAGCAAGACCTAACCTTGCAATCATAGGAACACTTGCGCCGGAAAGCACCGGAAGTATGACAACAAACCCAATAAAACGGGCAAGTATCACAAGAAGTATATCAATATTATAATAAATTTGAATGAAAAATTGATCAGCAAGTGACTCCATAGGGCTGCGTCACCTCGGAATTATTAGATTTGGGAAATCCCTAAGTAAGTTTTGCATAAACTCAAGAAGGGTTGTAAGCATAAATGCGCCGAATGCCATAATCGCCACTAAAACCGCAATTATTTTCGGAACGAAAGCAAGCGTAGGTTCTTGTATTGACGTAACCGCTTGAAAAAGACTTACAAGTATACCAACTGTCAGGCCTAAAGCAAGCGGCGGAGCAGCAACTGTTATAACAGTGAAAATTGCAGATTGAACAGCAGATAATACACTATCCGGACTCATAATAGACCTCCTTTGGTGAAATAATGTAGCGAATAATTTATCGGAATCCTCGGATAAGCCCTTCTAAAAGAAGTGACCAACCATCCGCAAGAACAAAAATCAAGATTTTAAACGGCAAAGAAATCATAGCAGGAGGCAACATCATCATACCCATAGCCATAAGCGTTGAAGCCACAATCATGTCTATAACAATAAACGGCAAGAATATATAAAACCCTATCTGGAATCCCTTAGTTATTTCACCAAGCAAAAACGCAGGAATAAGTACACTGTTTGGAACATCGTAACGAGTTGCAAAAACTTCACCTGATAAATTTGCGAAAAGCGCAACATCCCTAACTGAGGCTTGTCTCATCATAAAATCTCTTAGAGGTGCCATCGCATTTTCAAGTGCTTCAGCCTGGTTTATAATCCCGGCTGAATATGGTTGAATTGCTGTTTCGTTTATAGTTGTTAAAGCCGGGCCCATTATAAACAAAGTTAAAAATAAAGCAAGACCAAGCAACACTTGACTTGGCGGCATTTGTTGAGTACCTAAAGCCGAACGGGCAAAATGCAAGACTATAATAATCCTTGTAAAGGATGTAAGCATTATTAAAAGTGTCGGGATTATAGTTATCGTTGCAAGAAGAAAAAGAAGCTGAAGTGTTCCAACGACACCATCGGGGTTATCACCAATACCGATATTAATGCCTACAGCAGGAGCGGCAGATTCGGTAGGAATAATCTCAGCACCTAAAGCTACCGTCCCGAAGCAAAAAGCAAAGACTAAAAGAAATATTAATCCAGAAATAGTTCGAAAGTTTTTCATAACACAGCCCTTTTATGTTATAGTTGAACGACTATAAAAAAATAGGAACAAAAGCATAATTAATCATCGCTTTCGCCCCCCTGCTCATCTGTTTTTCGATTAAAAACCTTGTTAAAGTATGTTTCAAAAGGAACAAAGATTTTTGCGGGTTCAGGTGCATTAACCTCATCTCCGGTTATTTCAGTCAAAAAGGTTATGCTTTCTTTCGTAACACCAATCAAAAAATATTTGCCTGCGACGCAAACCAACTGAATATTCGCATGAGACCCAACGGCTACGCCTTCAATTATTTTAATGTTGCTTGAATTTCCGGATTTGCGCTTTGAAGATGCAATAAATTTAGTTGTATAATATGCCGCAAAAGCAACAGCTACAAACATTATTACAATAAAAGCAATCCGCCCTATGAATACACCAAGGCCAGAGAGCTCAGCAGCACCAAACTCAGTTGCTTGCAAAAGCGATATCTCAATTAAATTCATAGTATTATTTCACATCACCTATCCGATTACCTTCTTAACAGCTTCTAAAACTCTGTCCGGTTGGAACGGTTTAACGATAAAGTCTTTCGCTCCTGCTTGAATAGATTCAATAACCATAGCCTGCTGTCCCATTGCCGAACACATAATTATAGTAGCGTTTGCATCCGCTGCCTTTATACCTTTAGCGGCTTGGATACCATCCATTTCAGGCATAGTTATGTCAAGAATTACAAGATTAGGCTTAAGCTCATTATATTTTTCAATAGCCTTTAAACCATTTTCGGCCTCTCCAACAACGTCATAACCATTTTTAGTCAATATGTCTTTAAGCATCATGCGCATAAAAGCTGCATCATCTACAAGTAGTATCGTTTTATCTGCCATAATATTCACTCCTTAGCAAAATTAGATTCTTTCTTCAACGCTTATTATATCAGTCACTCTTATGCCAAAGCTTTCGTCAATAACAACAACTTCACCTTTTGCAACAAATTTTCCGTTAACGAGTATGTCAATCGGTTCTCCGGCTAATTTGTTAAGCTCTATAATAGTTCCTGGTGTGAATTCCAATATCTCTTTAATCTTCTTATGCGTTCTGCCAAGTTCAACGGAAACCTCAAGCGGCACATCCATAATGATCCCGATATTTTCTTTCTGCTGCAATATAGCATGAGGGTCAAACGGCTGAAACTGAACCGGTTGAACATTAACCGGCGGCATAGGCGCAGTCTGTTGATATTGCACCGGCGGCGCATGATACATAGGCTGCTGTGCATACTCCTGAGGTGGAGCAGCCATTGGTGCAGCAACCGGGGGCGGTGCATGAACCGGAGCCGGAGCCGCAACAGGCGGCGGCGGAAGCTCACCTTGACCAGTTGGTTCTGAGGATAGATTCCTCATTTTATCTACTATCATAAGCGCAAACTCCTTAGGAATAATTTGCATTATTTCACTATCTATTAAATCTCCTATTTCCATTCTAAAGGATGTGCAGGCAATAATTTCTTCCGGATCCAGACCCGTCATTTCAAAAAAATCACCATCAGTAAAATCAAGTTTGAATGCATGAGGAGTATCAATATCGATTTTCATCTTTATCATTGAAGCAAGCGATGTTGCTGACGAACCTATCATTTGATTCATAGCCTCGCCTATTGCACTTAAATCAATTTCAGATAATTCGGCATCTTCATCAATATTACCTTCGCCGCCCATCATAAGGTTTGCTATAACTTTAACATCATTTTGCTTTAATACAAGTATGTTAGACCCTTGAAGACCTTCCTTATAGCCAACACGTATTCCTACACACGGACGGCTATAACCTTCAGCCAAGTATTTCCATTTAGAAACTTTAACTTGAGGGATAGTGATATTAACTTTATGCCCCAACAATGCAAACAGCGTTGTAGCAGAAGTTCCCATGCTAATGTTACCTATTTCGCCAAGAATATCTTTCTGCTCAAGTGTAAGCTCATTTTCAAGTTCCATAATAGCTCCGGCCATTCCGGCCGACTCTTCAGAAGAATCCGGTTCATCACCTAATCCACCTAACAAGGCATTTATTTCAGCTTGTGATAATGTATCGCCCATGAAGCTACTCCTCCTTCCTGATTACAGAAGTTATTTGAATGGCATTTTTACCGCGGGATGTTCCGGGCTTTGCTTTGAATTTAAGAATTTCTCCAACCATAATGCCGATGTCCCCTTTTGGATTTTGGTCAAGCGCGATAACATCGCCCACCTGCAGCTCGACAAACTCACCTACTGATATTGTTCCGCTGCCCAAAATCGCTCTAATTGCTATTTTTGCTTTTTCTACTTGAGTGCTTAAATCTTCAGCAAACGTATCTTCGACATCGTGCTCGACCTGTGTGAACCAAGATTTAGTATTAAGTTTCTCAAGTATTGGCTCTAAAACGAAATGTGGTATACAGAAGTTAATAAATCCTTCCGCAACGCCAACTCTTATCGTTAAAGTAACCAAAACTACCATTTCGTTAGGAGCAATAATCTGTGCAAATTGTGAACTGGTTTCAATTTTTTCTAAACGAGGCTCAAGAACAATAACATTTTCCCAAGGCTCTACTAAATATTCAAGCATTTGAGCAACTATACGCTCAAGAAGAATTTTTTCTATTTCGGAAAATTCTCTAAGTTTTTTAATGCCAAGACCAGGTCCGCCGAGGACTCTATCTATTATAGCGTAACCAACATTACTCGACATCTCTAAAACAACCGCACCTTTTAGCGGATTTAGATCAATAATACCTAGCACTATAGGGTTAACAATTGAATTATGGAATTCTTTGAACGTAATCTGTTCTGCGCTTGCGATCTCAATTTCACAATTAGTTCGTAGATATGCTGTCATAAATGACGACAGTAACCTTGAATAATTTTCAAAAATTATTTCTAATGTTCTTAATTGATCCCTGTGAAACTTTGATGGTCTTGCAAAGTTATAACTTTTCGCAACGGGAAGCTGAGGACCTTCTTCAACAACAAGGGTACTTGTATCACCGCCGGATAAGTCCGCCAACAGCTTATCTATCTCACTTTGCGATAAAATCTCACTCATTTACTCACCACCGTTGTATCAAAATAATGTCAAACGTTAAATTTCAACTAATATTTATTGCAAAGCCCAATCGCTTATATAAACTGCGACAAGCAAATGATTTTGGAATGTATGTTGAAGTCTTGCCAATATTTCATCCCTCAACACATCACGCCCGTCAGGTCGAGATAGCTCTTCATGTGTCTTGCTTTTAATAACCCCAAGCATAACATCTCTCACTATAGGCTCTTTCTCTGCAATGAGTACAGCGAATTCTTCGCTTTCCCTGCCTTGAGTATTATTAACGCCTGTAGCAAGACTTAATCTTATAAAATGAGTTTCCCCTGTAGCTCCTCTTGCGAGGTTTGTACCTATAGGTGATGAAAGTTCTATTATCTCAATCTGTTCCGGTGTCAGCACAGGTACAACTGCAATAATATCAGCCCCCGGTTCTTCAGGTTCACTTGACATAACGCGAAAGGCAATAACAGAAACTGCCGCAATCGTAACAAGCAGCACCGCAAGCAACACAATTATTATTATCATCATCAGTTTATTTTTATTTTCAGCCAACGAAGTCATCTCCCTTTATAAAACTAATTTCACAAAACACTATATTATCATTCGCTTTCCGTAAAGCTCGGGAAGCTCATATCTCTGTTCACAAGATTAATTTCAACACGCCTGTTGCGCGCCCTGCCTTCGTCAGTATCGTTAGTGGCAATTGGGTGATATTCGCCAAATCCCCTTGATGATATACGAGTAGGCTCAACGCCCCGTGCATCAACAAAATACCAAAGAACCGCTACTGCTCTTTCAGAAGATAAATGCCAGTTGCTTGGGAAGCGTGCTGTGCGCATAGGCACATTATCAGCATGACCTTCTATTTCAATAAATAACTCGGGATGCATAAAAATCGCATTCGCAACTATATCTAACATCTCAAAGGCATCTGGTCTTAAATCCGCACGACCGGAGTCAAATAGTATTCCTCCGGGGAAGATAATCCTTACAGATTCTTCTCCGACTATAACATCAATTTCTCCACCATCAAGCCCATGATATTCCGCAAAATATGTTCTGAAGTCAGATGCTATATCATGCAAATTCTCCAACGCATAATGCCTTTCTTCAAGACTTGGTCTTGAATCAAACACACCTTCAGCAATAGATGGCAAATCTATTATACCACTTCCAATTAAATCGTCAATACCTATGCCGCCCCCGCCCATAACCATTAACTCTCGCCCGGAAAAAGACGCGGCGACTTGTTGGAACCTTTCAATATCTATTGTGGACATGGAGAACAACATAACGAAAAACGCAAACATCAACATCGCCAAGTCTGACCAAGTAGCAATCCAACCCGGCAAAACCTTACTCGCATCTGCCTCAGGGGGTTTATTTTTTTTCGCCATTTACATCCACCTGCTTTCTAACTTCAAAAAATATTCTTATTCTTCTGCCGTTGCTGCGCCGCCTTCCGGTGCGCCTGCGTTTCTCATCTTAGGTGATAAGAATGCTTTAAGCTTTTCTTCAATAATTCTTGGGTTTTCTCCGGCTTGAATTGAAAGCATACCTTCTATAAGAACTTCTTTCATAAGCATCTCTTCAGCACTGAAAGTTTTAAGCTTACTTGAAACCGGCAAACAAACAACGTTTGCAACCATAGATCCATAAAGAGTCGTTATAACCGCAACCGCCATCGCCCCGCCAATCGCACTAGGATCATCCATTCTTTGAAGCATAACGATAAGCCCAATAACTGTACCGGACATACCAAAAGCAGGTGCCATCAGAGCCATGAAATCATAGGTACTTCTTACTGCGGCATGACGGCCCTCTATGTAGGCAATCTCCGTTTCAAGAATACTCCTAACAAGCTCAGGGTCAGTACCGTCAACTATGAGCATTATACCCTTTTCAAGGAACGTATCGTCCATAGTTTTAGCCGCTTCTTCAAGTGCCAAAATACCTTCTTTACGAGCGAGATTGGCAAGCGTTATAATTTTTTCAATAGCAGCCATTGGGTCAACATTAGGCGGTCTGAAGGCCTTTCCCATTGCTTTTAATGAAGTAACAAAATTTTCCATTGTAGTAGAAACCATCGTTGCTGCAACAGTTCCTCCAAGAACAATTAAAACCGACGGAGCATCCAAAAATGCAGTCATCATACCAAATTCAGGCCAGACTGCCAAAATCATCGCAGTTACGATCAGACCGACAGCCGCTATAAAACCGATTAATGAACCCTTATCCAAGTTAGCTTCCTCCCGTTCTTACATTACTTATAGTCTTACCTTATGGTTAGAGACTAATTAAATGTCGTGCTTAGGAGGGTTTACAACCACTCCGGAAAAAATCTTTTGCTTGTACTCAATTACTTTATCTATAACTTCATCAATGGTTTCCTGCACGATAATTTTCCTGCCGGTAGTCATTGTAATAACCGTATCCGGTACATCTTCAATTGATTCGATAAGCTCGCTGCTTATTGTGAGGGGCTTTTCGTTTAAACGTGTTACAATTATCATCTATATATCCCTCCATCTGTTTGTTATGCCGCCTTTGTGACCAACAATTATTTATTATATCAAATTATTACAGAAAAGTAAATTATTACATATAAATCTTGAAAACTATAGAAAATTTTACAATTAGTGAGAATATCTTTCATACTTGCCGCTTTCTGCGGGGCTATTCGACCACAGCCCCGCAAACGGCATTTAAGTCACTTCAATCATTTCTTTAATGAATTATCTTCTAAGGTTAACAAGCTCTTGCAGCATTTCGTCAGAAGTTGAGATAATACGCGAATTAGCTTGGAAACCCCTTTGCGTTACAATAATATTTGTAAATTCGCCGGCAAGGTCAACGTTCGACATCTCCAGAACACCGCCCATTATAGCACTGCCATCGGCTCCGACTTCTTCACCTGTTCCGTCGAACTGACCGGAGTTAGATGTTGGTACAAAAAGGTTGTTACCGATTTTTTGAAGACCACCCGGATTAGGGAATCTTGCAACAGCAATCTGACCTAATGTTCTATTAAGACCATTTGAGTAACGACCTGTTATTATACCGTCGCCGCCTACAGAAATCTCTGAAAGTACACCCGGACGATTACCATTTTCGGCTCTTCTTACTTGTGCACCGGCATCAGTCTGAAACAGCTCTTCGAAATTAACAACAACAACACCTGTTGCTGGTGTAGTAGCAGCTCCGCCTGGAACAACAGCAGCAGCGAGCTCCCCTCCAACCGGAGGACGACCGAAAGTTGCTCCTGGTGCAAGTCCTGGCAACACATTAGGAATACCAAGTATTCGATTTGCATTTCCTACCAGATTACCGTTTGTATCAAATACCAATTCAAAGTATTCATCAGGGTCAAAATCCCCAAATCGCACAAATTGCTCAGGGTTTCCGTCTAGGGACATATAAACGCCATTGGCAGTCTGTGGGGGACTACCAAAACCGGGAGTACCGTTAGCTGGAAAGGTCATAGTCCATGTCGTATTACCGTTAGCGGCAACAGCCCCCATAGTAAACACAACATCAAGTATATATCTATTACCTAGTGAGTCAAAAACACCAATTGTACTTTCATGAACAGGACGAGTACGTCCATTTAAGTTACCTGAAAAATCTACCGTTGTTGTTGCAGTGGCAGGCATTTGCTGCCTTCCGCCCTCATGCATATTAAGAGGCTGAACGGATGATCTTTGTATATTACCTGCGGCATCAACCCCCCAACCCATAAGGATCATACCTCTTGGGTCAACTATATTACCTGCCGGGTCGATATCAAACGCACCGGCACGGGTGAAATAAGTTCCGCTGCCGTCGCCGACTATAAAAAATCCGCTGCCGTCAAGCATAAGGTCAAGCGACCTATCTGTACGCTGAGCAAAACCCGGCGTCATAATTTTATCTATTGATGCAATACCAACACCAAGACCTATTTGCATCGCATTAACACCACCACGACCTGTCGCAGGGTTTGGTGCTGAAGCACCTGAAACGAGCTGACTGAAAACTTCGTTAAACGTAACTCGGCTTGATTTAAAGCCGACAGTATTAACATTGGCTACGTTATCTGCAATAACATCCATTCTCGTTTGGTGTACTCTTAATCCGGAAACTCCGGAAAACATAGAACGCATCATAATTGTTTCCCCCTATCTGTTAGAAACTGTATATATATCTAAATGATATAATGTTATATATTGGCGAAATCTCCCATAGGGTCCAACCTCGCCCGAACTCAAATGCCGTTATACAATTACAGCACCATCAATGTTCGTAAAAATATTATTATCTGTTACGCTTTGCATAGCCGTTATGACCGTCTTGCTTTTAACATTTACAACAAGCCTTATATCATCAACGACAACAAGCGAATCATTTATTCCTTTTTGCCTTGCTTGCGTTAGCCCATTTTCAACCCTTGCAATTTGTTCGCCTGAAAGGTTTATATTTCTTGAGTTAAGCCTTAGACTAGCATGCTTTGAAAAAATAATCGGCTGATTTTCCGCAATTTTATTACCGAGCACATCCCCGAAGCTTACCCCCGGATTGCTCGCTTGGGGCGTATTCCTTAACTGATGCTCGTCAGCAACGGGATTTATACTGCTATTTACTTTATTTGTTCCGGGGAATATCTGCATAAAATCCCTCCTTAGCTATGATTTGCTAGTACCATCGGTAACAGCGGGCTTAATCATCTTCCCTAATTCCTCTGAACTCTCTGAACGGAATTTCTGTCTCGTCATCCGCTATAAGGATTGGAGCACCGTTTCTGATCATTACGCCTACAATTGTGTACTCATTGCCTCTATGCGTAATAGTCGTTTCAATGAGCCTAATAGCATCCGTCGCTTGGTTTATTCTCTCAATATGAACGTTAATCCCATTAACACGCAAGTAAGCACGATCATCTTGAATTACAACACCTTGTATAGGACCTTCAATTCTTTCAGTGCCATGCATAAAGGAAATTGTTTTGCCTATTAAGAGATTGCGATCTGCAACTGAAATAACTTCTGCCGCAAATACTTCTCTTCCATTAACCATCAGTATGGTATTACCGTTAGCATCTTGCATGACTTGATCAACTTGACCTTCAATGAACTCAGGCTGTCTGCCATCCGTTCCCGGAACAAGAGCTTGAATATACCGTCCGATAAGAGCCACGTTTTGTAAATGGTTAAGATTGTTTTGCAACATTCTAAGAAGCATGTCGTTTTGGCTTCCCAAAACTTCCTGTACAGCACTTAGAGGTACTGTTCTATCCCCATCAATCTCAAGAAACGGAACGCCATTTCTTAAAGCTACGGATGTAACAACTCCCAGTATTTCATCAGTCCGGTTAGCTGCTTCATTAAAGTGTCTGGCATGAACAATATTTCCTACCATCGAAAACGCTTTAGATTGCCCAAGCATTCTTGTCATGTTTTGCATTTCTTCAAGAGCTGAAAACTGCGCTAATTGGGCGATAAAATCTCTATCTTCCATAGGGCTAAGCGGGTCTTGAAATTGAAGCTGGGTTATTAAAAGGCGTAAAAAGGCATCTCTCCCCATTTCATTGCCTTCTGTACGAGGACGTGATGCAGGGTTGGCTGTTGATCCTGTTGCCTCATGTGCCTCCATACGTTGCTGTACATCAAACCACATACCTGTATCTGACATATTGTAACCTCCTTTCCAAATCAATTAGTTATATATTGTGTTACGCATAATAATTAACTTCATTGCCTTCTACATTTTGAATTGCCTCTGATTCAAGCTCTTCATCATCTAATGCAATTCCCATTATTTGACGAATGCGCTCTGCTGACAGATGACGTCCTCTTTCATACTCTTCAAGCATCTGTTGGCCTTTTTCAGAGCCGACTTCAACTGATAATGATGAAATTGAAACGCCTTGCTTTTCGAGTGCATCTTTAAGGATATTGAAATTGCTTTCGATTATCTCTTTCACACGCTCGTTTTCAGCTAAAAACTGTGCAGTAACAATACCGCGCTCTGTGATGATTTTAAGCGAAACATCCCCTAGAGCTTCGGGGCGCAAAGTCATTCTTACTTCCGTAATGTTCGCCCTGACATCAACTTTCATCTTTTCAAGCATTTGATTGACTATATCACTTGCGCTGACACTTGAACGAGGCTGCAAAGTCTCTGCTTTTGCCGCTTGCCCTGACGATGATATCTCGAATGAGTTAGCTGCAATTTGACCGGCATTTTTGTTTTCATAGACTATAGAATTTACAGCTTGTTCGCCACCCATAAGCGGGTTTTCTTGCTGTCCGCCTGTATTTCCTGACGAAGATTGGTTTTCAGCTCTAACCGCTGTTTGCCCTTCTGAGTTTTGCAAATTAAGCAGATTATCTTCCGCAGATTCAGCATCACCTTCAAGGACAGCCGCAGGCTGCGCCATTACTTCAACAACTTCGTCTTTAACATCGGCACCATTTGCAAAAAGCGGATTTTGGTTCGCTTCTTCAATAGCATAAGCAAAATGCTGATTGTTACCATCCTGCAGCAGATTAGTTTTAGAATCTAAAAGCTCGGCTTTTAATGCGGTTAAATCAACAGATTCAATCAAATCATTAAAATCAGCTGCCGCTTCATTTATATCATTAAACATCCCTACAATTCCGGGTAAGTTTAAAAGATCAGACGGTCTCTCCATGTTAAAAACCATAAGCAAAAGATTGTCCACATTTTGCTTATCAGTAAGGTCCAAAACCGTAAGTCCGAGCATTGCCAAAATTTCCGCTAACTGCTCTGCCGTAATGCCTAAAGTATCGGCGATATTTCTGATTGTTTCTCTTTCTGCCGCAACAACTTCACATACTGCGTTTTCCACTTCTTCACGTGTACGCACTGTTTCCGTACCGACTTCCGGCTGCTGCTCATTTCTTGATCTTTCGTCAAGTCTCTCATTAGTGACATCATTCCGACGTTCCACGTTATTAGGCTGCTGCCTATTTTGCGATTGAGCAGAATTGTTAACCGTATGGCTATCTCTTCTTTCGGGCACATTATTAGTCCGATTTGAGGCTGATGCATTACCAAAGTTGTTAAAAAAATCACTGAAAAAATTGCCTGCACTAGGTTGAGTTTTTAATAACGACTGTTCAGTGAGCTGTACATTGTTGATTACATTGGCTGTGTTGTTTACATTCATACCTTTTCCTCCTTTCCTAAAATAATGTTTGTTAATTGAACTGATGATTTGATAACCCGTGTGAAGTCATCAGTCTTTCACTATATTTTAACGCTCTAAAATTAAAGCGGTAAAATCAAATTATTCTTCCGTATCTTCGTCACCTGTTTGATCCTCACCAGCCGCACCGTCATTGACAGTACCCGCTGGTGCATCAGGCGCAAAAGGAGTAGTTATTAATGAAGAAAGCAATGGCGGTGTCGGAGGTGCTTCAGGGTACATTCTGTTTACTATCAATGCGGCATCTTGAGCAGACATTGCGCTCAAAACTTCGCCGCTGATTCGATTATCCATGCTTCTTAGTACGCTTGCAACCAAGTCCGGATTAGACCTTATAAGACGAGAGAGCATATCCGCCGCCGATCTGGCTTCCATTGCTTGAATCATAGACACGTAGTTAGCAAAATCTCTGTTGTGATGTTCCCTTCGTATGGCATCTTGATACAATATAGCCGCATTTTCAGGGTCAACTCTCTCAAAAAATCTTGCAAAATCTATCGGTCCGCCGCCAACAATCATTCTATCGAATTCTTCTTTATCTGCTCTAAACTGTGCCTGCTGATCTCTAAATTGTGTTAAGGTTTCTACTTGACCCGCAAGTATGTTACTTCTATCAGAAAGAGACTGTATTTGCTCCTCTTTTTCACCAACCTCACGTCTTAGCGATTCGATTGTCGCAATAAGTTCCGCCTGAGTCATACTTTCGTATGGATCTTCTTCCTCCGTCATCGGCAAAAGATTGTTTACAACAGGTATTCTTTGCAAAACCGGCATTAAATAATTATCCCTAACACCAAAAACATTAAACCAAAATGCGGCAAAAATAGATGCGACAAGCAAAACTGCAACAAGTTTAACAACTAATCCGCCGCCTTTGCCTTCAGCTTTTTTCATAGCTTTTCTGGCTTCTTTTTCAGCTCTTTTGGCAGCCTTTTTGTCGAATTCAGGAGCAACATCAAGGTTTTCTATATCAGCCTCGCGGGCGTTTTTTGTCGAAGTTGCATTTGCCATTTGAAACCTCCGGAACAGATGTCAGATATCTTTTTAGGGTGATAATTAAAACTTATTTTGACTGATAGCTTATCTGATTATCCTCTATTACTGTGTTTGTAGCTTACTACACCATCTATTATTTTTTGTTCTTCTTTTTTCTCTTCTATTAGATACTCTTCGTATCTTTTTTCTTTTAGCTTTTCGTATTTTTTTCGCTCTTTCATTGCGTCTGCTAGCTCAACTCGCTTTTGTTCTACGAATGCAGCTGCTTTTGTTATTACGGCTTCCTGAGCTATGATATTTCTTTTAAGAAGCTCTGTGTAGTGATTTATGTTGCTGATTTCGTTTGGTTCGATATTTTCGATTAGCGTTTTTTTGAAAAGCAATATATTTGCATCTTTTTTTGAAACAAGAGCCTTCTTTTTTTCCTTTTCCTTTTCAAGTTGGCTTACAGCTTGTCCGTATTCAAGTCTTTTTTGATCTTCAAATTTTTCTTTCACATTTAAAATCGTATTTAAGCTGTATACAAACTTAGCCATAAAACCATCCTACTGTGTTATTCTTTTCATCTCATCAAGCGTTTCATCAAACATAATTTTCTCTTCTATGCCTTGCTGCAAAAAATTTCGAATATCTTTGTTCATTGCAATTGATTTGTCTATGTCTTCGTTACTTCCGCTTACATAAGCACCTATATTTATAAGATCTTCCGCATCGGAGTAAACAGCCATGTTTTTCTTTATTTCATTCGCCGCCTTTTTATGTTCCGGAGAAGCTATGTCATTCATAAGACGAGAAACACTTGCTAACACATCTATTGAAGGGTATTGATTTCTTGCGGCTATTTTTCTGGAAAGAACTATATGACCATCTAAAACACCGCGAGCGGTATCTGTAACAGGTTCTGTTAAGTCATCACCGTCAACTAAAACCGTATAAATCCCTGTAATTGAACCTTTATCCGAGCAGCCTGCTCTTTCTAAAAGCTTTGGTATCATTGAAAAAACCGAAGGGGTATAACCTCTTGTAACCGGCGGTTCACCTGCCGCAAGACCAACTTCACGCTGCGCCATTGCGTATCTTGTAAGAGAATCCATAAGAAGAACCACATCTTTGCCTCTGTCACGGAAATATTCGGCGATTGTTGTAGCAACTTCTGCACATTTAAGCCTTACTAGCGCAGGCTTGTCGCTAGTCGCAATAACAACTACTGAACGTGCAAGCCCTTCTTCACCTAAATCTTTTTCAAGGAACTCTTTAACTTCTCTGCCTCGTTCCCCAACTAAAGATATTACGTTGACTTCTGCTTTAGTGTTTCGGGCGATCATGCCCATTAATGTGCTTTTGCCAACGCCGCTTCCGGCAAAAATTCCAACTCTTTGCCCTTTTCCAAGTGTTAACAGACCATCTATCGTTCGCACACCTAATTGTAAAGGTTCAGTTATTCGATTACGGCTAAGAGGATCGGGTGCGGATTGTGTTATACTTCGTTTTGTTCCGCTTGTAATGCTTCCAAGATTATCTATCGGATTACCGAGCCCATCAAGCACTCTACCTAACATATCATCTGATACGTCTATCTTAATATCTGTATTGCAAGCTTCTACAATGCTGCCCGGACCTATTCCTTGCATAGAGCCTATCGGCATTAACAAAATATTGTTATCTTTAAAACCAACAACTTCGGCATAAACAGGTTCGCTATGCTTAGTTGCTTTAATCAGGCAAAGATCAGATACATTTACTTCAGGACCTACAGATTCGATAGTAAGACCAACTACACGAGAAACTCGTCCAAGTTTTTTAACATATGTCCTATCAAGTACCTCGCTGTATTTAGACAGATTCAATAATTTCACCTATTTTTCAACTGTTTTCAAGGATGTAGTACAAATTCTCTCTAAGTGTATTATATTGTGCATCCAAACTGCAATCTATATTCCCAAACGATGTTTCAATTATGCAATCATTGGCATTAAGAGCAGGGTCGGCTACTATATCAAGGATTACCGATGTTTCAAGCGATTCTGCAATTTCATCCTTTTGAGCCAAAGTCGTGTCATAATCTTCTTTTGAAACATGAACTGTTACTGAACCCTTTATAGTTGCGCCCGCAATACCCTGTTTAATTAAATTTGCAACTGTTCCCTTATTAAATGCGGCGACTTTCGGCAAAAGCTTGTCAACTATTGAAACTATAAGCTCTACAACCTCCGGTTCAACTTTCGCAAGTATATCTTGCTTTTCATGCTGCGCTGATTCAAGTTCTTCTGTTGCACTTTGCTTCAATTGGTCAGCTTGCAAAACGCCATCTTTATAGCCTTTTTCATATCCTGCTTTGCGAGCCTCTTCTTCTGTGGCAAGCTTTATTACATTTGCTTCACGTTTGGCCTCTTCTATAATGATTCTTGCCTGACCGGTAGCTTCATTTAAAAGCATATCAGATTCGTCACGAGCATTTTGCAGCATTTCGCTACGAGTTTCTTCATCATTTACCAAGCCTGTTTCGTTGTCGGTTTCATCATTATTCGGCTGATTATCTATCGTTATTCCGGTCTTAAGCTTTAAAACTTCATCGGTAATAACTGCTGCTGCTTTAACAATATTACGGCTACTACTAAGCAATTATCTCATCTCCTCCGCCTCCGCCGCGGGCAACAATAATCTCACCCGTATCTTGAAGCCTTCTGATGACGTTAACAATTTTCTGTTGAGATTCTTCAACATCTGAGCGGCGAACCGGTCCCATGTATTCCATATCTTCTCGAATCATATCGGCAAGACGTTTTGAAACATTTGAAAGAATGATATTTTGAACTTCGGCTGTTGAGCCTTTAAGTGCGATAGCAATATCCCTGTTATCAATACTTTGTCTAAGAACTGTTTGAATTGAACGGTTGTCGAGTGAAGCAATATCTTCAAATACGAACATTTTGCGCTTAACTTCATCAGCAAGCTCGGCGTCTTCCATCTCGAGAGTTTCCATAATGTTTTTCTCTGTAGTACGGTCAACTGCGTTAAGTATTTCAACAACAGCGTCTACGCCTCCGATGACAGTAAAGTCCTCTGTCATAAGTGCAGATACACGCTTTTCAAGCGCACGTTCAACTTCTTTGATTACATCCGGCGATGTTCTGCCCATAAGAGCTATTCTCCTTGCGATATCAGCCTGCTTATCAGTCGGAAGCTGTGAAAGAACATCTCCTGCTTGATTAGCTTTAAGATATGAAAGAATCAAGGCAATAGTTTGCGGATGTTCGTTTTGTATAAAGTTCAATATTTGGCTAGCATCAGTCTTTCTTATAAAATCGAAAGGTCGAACTTGCAAAGATACTGTTAACTTACTGATAACATCAAATGCTTTATCGGCTCCAAGGGCTTTTTCAAGAATTTGCTTAGCATAACCGATACCACCTTCGGCGATATACTGCTGCGCAAGGCAAATTTGATAAAATTCTTCAAGCACTGCTTCCTTTGTTTCGGGCATAACACTGCTTATATTTGCAATTTCAAGAGTAAGAGCCTCTATCTCATCTTCTTTAAGATGCTTGAAAACAAGAGCTGATTTTTCAGGGCCGAGAGCTATAAGGAGTATTGCAGCCTTTTCTCTGCCGATTAACTCACTAATTGTTGCTGCTGCCAAAATATCACTCCCAATCTTCGCTTAGCCAGTTGCGTAAAAGCGCCGCCGCCGCTTCGGGCTTGTCTTGTATGAATTTTTCAATTTGTACTCTTGTTTCAGATTCTTGAGCAAATTCAATATCTCTAAGGCGCATTGCCTCTTCTTTTTCTTGCTCAAGCTTATCACTCACAATAAGATCCTCCACAGCAAGTTCAGGTTCAATATCTTCAACTGTTTCGCCTTGTGCTCTGCGGATTAGCGCAATTGCAAGCAAACCTATAAGAAGAACCAAAATACCAAACATTATTATTTGATTCAAAGGAATCGTAGAAGGTTCATAATCTATAAACATCGGTATTTCAAAAGCAGAAAGTACGATGCTGTCAATACCTGTTCCGGTTCTTAGCATATCCTGCAAGGCTTCTAAAGTACCTCCCGCTTCCATCGGAATCAAGAGAGGAAAGGAATTTGCTTGTCTAAAATCTTCCCATTCCATGCCTTCCAGCATATCATTTCTTGTTAAATGTTCTTGGTCATAAACACGATGTCTAAATACGAAAACTGATATTGAAGAATCATCCGTAAGCAATTCTCCGCCGCCTTCGCGTACAATTCTTTGTATTTCATCATAGCCAAAACGTATTTCACTTGATTGCTCCTGAGCTGATGATTGACCTGCTCCGGGCATTTGATATCCCGGACCTGTTGCAGCATTACTTCCAAGTCCCGGTTCTCCGGTAATTGGACGATTTTCAGCAGTGGCTCTATGAGTAATTTCTTCTATAACAACGCCTGTTGCATTTTCTTCACCTGTAGGCGAACGAAGAAGATTGCTGATTTCTTGAACTTCGTTCATGTTGATTCTTATATTTGAAACAATTCTAACATCGTTAAAAAGCGGTAATATAGCAAACCTTATACCGGATTCAATTTCTCTTTGAATTGCACGGTCAAGGTTAGTTTCTGTAATTCCACCGGAAATTCCACTTTGCCCCGAGAAAAGCGTTTCCATGTTTTGATTGACTATTTCAATATTGTCCATAGTAAGCCCAACGACAGAACGGCTTATAAAACGAGCAATAGAAAGAGCCTGGGTTTGAGAAATTGGCATCGATGTAGTTAACGTTACAGAAACTGATGCTTGTCTATTTAGATTTGGAAGGAAGAAAAGATCATCATCCGGAAGTGCAAGAAAAACAACAGCAGAATCGACCCCTTCAAAAATGGTCAATCGCTGTGCAAGATCTGATTCATGAGCACGTCTTAAATTTTCTCTCTTGATTGTTTCAGTAGCAGTCATTCCGCTTGCGTCAAGAGCATCAGCCCATGTAAAACCGGCATCGTTAGGAAGATTTCTATCCGCCAACAACATTCTGGCTTGGTTATAATCTCTTTCTCTCACAAAAACCGTGCCGCCGCCGCGGCCAACGTTGTTTCTGATACCATTTTCATTCAACGCATTAGTAATGGCAGATGCATCAGAAAAACTAATATCACGAGCAAGCTCGACCATATTAGGTCTTGTGATAAAATATACCATCGCAACCAAAACAAGAGCTACAACAAAAACAGTCATCATCAATCTTGTTTTTTGCGTTTTATCTAGACCGTTCCATCTTTCAAGCAGGTTACTCCAAACTCCGCGCAGCCTCTCCTGCATCCACTCACCTCATTCCTGTGCTGACTTCACAAAACTGAACCTAGATTTGCATACGCATAATTTCCCGATATGCCTCTACTATTCTGCTTGTAACTTGCACAGTGAAGTTGAGTGATGCATGGGCTTTTTCTTGAGCCATCATAACCGCAAGAACATCGTCTGTTCTACCTGTAGCAAAGTCTAACTGAAGTTGATATGATGAACGTTGATGCTCGTTTACTTCGTTTATCAAGTTAATTGCGGCATTGTAAAACATTTCAAATGTATTGCCATTTTCCGCTACAGGTCGATTGTTAATAAGGGATTGCACATTATTATTTACACCATTGACGTCTATTGCATTAATAGCATTTGTCATTATGATCATTACCCCTTGCATTTATAATTAGGATATTCCTATTAGCTCATTAGTGACTTTACATAGAAGTTAACCTTACACTACCTGCTTATTTCAAGAGTTCTTGAAAGCATTGATTTTGTTGTGTTCATTGATGTTATGTTAGCCTCATACGAACGGCTGGCAGATATCATGTTAACCATTTCTTCCACTATGTTTACGTTAGGCATACGAACATACCCATCTTCGTTTGCATCCGGGTGAGCCGGGTCGTACACCAAACTGCCCGGGCGCATATCTTCAACTATGTTGGATACCCTAACGCCTCGACCTGATTGCGATCTGTTCATTGCGCTGCTAAGCCTGCTTCTGAATGATCCAATTTGGTTTCCGCCCATTTCTTCAAATAATACCGTTTGACGTCTGTAAGGACCGCCGTTTCCGGTTCTCGTTGTATTTGCGTTTGCAATATTTTCAGAAATAACATCCATTCTAAGCCGCTGTGCGGTGAGAGCTGTTGCACTGATATTCATTGTTCCGAAAAATGACATAGACATATCACTCCAAATCTATTCAGATATAGGCAATAAAGCAGTAGCCAAGTATTATTTATCCTATCTCTGTGCTAAAACCAAAGCTATCTTCCTATAATTATTCATAACCCCGCTGACCATAGTTTCAAATCTCATACTGTTTTGATATAAGTCTACCATCTCAGTCTCTATATCAACATTATTTCCGTCAAGCCTAAATCTTAATGTTGTATTATGCCTTACGACCCTTGGGGCTGCATTGCCTAAGTTAAGATTGCCTGTTCTTCTTGCATTGTCAACAACCGCTGCAAGCCTGTCCTCGAATTGAACCGAACTCCTTTTGAAGTTTGGTACATCATTGTTAGCTATATTGTTCTGTATCACCTGATTACGCTTAACTGTGCCCTGCATAGCAGCTTCAAGAATGTCATTTTGAACAAACAACAAACCATGATTCAAAAAACCACCTCCGCAAAATCCTCAAAGTATATTTAAATTAAAACGATATCAGCTTGTCGAAACTATAGACCATACGATGTCGCTCTTCTGATAAATCACCATTATTGTCATTTAAATAACAATTCCTTGCATTGTACCACAAGCTTTTTAGATAGGTCAACCAATTTTATGCAGAAATTTGTCGCTTAATTGCTTTTTTTAGCAATTTTGCTACCTTTAACCAAAGTTGGATAAATTCTAGTATAGGCAAATTTATCAAAATAATACTAGTTCAAGTGCTTAACATTCGATGCTTGAGCCTAAAAAAGCTTGATTTTCAAGATTTTTTCGCTAGTTTCCACTTAATGACAAACAAACCATTAATTACCTTACGCTTCACAGATGCTCGTAAAAAGGTCTTTTTCACTTTCAATTTTTTTCTTGCTGCCTACAACGCAAATCACGCTTTTATCCATCGCTGCTTTAAGATTTTTGCCCAATTTCTTTATCTCGGATAAATTTGAACTCAGCACTTCTTTAACTTCACGCTCTACCATGCTGTGGGTAACTCCATTTAAAAATGCCGTAATTGCATAATCAACATTTTCGACAGCATTTTTAGGGCGGATATATTTATTAATAGTGCCAAGGATGTATCTTGTCATTTCTTTATCTGAAATATTAAGCTCTTCCGCATGTTTAAATGAATTCTTATATGTGTCAATAGTGCTTCTTATATTAGGATCCCTGTATGAACTGAAGCAAAAAATTCCTTTTTTGTACGCAAAACAGTTACATCCGTAGGCTCCGCCTTTAATTCGCACTTCGTTAAGCAAATAGCTCTTGTTAAGTATTGAAACAAAAACTGACATAACGCCCGTATATTTAATGCCAATCTTTCTAAAATCAAGGGCAAGTGCCGCATATTGCACATTTGATCTTACAGCAAAAGCTTCGCCCGGTTCAGGAATCTTTGGTGCATCCGCAGGTTTATTTGATGATTCTTTCATGCTGTTATAGTAATTTACGATATCATCTTTCGCAAAGTCATAATCATCTTTATTGCTTGCGATATATATTTTGAAGTTTTCCTTGCAAAAAATATATTCGACCGTCTCTTTAAGCTTTTTTGAAACTTCGTCGTATTTGTCGCCTTCTGCGATATCCTTTAAAAACATATAGAACTCAACACCAGCAACATAGTCATCAAAAAGTGATGCATACTGTAAATATGCCGATGCCCTTCCTGCCGCAAAGCTTTGCCCTGAATTTATAATAGAATCTTCATACATCGAAAAATATTCCTTGATAAGAGTTTTAAGCCTCGTCTTATCTTCAAATATCGTGTACTCTGTAAGCTCTTTAACAAACCGGAATATTTTATCAGCATTTTCTTCAAGAGCCTTAGCTTTGAACACGAACAACATTTCGGTTTCGCCGCTTGTAACATTAGTCGAAGACTTAGCATGAGATGAAAGCCCGCCGATATAACAGCCAATCTGCTGCTGCAGTGAAGCAAGTGAATAGTTTTCCGTACCAAGCTTGCCAAACACACAACTCAAAATACCAATATATGGAAGAAGATCAACAGGGACATTTTTTGTATCATACATAAAATCCATGTATACAATGCCATTTGTTTCGGCGGTATAACTTAAAACGGTAATATCTCCAACTTTATCAACCTTTGCGCTTATATCCTCAATGGTATCATCAACATCAGAAATTTGAACCATCGGTATTTTATCAATATCCTCAGGCGTATCACAAAGTTCTTGATATTTTTCAAATTCAATCATTTTATTTTTGTATTCAGCTTTAGTCTTTTCATCAATCTCATCTTCTGTTTCTTCATAATTATAGTCCGGGGCAGACGTAATATATAAAACAAAGTTATTATTTGCAAACTGAGTTCTAAGCACGTCCATTAAATACTTTTTATCAGCTTTAACTGCTTCTATTTGCTTAATTTTATTCGTTTTTTCAAAGGTGAAATCCCCTGATATAATATCTGTAACAACGGCAATGTTGTGATTAAGCCCTTTTGGCTGCCCGTAACTTGCATCTTCCCTTGCGGAGAATTCAAACCTGTTTATACATGCGGTAAGAAGATCATTGTCGAACCCGTTTTCAAGCACATCATTTATTACATCGTCTATACAAACTGCCATTTCTTCAGCAGTTTTTTCAGAATTCTTCATTACAATACTTAAAGACGGATGATTTGTAACTGCGTTAAAGCTATCAATAATTTCATCGCCAAATCCCCCATCCATTAAAGCTTGTTTAAGCGGTGACGCATCAAGTCCAAGCAAATAATACTTTATAAGCATTACTGCCGTTATAAGTTTCGCTGAGCGCCCGTTCATTACATATGAAGCCCCTATATAGTTTGAAGCTTTTGAGGATACCTTCTCCTCTGTTTTATATGAGTCTTTAATAAACTTACGTTCTTTGAAAGGTACAGCGGCTTTAATTTCAGCGGCTTTTCCTATAGGTCTGTCATCGGATAAATATTCACTTATATGTTTCATGCCTTTTTCAATATCCATGTCGCCGTACAAATAAAAAATACAGTTTGCAGGTGTATAATGATCATCGTAATATTCAAGAAATTCTTCATATGTTAGAGTTTTAACTGCATCAGGAACACCGCCTGAATCGAACTCATACGGTGTCCCTGAAAAAAGCTCTTTTTCCATTTTTAAATGAATTAGTTCAAGCGGATCAGAAAATGCGCCCTGCATTTCGTTATAGACAATTCCTCCATAACCTTGAAAATTATCATCTTCATCAAAAATATAATTAACGCCTTCTTGCAAAAATGAACCCTCTCTTTGACGAATAAGAGGGTTAAAAACCGCATCTAAGTAAACATCCATTAGGTTGTAGAAGTCTTTATTATTACAGCTGGCTATCGGGTACATTGTTTTATCTTTAAATGTCATGGCATTTAAAAATGTATACAAAGAACCTTTAGAAAGCTCATTAAAGGGGTCTTTGACAGGATATTTTTCCGAACCGCAAAGCAAGGTATGCTCAACAATATGGGGAACACCTTTGTCGTTCTTAGGTGGTGTTCTGAAAGTTGCCGAAAAAACTTTGTTTTTATCATCGTTTTTTATAAAAACAAGCAAAGCGCCTGATTTATGTTCATAAATAAACCCTTCGCCTTTTATTTCTTCAAGTTTTTCACTGTGTTTTAGTGTAAAATTCATTTAAAGACCTCCGTCCGGGGAGCAAGGGGTTAGGGGCAGGCAAGAAGATTTTATGCATCAACAGAATTCTTAAATCTGGATACGCCATATATATTGCGTTGACTTCCCTTGCGGATTTTTTAGTGCTTTTCAATAAATAGTATTTGCGGGAAAATGTAAATTATTAATAATAGTGCAATAGTGCATTATTAAGTTCTTTTTAGTTGCTATTGACTAAAATACAATTTACCTTTAAAATGTATTTTAGAATTTATTGTTATTAATGCTATAATGGTCGTATTATGACATAAAACTCGAATAAATGCAAATAGACTAAAGGAACTTGCAGGTTCTATACTAAGGAAGAAATAAATGAGTGAATCAGGGCTTAAACCTCAGATGAAATATAAAATAGAAACAAAAGCCGTTAATTTGCATTACGGTTCTTTTCATGCGCTTAAAGATGTTACCATGGGCATAAGAGATTGTTCAATAACGGCTATAATAGGACCGTCAGGATGTGGCAAATCTTCACTTTTGCGTCTTTTTAACCGCACGAATGATTTAATTCCCGGGGTTAAGATAGGCGGAGACATTCTGCTTGATGGGGACTCTATTTATGATAAAAGCAAAGATATATCTGTTATAAGGAAAAGAGTCGGAATGGTTTTCCAAAAACCTAATGTTTTCCCTATGAGTATTTATGATAATATCATAATAGGTCCTAAACATCACGGGGTAAAAAACAGATCAAAGCTTGAAGAGATATCCGAAAGCTGCTTAAAGCAGGTTGCACTTTGGGATGAGGTTAAAGATATCCTTAAAAAGTCAGCTCTTGATCTACCGGCAGGGCAGCAGCAGCGCTTGTGTATTGCCCGTGCGCTTGCAGTTGAGCCTGAGGTAATTCTTATGGATGAATCATGCAGTGCCCTTGACCCGGAATCGACTATGAAAATAGAAGAGCTGATGGCAAACTTAGCACAAAAATATTCCATAATTATCGTTACTCATAGCATGGAACAGGCTGTAAGAGTATCTGATTGGTCAGCATTTATGATGATAAATGAAGATAAAATAGGCACTTTGGTTGAATATTCGGAAACAACTAAAATGTTCCAAAATCCAAAGGACCAGCGAACTGAAGATTACATAACAGGCAGGTTTGGATAGGAGATTGATTAATAGATGAAATTTAAATTATTGGGGCTTTTAGCCATTTTAACAAGCCTGTTGACTGCTTGTGGAGGCGGCGGTGCGTATGCACGAGTAATAGTTGCCGGGTCAACTTCTGTTCAACCTTACTCTGAAATTTTGGCTGAGGAATTCGTCTTTTTAAATCCCGAAATTACAATAGACGTACAAGGCGGCGGTTCGTCCTCCGGCATAAGAGCCGCATCAACAGGCACATCTGACATTGGAATGTCATCACGTGCACTTAATGAAGATGAAATGGACTATTGGGTAGTTGAAATAGCCAGAGATGGTCTTGCGATAGTGGTAAACCCTCAAAATCCGATACATGAACTATCATTTGAACAGCTTCAACATGTTTTTACCGGCGAAATAACAAACTGGGGCGAAGTCGGAGGCAATGATGCCAGAATCCACCTGATAGCAAGAGAAGAAGGTTCAGGAACAAGGGGAGCTTTTGAAGAACTCGTTATGGCTGATGGTCAGTTTATAACTCCCAGGGCGATTGTTCAAAGCTCAAATGGTTCAGTAAGACAGCTTGTTTCAAGCGACCCTAATTCAATAGGGTTTCTCTCGCTTGGTCTTGTTGATGATACAGTTAGAGCCCTTGACTTAGATGGTGTTGCTGCAACAGCAGAAAACGTAATAAGCGGAACCTATAACCTATTCAGACCATTTTTGTATATTAGCAGGGAAGCACCGGAAGGCGCAACGGCAAAGTTTATAGATTTTATCCTTTCGCCTTACGGCAAGGCGATTTTAGCTGAGGAAGGGCTTATACCTTAAATTATGAAACTAAAATCAAAAGAAAAATTATCAGAGCGAATATTTTTGGCACTGGCACTGTCATCGATATCTGCCTTGGCACTGATCACAATATTTATTATAATCCAAGGCGCACCAATAATAACCGAAGTCGGAATGTTTAACTTTATATTCGGGATGACCTGGGCTCCGAGTCAAGGCGAATTTGGCATATTTCCTATGATAGTAGGCTCTGCCGCTGTAACTGTTGGCGCAGTTCTTGTCGGTGTACCTATAGGGATTTGCTGTGCCATATTCTTGTCAGAGTTTGCTCCCGTATCTGTCAGAAATTTTTTCAGACCGGCAATACAGCTTCTTGCCGGCATACCTTCTGTAGTTTATGGCTTTTGGGGGCTTTTGTTTATAGTTCCGTTTATTCGTGAACATCTTGGCGGACCTGGGCTTAGCATCTTGGCAGCATCTATAATTCTTGGCATAATGATACTTCCAACGATTATAAGTATCTCAGAAGTTTCTTTATTGTCGCTTCCAAGACAGTATAAGGAAGGGGCATTAGCTCTTGGAATGACACAGTGGCAGGCAATTCGTTACGTACAGCTTCCGGCGGCAAAATCCGGAATAGTTGCCGCAATCGTTTTAGGTCTTGGGCGTGCTATGGGGGAAACAATGGCAGTAATTATGATTGTCGGGAACTCTGTTGCGCTTCCGCAGTCAATACTTGACCCTGTAAGAACACTGACGACAAATATAGGCATAGAAATGGGTTATGCGGCAGGCGAACACCGTCAAGCACTTTTTGCTACAGGTATCGTGCTGTTTATTGTAATAATGATTCTTAACGCCACTGCTCAATACATAACCCGGAGGAAATAACATGAATTTAACTGCGCAAACACGCGAAAAAATAGCCAAAACTTTTATTTGGGCGGCGGCTGTACTTGTTTTAGCTGTGCTTACAGCTATTATAGCGGACATACTGATAAAAGGTCTACCTGTAATTAACTTCAGCTTTCTTACAGAAATCCCAAGAAGCATGGGGCGGGCGGGCGGCGTTGCGTCGCCAATTGTCGGGACTGTTCTGATAACTTTACTGGCAGTTACAATTGCTGTGCCTTTTGGAATAGGCACGGCACTTTACCTAGCTGAATACACAAAAGACGGCATTATAACCCGCTTAATTCGCTTTAGCGCAGAATCACTTGCCGGAATACCTTCCATCGTGTACGGACTTTTCGGCTTTATATTTTTTGTTATATATCTAGGACTTGGATGGTCTATTTTATCCGGCGGGCTAACCCTTGCTTTTATGATACTGCCTACAATAATACGAACAGCCGAAGAGGCTATCCGCTCTGTTCCTCTTTCGTTTAGAGAAGCTAGCTACTCCCTTGGTGCAACCAAAACACAGACTATTTTTAAAGTCGTGTTTCCATCGGCAATAAGAGGCATCACAAACGGTATCATTTTAAGCGTAGGTCGCTGTATTGCAGAAACAGCGGCAGTTATGCTAACAGCCGGTTCGGCACTTCAATTACCATCATCTATTCTTGACCCAACACGCACGATGGCTGTTCATTTTTATATACTTGCAGTAGAAGGTATATCTGCGGAGAACGCTTACGGAACAGCCGCCCTTTTAATTATCTTAATTTTCCTTATAAACGTAGTTGCAAATATGCTTGTTAATCGATTCGTAGCAAAAGGCAGGTAGGCACAAAAATGGATAGAAACCCTAAAATATCAATAAGAGACTTTAATTTTTTCTTTGATAAAAAGCAGGTAATTTTTGATCTTAACTTAGATATATCTAAAAACGAGATTTTCGCCGTTTTCGGTCCGGCGGGAAGTGGAATAACTACGCTGCTCCGTGCGTTAAACCGCCTTGTTGAAATGACATCAGATGCAAAAGCTCAGGGAGAAATATTGCTTGACGGAAAAAGCATCTATTCCGAGAACATGAACGTAACAGACTTGCGCCGCAAGGTTGGCATGGTATTTGATGTTCCAACGCCTCTGCCTATATCTATTTTTGAAAATATAGTTTACGGACCAAGATTGAGCGGCATAAGAAATAAATCCGAGCTTAACGATATAGCCGAAAAAGCATTGAGAGAAGCGGCATTATGGGATGATGTAAAAGACAGACTTAATATTGCAGCAATGAGCTTATCCGGAGGGCAGCAGCAAAGGCTTTGTATCGCAAGAGTTTTGGCACTTAAGCCAGAGGTTGTATTGCTTGACAGGCCTTGTTCCGGTCTTGATCCGATATCAACGGCTAAAATCGAAGAATCACTTATACAGCTTAAAAAACAGTTTACAATAATAATTGCTCCGCATAACATACAGCAAGCCGCAAGAATCTCTGATAGGGCAGCGTTTATGCTACTCGGACATTTAATTGAAGAGGGAACCAATGAAGATATTTTTGTAAAAGCGAATAAAGATTCCCGAACAAATGACTACATTACCGGGAGATTTGGATAAAACAGGAGGCTTAGTATATGAGATTAAAATTTGATGAACAATTGGATCAACTTAATAACTTGCTTATCGAAATGGGCGGTATGGTTGAAAAAGCAATCGCAGATGCAATAAAAGCACTTATAGAACAAGATGTTGAACTTGCACGCACTATAATCAAAGCTGATGACGACATAGACCTTAAAGAGCAGGAAATCGAAGACCTTTGCTTAAAAATAATACTACAGCAACAGCCTGTCGCAAAAGATTTAAGGCTTGTATCTTCCGTTCTTAAAATGGTAACAGACATAGAGCGTATTGGAGACCATGCTACAGATATTTCTGAAATTACAGTTTTCCTTGCAAATACACAACACCCTGATGATCTTGAACATATCCCTCAAATGGCTGAAGCTACTATTAAAATGGTAGGAAAGAGCATTGAGGCTTTTGTTAAAAAAGACCTTGTTCTTGCAAAAGAAGTAATTGCTTATGATGATGTTGTTGATGATCTGTTTGATGTTGTTAAATATGAAATAATAGAGATGATCAAAAAAGACTCTTTAAGCGGAGATCAAGCGATTGACTTTATAATGATTGCTAAATATTTCGAAAGAATAGGCGATCATGCTACTAACATCGCTGAATGGGTTGTATTTTCGCTTACAGGTAAAGGCAAACATAAAGACCACCAAAAAAAATAACAAATAAATATATGGGTGAATCGTAAAAATCTATATTCAATAATGGAGTTTGTGGTTCACTCAATTTTTTTCCAGACATAATAAACCCGACTGTGAAAACAATATGAGTATAACGTTATATTGTGATTTGGGGGGCGATTTTATGTCTTTAATTGCTATCGCATCGGAGGAAAATTGTGATCAAACATTTAACCTGCTTAAACGAATATATGATAATACCCGGGAGATACAATCCCCTACAATTCAAATACTTAACGAAACTATCCCTAAATCTAACGCAAATATACTTATAATTAACTCACCTTCCAAACTATCAAAAAATTACGCCGCTTTTTTGAAAGACGGCGGATTCTTGCTTTTAAATTCAGATGAAAAATCTTCAGTCGGCCAAATAGAGCTAAAAAATGCAACCGTTATATCTTACGGATTTAATAAAAAAAGCAGTGTGACCGCTTCCAGCATATCTCACGACGAGTTTAGAACAATTCAAATATGTATCCAAAGACCTTTACCGACAGTTTCAGGGCAATGTGTAATCGAGCAAGAATTTTCCATTAACATATCAAGCAAAGAAATAAACGATCACAGCATTTTAGTAGCAGTAACAGCCGCACTTGTAAATGACTTCCCACCTGATGCGTTTGCTGATGCCGTGTATTTTTTATAATGACCTTGCAATACAATGTATACTCGTATCCCCTCAAAACAGTAACAAAAACTTGTCTTTTTTCCGCTATACGTCTCAGTACTTTTGCTACGCAAAAGCCGCCTTTGGCGACCGCCCTTCTTGGCGGTACATATCAAAAGAACCTTACCGTACCT
>WRBF01000013.1 GCA_009784685.1 Defluviitaleaceae bacterium | reverse complement strand
TCAACCTTAGTACTAAAGACCTTGGGGCTTCCCGCCCCAAACCCCGGCAAGTAGGCTGCATAGCGAGCAGCAAAAGCGACTTTCTTTTGCGACCAGCCGCACGGGCGCTTGACCCCGGTAGGTTTCGTTTGGTGTTTTTTATTCGGTGTGATGTAACATATGTTTGACAAACCTACATGTATTGTTTTTCTACAAGAAATTTATTTAATTTTAGCCATAAAAGAGCGCAGGAGTCTTGGATTAACATCACTAACGCTTGGCATTACTTTTTTTAATGATGATCCTATATGTATCAGTCAAAGATTCATGCACAACGGCTTTAGCATCAAATTTAAGAATCCTAAACGCTATTTGAACACATAGCCCTATGCCAAACGCTGCTATAACTGTACCTATGCCGACCATTCCGCCTAATAACCATCCAACTACAACTGCCATGCACTCGACAGTAGCACGGCAAATGCCTGCTGATTTCTTTGTAATGCGCATTAATACTACCATAAGACTATCACGAGGTCCTGCTCCAAAACCTGCACCTATATAAAAATAAGACCCAAAGCCTATTGTTAGCATTCCGGTAATAAGCATTGGAATACCTATAACCAGCCCATCTGCTAAAGGAATTAGGTTAATATTAAGCAAGAAGTCAATTTGAAACCCAATGAGTATCATGTTAAGAATTGTGCCTAAGCCGAGCTTTTCTTTCATAATCGCAACAATAGCTAAGATTACAATCCCAACAACTATAGATGCCATCCCGATTGTCATTCCTGTTGTGCCCGCAACACCATCATGAAAGGCATCCCAAGGGGAATAGCCTATGTTTGCTCTAAGTGTTAAGACTATGCCTATTGAACACAGGGTTAGCCCTAAAGTAAGACGTATTAATCGCACTAAAAACGATTTGATAAAAATCCCTCCGCATGAAGCATTTATATTTTTTGTCTACACTTTTCATTTTGAAAAGTTGGGTTAATATCAGTTGGCAGCAACGTCAAGAATAGCACTTAATGCGGTATTTGTCAAATGTACTTTTTGATCATTATCGAACACAACCTAACAATTTTAAAAAAGCACCTTGAACCCTGATTTTGTTATAATGTTTGCAAATTCTTCAACCTCTTGACAGGAAGGGGTTTTAACATCAAAAAAATCATACCCAAGACCTAATTTGCGGTACGTATCAACGCCTAGTCTATGATAGGGCAAAAGCTCAATCATGCTAATTTTATTAAGTTCATTGCAAAATTTGGCAATTCCTTTAGCATTTTCGATATTCAAGTTAAAAGTCGGAATAAGCGGTACACGTATAATTATATTGCCATTAAAAATTTCGGAAACAGACTTTATATTATCAAGTATCAATTCGTTACCGGATGCTGTAAATTCTTTATGGATATCGCTGTTGATATGCTTTATATCAGCATAAATGGTATCTAAATGTGGCAATAATTTCTTTATATCACTGAAATTGCCGAACATGCTTGTCTCAATAGCTGTATTTATTCCCCTTATTTTTGATTCTTGAAGAATTTTTGAAGTAAAATCCGTTTGAAGCAAAGGTTCTCCTCCGCTTATAGTTATGCCGCCGCCGGAATGAAAGTAGAAAATTTCATCTTTTGAAATTTCTTTAATGACTTCGTCAGCGGTCATGATATTTCCATAACTATGTTCAATATCAACGCATTGAGATTCCGGTGTCGAACACCATTTACATTTTAAAGGACAACCCTTTAAAAACACAACTGTTCTAAGCCCATCACCGTCATGAATTGATGTTTTTTCAATTCTTAAAACCGTTCCTCGTTCACTCATGCGGTTATACCCGAATGGGAAGTTCTGCCAATAATTTCATCTTGGACATCTTTTCCAAGTTCAGTAAAGTAGGCAGTATATCCTGCAACTCTAATAAGAAGGCCTTTGTGTTGCTCCGGGTTTTCCTGCGCTTTAATAAGTGTTTCACGGTCTATAACGTTAAACTGTACGTGGAAAACGCCCAAACTGCACATGCTTTTAAGAAGTGACATTAACTGGGTTATCCCATTTTCAGATTCTAACAAATCCGGCTCTATTTTCATATTAAGAAGCGTACCTTGAACAAAACGTTCATGCGGTATGCTAGCCGCTGACTTTAAGACAGCACCTGCACCTTCAAAATCTGTTCCTCCGCTAGGGCTTATTCCATCAGCAAGCGGTTTGCCTGCTTTTCTTCCTGATGGCAAAGCACCTACTTCCATACCGAACGGTGTGTTTCCGGAAACAGGCAATATCCCAGGAGTCATGCGCCCAAATTTGCTTTCATAGCTTTCTACTTCATCAGCTATAAATGTGAAAAATTCACCGGCTATTTCGTTTGTTATATCTTCGTCATTTCCATATTTAGGGGCATTTAGACATAGTTTGTGGATTTCTTCAAATCCAACGAAGTCAGCATTAACGGCATTTATAAGCTCTTCCATTGTTGCTTCCCTAGTATCAAAAACTATATGCTTAACAGCTGAGATGCTATTTATAAGATCCGCAACACCAATAAGTATTATGCCATTACCTGTGTTATATTTTGCACCACCCCTTGCATAGTCAATACACTTTTCAATGCAATCTTTAAACGACAAAGAGAGAGTGGGAACGAATCTATCAAGGCAAATTTCATCAATTACATGACTGCCTTTTACCGCCGCTTTTATGCAATAAGAAATTTGCGATTTAACAGCATTTTTAAATTCATCAAATGCTTTAAAGTCAGTTGGATCTCCGGTTTTTGGCGCAATTGTAAGCCCGCTTTTTTTGTTTTTGCCATTGCATGTAACAAACTCAATTATGCTGCCGAGATTTATGTCTGCCAGGGCAGTGTAATGCCTAAGCTTACCTTCAAGATTGGTTTCAACGCAGCCACAAGGGTTCCAGTCTAAAGCTTCTTTAAGTGGAATCCCTTTATTCATGAGCATTTTGATTCCTCCGTCATCATTATGAAATGCAGGGAATCCCGTTCCAAGCTTTATAAGTTCTACGACCTTGCGCAAGAAAAGGTTTGGGTTTTTCGCCAAGCTGTAACGCACTGACAGCGACGGTTGGTAGAGCTGCGTGTCAATTGTTGCCTGCAAAATTTGAAAAGACAGAGGGTTCACGGCATCTTTACCATGCTTGTCCACGCCACCAACACAAACATTTTGGAACATAGGATATCCCGCTGCAAATTCTGCCGTTTGTGCATCTTGAAAAAGGCAAGGCTCACTAAATTTAATCCAAAGACAATTAAGAAGCTCCTGTGCAAAATCTTCAGTCAAAATTCCGGATTCGATATCTTTTTTGTAATACGGATAAAGGTATTGATCCATCCTTCCGGGGTTATAGCTTGCTGCGTTTTGCTCCATAAATATAGAAATTTGATAAAGGTAAAGGGATTGCAACGCTTCTCTGAAATTCCTGGCAGGGTATTTAGGAACATGGGAGCATACATCAGCAATTTCAAGAAGCTCTGATTTTCTTGATAAATCTTGTTCTTGGTCTGCAAGTCTTTTTGCTTCTTCACCATATCTTTCAGCCAAGCGAATTATTCCGTTCGCTGAAATTAGCATTGATTCTAAGTATCGGTCTTTTTCATAATCTCCGGGAATTGTTACATCAAGTTTTGAACGTCTAAGTTCTATATCTTTACAGATTGATAAAAGTCCCTCGTTAATTACCTGACTGTAGCCCGCTGTTGTTTCTCCAAATCCTCTTACAGCTTTTCTGTCGATATAGATTACACCACAGTCTCGAAGGGATTTTGTATCTTCCGGGATTTGTTTATACCATGCTTCAAGGCTTGAACGCCCTTGCCAAAAAGGTTTGATTTTTGCAAGAAACACCTTTTTGTC
This sequence comes from Defluviitaleaceae bacterium, assembly GCA_009784685.1. Classification (GTDB taxonomy): domain Bacteria; phylum Bacillota; class Clostridia; order Lachnospirales; family WRBF01; genus WRBF01. Next base: position 35,980 of record WRBF01000013.1, on the reverse strand, counting down.
TTCATCTGTTAAACGGAACGGGTCATATCGGCGTGTACTAATTGTATCAAGCTCATTATCAAGAATCGACCAACATGTGTCAGCGCAAAGTATGCCGCCCCTCATTTTGCTTCCGGAGCAACCGACTATCAGTTCTTTATCCCAAATTGTCACAGTTTTTTCATTGCATTGGCGATAGAATGCTTTTGCCTTTTGGATGCAAAGGGGTTCACCTGCTGTTTCTTTGAAGCTTTTTGTCATAATCAATGCATTTTCTAGATCCATTTCAGGCTTTGTATCAAGCACTCGGCTTTTTAAGAATTCGATTCTTTTCATATGTTGTTTGATAGGGAACACCGCCTTTTAAATAATTTTAGTGAGATTAATATCAATTATATCATGAAATAGAGTTTACAGTCAAAGAATAACAGTGTAATTATGTCACGAAAAGGCTGTCCAAACTAATGGACAGCCTTTTTCTAATATATATAATCTTCAATTGTTACAAATAACTCAATAACTCACTTAACTCGCTCAAAACAATGGTTATGTTGCATGACGACTTAATTATTCTTCGTCATCTTCATCATCTTCTTCGTCTTCAACTTCATCATCTGCAACTTCATCATCATCTTCGTCTTCGTCGTCATCTTCATAACCGTTGTCTTCGTCTTCAACTTCATCATCTTCAACTTCGTCAGCTTCTTCGTTGAAAACTAAAACTGTACGAGTTGCGCCGTCCCAATCTACTTCAAAGCCTAAAGCTTCTACTAAGTAGCGAACAGGAGCTAAAGTACGGTCGTTGTCGATAATAGCTTCAGTAACCATAGCGATATTATTTTCTTCGACTTCGTCTTCTTCATCTTCAACAGTAGTTACTACACGATGTACAGCAACATCAGAACCAATTGTGAAAATTACTGATTCAGCGATTACAACATCATCTTCTTCAATAGTTCTAGTAAAAGTAGCTACACGTTCAGCAGCATCCCAATCAACTTCGATTTCCAAAGCATCAGCTATTGGGCGAAGAGGAACTAAAGTGCGACCATTTGCATCAATGATTGGTTGTGCATCAGGGAAAACAACAGCAGTGCCGTTTAAAGTAACAGTTACCTCGTCAGCAGCCATAGCAATTGAAGCTGTGCCGAGTACCATTACAAAAGCAAGTAATAAAGCAGTAAATTTTTTCATAGTTATTAGCCTCCGTTTAATTTAAAATTTGAGCCATACATTAATTTTTTGTGTTAAGCTCTTTTTCAAGTTCCAAAAGTGCCTTCTTGAGGCTCTCCGGAATTTTTCCTTCAAAGGTATTATAGAAGGATTGAATGTTTTTAACTTCTTCTTTCCAGAGCGAGTTATCCAGTGAAAGAAGGTTTTTGATAATGTCAGTTGTTATGCCATTAAGTTCGTTAATGTTAATTTCACTAGCTGTTGGAACAAAGCCGATAGGTGTTAATTCCGCTTCTCCAACATCATTTGAACGCCGGATAATCCAGTCGAGAACTCTCATATTATCACTGAATCCAGGCCAAACAAAGTTGCCGTCATCATCTGTTCTGAACCAGTTGACATTAAATATCTTCGGCGGATTTGTAAGCTTTTTACCTACGTTTAACCAATGGTTGAAGTAGTCAGCCATATTGTATCCACAAAATGGCAGCATTGCCATTGGGTCACGCCTCACAACACCAACTGCACTTGTTGCGGCGGCAGTAGTTTCAGAACCCATTATTGATCCAATAAATACACCATGCTCCCAGTCTTTTGATTGAAGAACAAGAGGGAATGTTTTTGCACGGCGACCACCGAATATTATAGCAGAAAGCGGCACGCCATTAGGATTATCGAATTCTTTCGATATACAAGGGCATTGCTCAGCTTTAACGGTAAATCTTGAATTTGGATGAGCTCCCTTTGTGCCATCTTCCACACTCCATTTTTCATTCTTCCAATCTAATGCATCTGTAGGCGGGTTTGGAAGTCCTTCCCACCAAATTGTGTTGTCGTTAAGATTATGTACTACGTTTGTAAAAATTGCATTACTTTCAAGGGTCTTAAGCATATTTGGGTTAGAGTTTCTGCTTGTTCCCGGAGCAACGCCAAAAAATCCACTTTCTGCGTTCATTGCCCACAATCTTCCATCGTCTCCGATTCTAATCCAGGCTATATCATCCCCAACACACCAAACTTTGTACCCTTTTTTGGCATATAATTCAGGAGGAACAATCATAGCAAGGTTCGTCTTTCCACAAGCAGAAGGGAACGCAGCCGCTATATAGCTAACTTCACCTTGCGGGTTCTCAATCCCAAGAATGAGCATATGCTCTGCGAGCCAATCTTCATCTCGTGCATTACATGATGCAATTCTTAGTGCAAAGCACTTTTTACTTAGAAGCGCATTCCCGCCATAAGCGGAATTGATTGACCAAATAGTGTTGTCATGCGGGAAGTGGGCTATATATCTTTCATCGAAGTCTACATCTTTACTTGCATGTAAGCATTTAACAAAGTCACCTGTTTCATTGATTTTGTCAAGGGCAGCTTGTCCCACACGAGCCATCTTCTCCATATTAAGAACTACATATATAGAGTCGCTTGCCTCAATCCCATATTTTGTGAATTTAGATCCAACAACGCCCATAGCAAAAGGAATAAGATACATTTTTTTGCCTTTCATTGAACCCTTGTAAATCTTTTTAAGTTTTGAATACATTTCATCGGGGGCGCACCAATTATTTGTCGGACCAGCATCTTCTTTGTTGTCGCAACAAATAAATGTCTTGTCTTCGGTTCTTGCTACGTCATTTTGTCTTGATCTGTGGAGATAGCAATTTGGATGTTTTTCTTGGTTAAGCTTTATAAGCTCGCCACTTTTGCACGCTTCTTCGTAGAGCTTGTCATACTGCTCTTTTGAACCGGTTATCCAAACTATTTCATCCGGTTCACACATGGTAACGATTTCATCAACCCATTGCCTTACTTTCGTATTCATTTTTATCTCCTTTAACAAGATTCAAAAGGGAAGAAAATACTTCCCTTTTGGTCTTATTAAGTTTCTGCCTATTATTCGGCAAGTTTTTTGTAAGCTTTGAAGCGTGCTTTTGCATCTTCTTCTGCTTGTTTGAATAATTCATCAGCAATATCAGGGAATGCAACTTTAAGGGATGCAAACCTTTCTTCGCTGTTAAGGTATTCTTGATAGTCTCCTGTAGGTTCTTTTGAGTCAAGAACAAATGGGTTTTTGCCTTGAGCTTCAAGTTCAGGATTATATCTCCAAAGATGCCAGTAACCGCAATCAACCGCACGTTTTTGTTCAAGTTGAGTTCTACCCATGTTAATACCATGAGCTATACATGGAGCATATGCAATGATAACAGAAGGACCGTCAAATTTTTCGGCTTCTGTAATAGCTTTGATAAGTTGATTATGATCAGCACCCATAGCAACTTGTGCAACGTATACATAACCATAAGTCATAGCGATCCTACCAAGATCTTTTTTACGGATTTTCTTACCGCTTGCAGAGAATTTAGCAATAGCAGCAGTAGGAGTCGCTTTACTTGATTGACCGCCTGTGTTTGAGTAAACTTCCGTGTCAAGAACAAGAAGGTTTACATCGCCACCTTCAGCGATAACATGGTCAAGTCCGCCGAAGCCGATGTCATATGCCCAACCGTCGCCGCCGATGATCCATTGTGATTTTTTAACAAAGTGATCTTTGTTTGCTAAAAGTTCTTTAGCAAGGTCGCAGTTGCATCCTTTAAGAGCTTCTACTAAAGTAGCAGAAGAAGCCTTGCTGGCTTCGCCGTCCATCATAGTATCAAGCCAGTTTTTAAGAGCATCTTTAACCTCTTGCTTAGTAGCATTTGCTAAAAGTTGAGTAGCTTTTTCTTTAAGTGCTTCTCTGATTTTCTTAACGCCTAAATACATACCATATCCATACTCAGCATTATCTTCGAAAAGTGAACTTGCCCATGCAGGACCTTGACCTTTTTCGTTTTTAGTATATGGCGTTGAAGGTGCAGAACCACAGTAAATAGAAGTACAGCCTGTTGCATTAGCGATGTACATTCTATCGCCATAAAGTTGGCTGATAAGCTTCAAGTAAGGAGTTTCTCCACATCCTGTACATGCGCCTGAATATTCAAACAGAGGAAGTTCGAACTGGCTGCCTTTAACTGTTTCTTTATTCATCGGGTTAGCTTTTCTTTTCAAGCCAAGCCCGTAATTGAAGTTTTCCATTTCATGAAGCTGAGTTTCCATAGGCTCCATAACAAGTGCTTTTTCTTTAGCAGGGCAAACTTGTGCACAGTTACCGCATCCAGGACAGTCGATAGGATTAAGCTGCATTCTGTATTCAAGTGTTTCCATGCCTTTACCAATAGCTTTTAAAGTTGCAAAGCCTGAAGGAGCAGCCGCTTTTTCTTCTGCTGTAAGAAGGAAAGGTCTGATTGTGGCATGTGGACAAACATATGAACATTGGTTACATTGAATACAATTTTCAGGAAGCCATTTTGGAAGGTCAACTGCGATACCGCGTTTTTCAAACGCAGATGAGCCTTGGTCAAGATGTCCGTCTTCTCTTCCGTTAAACGTGCTGACAGGGAGGAAGTCGCCTTTTAAGCTGTTAACAGGTTTAAGGATTTTAGAGATGAAATCAGGAATGTTAGCAGGAGAAGCAACAGGTGCATCTTTAGCATCTTTCCAAGAAGCAGGAACTTTAACTTCTACAATTCCTTTGATTCCTTCATCAATTGCAGCATAGTTCATGTTAACAATTTTGTCACCTTTTCTACCGTAGGTTTCCAAAATAGCTTCTTTCATGTATTTAACTGCGTCATCAATTGGAATAATGTTTGCAAGTTTAAAGAAAGCCGCTTGAAGGATAGAGTTGATACGATTACCAAGACCAAGCTTTTTAGCAATTTCAATTCCGTCGATAGTGTAAAATTTGATACTATGCTCAGCAATGTAGCGTTTCATTTTACCCGGAAGCTTTTCTTCAAGTTCTTTTTCGCCCCATGCACAGTTAAGAAGGAAAGTTCCTCCGTCTTTTAAGTCGTTGATCATATCATATTTATCAACGTATGATGGGTTATGGCAAGCAACAAAGTCAGCTCTGTTTACAAGGTAAGTTGACCGTATTGGAGATTTTCCAAAGCGAAGATGAGAAGTTGTTATACCGCCTGATTTTTTGGAGTCATATCCAAAGTATGCTTGAACATACTGGTCTGTATGATCACCAATGATTTTAATAGAGTTTTTGTTAGCACCAACAGTACCGTCAGACCCAAGACCCCAGAATTTACAATTAACAGTACCTTCGATAGTTGTATCAACCGGCTCACCAACAGGAAGCGACAAGTTAGTTACGTCGTCAACGATACCAACTGTAAAATGGTTTTTCGGAGTTGCTTGGTTAAGGTTTTCATACACAGAAATAACATGTGCAGGAGTGAATTCTTTAGAACCAAGACCATAACGTCCGCCAACAATAAGAGGTTTTTCACCTGCTTCAAAGTATGCAGTACAAACGTCAAGGTATAGTGGTTCGCCAAGACATCCTGGCTCTTTTGTTCTATCAAGAACAGCGATTTTCTTAGCTGTTTTTGGAATAGAATCAAGGAAATGTTTGATAGAAAACGGTCTGTATAAGTGAACATTAATAAGTCCAACTTTTTCGCCGTTTTTGTTCATGTAATCAATTGTTTCAGTAATAGTATCACAAGCTGATCCCATAGCGATTATAACTCGATCAGCATCAGGCGCACCGTAGTAGTTAAACAACTTGTAATTTCTTCCTGTAAGCTTATTAATTTTACCCATGTAATCTTCAACAACGCCGGGAACAGCATCATAAAAGCGGTTAGACATTTCACGACCTTGGAAGTAAATGTCAGGGTTTTGTGCCGAACCTCTAAGAACAGGATTTTCAGGATTAAGAGCGCTTTCTCTGAAGTTTTTAAGCGCTTCATAGTCAAATATTGTTTTTAAATCTTCATAGTCAAGACACTCAATCTTTTGCATTTCATGAGATGTGCGGAATCCGTCAAAGAAATGAAGGAAAGGAATACGGCTGGTAAGTGTTGCCAAATGTGCAACAGCACCCATATCCATAACTTCTTGTACGTTTGAACCCGCAAGCATAGCAAAGCCTGTTTGACGACAAGCCATGACGTCTTGGTGGTCACCAAAAATTGACAATGCATGTGCTGAAAGCGCACGAGCCGAAACATGGAAAACAGATGGGAGAAGCTCGCCGGCAATTTTATACATATTAGGGATCATAAGAAGAAGCCCTTGCGATGCTGTATAAGTTGTGGTTAAAGCTCCTGCTGCCAAAGAACCGTGAACAGTACCTGCCGCACCAGCTTCTGATTGCATTTCAACCACGCTTACTGTTTGTCCGAAAATGTTTTTCATGCCATTAGATGCCCATTCATCAGTAAGCTCAGCCATTCCTGAAGATGGGGTGATGGGGTAAATGCCTGCTACTTCGGTAAAAGCATATGAAATATATGCAGCAGCAGTATTACCGTCCATGGTTTTCATGATTTTTGCCATTTGTAAACCTCCTTGAGTATATGAGTATGAAGGAATCGGCGTTAAGCATATAACATTATCATTCCATTTTAAACAGCAACATATGCATGAGGATTTTTGAGACAAGCGTATGCTGAAATTCTGTTGCTTATGCGCCTTATGTGTACTAAACTAGACGCTTACGGGTGCTTCCAAATTATTCTCAGCAAAATTTCAATGCGCGATTGGCTCAAAAGGGCCTCAAGCTATATTACCATAAAGAACGGCATATGGTTTATTGTATATTTCATAACGCAAGATTCGCTATACGACAGATATTATAACATATCTAAAAAATAAGTAAAGTAGTTATGTGGTGTAAGTTAAAATTATTCTATAATAAACTTAATCAAGTGGGTAAGGCACATCTAGCATTGAATATTTTTCCATTACTACATCTAGATCCTTAACAATTTTGATGTCGATAAGCCCTTTTTCTGCCATACTATAAAGAATATACATTGTCTCAGAATGAGAACGAGCTCTATGATATGGTCTGGCTTCGATAACAGCTTGGTAAATATCTAAGCAGGCAATAAGCCGAGAGTTAAAGTCTAATTGACTGCCGTCTTTACCAAAAGGATAGCCTTTTCCATTTAGTTTTTCGTGGTGGTTACTTGCCCAATCTCTTATTAAATCAAAGTCTGTTATATTGCTCAGCCAATAATAAGTGTTGCTGACATGCTGTGTAATAACTTCGTACTCATCTTTATTGAGTTTATCAGGTTTTTCCAATATGCCTGACGGAATTGCCATTTTCCCGATATCATGCAGGGATGCTGCAAGGTAAAGCGCAGATTTTTCTCCTTGGCTAAATTGATAATAGTCAGCCATTAACCAAGTCCGGTTGGCTATTTGTGTTGTATGCTTTCGAGTATGGCCTGACTTAAAATCAATTATGGGTGCAATAAATTTAGCAATACCAATTACAGTATTTTTACTAACATCAACTTCCCAACGAGGCAGACTGTTTTTTAGCGTTTGTTCAACATTTTCATCTCGCAGGCTTTCAAGCATATTGTTGTCAAATATTTCCAAAAATACGTTTACTGCTGAGACTATGGAATACGAGCCTGAGTCAGCTGTTACTTGATCACGCAAAGATGACAAGTCTTTTGGATCTAAATGTTGCAGCTTATACTTTACATCGATAGCATCAGCGGCAGCTATAAGTGCTGCTTCAAAAGGGTATTCACCTTCATGTTTACCAAAAGGACCTTTGCCGCCACTACGTTCATGATGGTAGAGGATAAATCCACTAATGTCCTTTTTAAAAGGCAACCAGGACATGTTCGCCTGACCTTTTTCGCAATGAAGAATCATATTCTTTCCGTTATACCGTAGTTCATTTTCAGAAAGTTGATATTCTGTTAAGGCATTGTCATGAAACAACGCACATATAGATAAGGCGGTAAGGGCATCATCATCATACCCCAATTTTTTACCCATTGCCACACACAGCACTGCTACTCGTAAGCCATGTCGGTCGCTTGCACCTATCTGCTCTGTTTCGATGATATCTAACACACGAGAAAATATGCTGCAAAGGCTATCCATTGCAATTTTCATTTTATCACACTCTTTCTAAATATTAAGTATAGGAATAGCTTAAGCATATTTCAGAGTATGAGGATGTTTTTAGATATCACTACTCAAGAATTTAAAAAATTCAAAACCAACAGATTTAATATGTATAGCTCTCCAACTTTGATGACGGACATAATTATATAACATTATTCATATTTTGTCAATTTAGTTTCCCACTTGTTTTTAAGAAGATGTTGTTGTATATTATACAGTGGTTCATTTTGACAACTATTAAAATATGCCCTGGATTATAGGGCGATAAATATGTAAACAGCAAAGATAGATAGGTACTGGAGGCAGTTTAAACATGTCACAATCTAAGATAATTATTAAAGGTGCGAGAGAGAATAATCTTAAAAATATAACATTGGAAATACCGAGGGATAAATTCGTTGTGTTTACGGGGCTTAGCGGATCGGGTAAATCTTCTCTTGCTTTTGACACTATATATGCGGAAGGACAAAGACGGTATGTTGAATCTTTGTCATCATACGCACGTCAGTTTCTTGGGCAGATGGAAAAGCCGGATGTTGATTTTATAGAAGGTCTTTCGCCTGCGATTTCAATAGATCAAAAAACTACAAACCATAACCCGCGCTCAACAGTTGGTACTGTAACAGAGATATATGACTATTTGCGTTTGCTTTACGCCAGAGTTGGAACGCCTCATTGTCACCTTTGCGGCAAGGAGATTAAAAAACAGACTATAGATCAAATTGTAGATCAAATTGCTGCGCTTCCTGAACGCACAAAGATTCTTTTGCTTGCGCCTGTAGTTCGCAGCAGAAAAGGCGAGCATGTTAAGGTTTTGGAAGATGCAAAAAAAAGCGGCTACGTTCGCTGCCGTGTTGACGGCATAACTTATGAACTGACAGAAGAGATAAAGATCGATAAAAACAAAAAGCATAATATAGAAATAATTATTGATCGCCTTATCATTAAGGAAGATATTAAAAAAAGACTTACGGAATCAATCGAAGCTGTTATGGCTTTATCCGGCGGAATTCTTATCGTCGTCGCTGAAGACAGTGGCGGCAAGACAGAAGAACTTACGTTCAGCCAAAGCTTTGCTTGTACTGATTGTGGAATAAGCCTTGAAGAGGTTGAGCCTCGAATGTTTTCGTTTAATGCCCCGGCAGGAGCATGCCCTGAATGTACAGGGCTTGGTGTACAGATGAAATTTGATCCCGATATGATAATCCCGAATGACCAGCTTTCACTGTCACAGGGAGCAATTAACGTACTCGGATGGAATTCAATTTCATCCTCAAACGGAATGAGCAGTGCTATTTTCAGAGGGTTGGCTAAAAAATATAGCTTTGATATTGATATGCCATTCAGAGATTTGCCGGAAGATATTAAGGATGTAGTTCTCTATGGCACAAAAGGAGAAAAAATAGTCGTTGAATATATAAACTCACATAATGAAGAAAAAACATATCACTGGTCATTTGAAGGTGTGATCAACAATTTGCATAGGCGATATAGGGAAACTTCGTCGGAATATGCAAAACAGGAATATGAGTCATATATGACAAATACTCCTTGTGTTTCTTGTAACGGTAAAAGGCTTAAGCCTGAAATATTAGCGATTACTATATCCGGTAAAAACATATCTGAAGTAACGCATATGACGATAGATACTGTACGTGACTTTTTTATCAATCTTGAGCTGAACGATATGGGACGGATGATTGCTTCACAGATTTTAAAGGAAATTAACGCAAGACTTGGTTTTTTAGTCGATGTAGGGCTTGATTACTTAACCCTTTCACGTTCAGCAGGAACTTTATCCGGTGGCGAAGCACAGCGAATAAGGCTCGCAACGCAGATAGGATCAGGGCTTGTTGGTGTAGTTTATATTTTGGATGAACCAAGCATAGGTCTTCACCAGAAAGATAATGCAAAACTGCTTAAGACGCTTAGACATTTAACAGACATAGGTAATACACTTATTGTTGTTGAACATGATACGGACACGATACTGCAATCGGATTTTTTAGTCGATATTGGTCCACTTGCAGGTCTTCATGGCGGCGAAATAGTGTATGCGGGAAAAGTTGAAGGTGTTCATTCTTGTGAAAACTCCCTTACAGGGGCTTATTTAAGCGGATCAAAGAAAATAGAATTGCCGGAAGAACGTCGTAAACCAACTGATAAATTTCTTACGATTAAAGGTGCGGCAGAAAATAATCTCAAAAACGTTGATGTTGATATCCCGCTTAATGTTTTTACATGTATAACCGGAGTTTCCGGTTCAGGTAAAAGTTCCCTTATAAACGAGATATTGTATAAGCGCCTTGCTCGGGAGCTTAACCGTGCTAAAATCAAACCGGGAAAGCATAAGGATATTTTAGGAACGGAACACCTTGATAAAATTATTGATATTAACCAGTCACCAATAGGCAGAACCCCAAGGTCAAATCCTGCAACATATACAGGGCTTTTTGACCTTATTCGTGATTTATTTGCACAAACGACTGAAGCGAAGGTGCGTGGTTACAGCAAAGGGCGTTTTAGCTTTAATATTCCCGGTGGGCGATGTGAGGCATGTGCAGGAGGCGGAATTGTAAAGGTCGAAATGCACTTTTTGCCGGATGTTTATGTGCCTTGCGAAGTATGCAGCGGTAAAAGATATAATCGGGAAACGCTTGAAGTGCGTTATAAAGGGAAAACTATTTCCGAGGTTTTAGAAATGACGGTCGAAGAAGGGCTTGTCTTTTTTGAAAATATATCAAAATTGCGTGAAAAATTGCAAACTTTAAGTGATGTTGGTCTTTCGTATGTTAGGCTGGGACAATCTTCAACAACCCTTTCAGGCGGCGAAGCTCAAAGGGTCAAGCTTGCAACGGAGTTAAGCCGTCGCAATACAGGTAGAACCATCTACGTTCTTGATGAACCAACAACAGGGCTTCACTCTGCGGATGTTCATAAACTTATAGGCATTTTGCAGCGGCTTGCTGACGGCGGGAACACAATTATTGTTATAGAGCATAATCTTGATGTTATAAAAATAGCGGACTATATTATAGATTTAGGGCCTGACGGTGGAACAAAAGGCGGGCAAATAATTGCAAAAGGTACTCCGGAACAGGTTGCTAAAAATAAAAAGTCTTATACCGGCATTTATTTGAAATCAGTTTTGTAGTGTGGTATAATTAAAGGCAAAAACAGAGAATTTAGAAATGAAAGCAATGCCCCATCATTTGCATCATCTGTTTCTGTTTTGTTTTTCATAGGTATTATGTTTGGTATGGCTTCTGATTCAATGACAAATTCGTATGCTTCTGCTGTTACAGTTGAGCTGACCGGCTTTGCGGCTGTGATGCTATTATGGGTATTTATGTTTTTTCAAATTGGCAGTTGGATCTTTTCAATTGTCTCCAGTATCTCATATTCTCAGCTTTATAAACAAATTAAAATGGACTCTAAAGAAATGAGGAATTTTACATGATTTTATCGGGCAAAGAAATCGAAAAACGAATGGGCAAAGATATAATTATTGAACCATTCAATAAAAGCCAACTTAACCCAAACAGCTACAACCTTAAGTTACATAACGAGCTTTTGGTTTATGAAAACATGCCGCTTGATATCAAAAAACCTAATAAAGCAAAGCAAGTAATTATCCCCGAAAACGGGCTTCAACTTGAACCTAACAAGCTTTATCTTGGGCGTACAGTTGAATATACCGAAACTCATGAAACTGTTCCGATGCTTGAAGGGCGGTCATCAGTAGGTAGATTAGGGCTTTGTATACATGTAACAGCGGGCTTTGGCGATATCGGCTTTAAAGGCTTCTGGACTTTAGAAATATTTTGTGTTCAGCCAATTATCATTTATCCATTTTTTGAAATATGTCAAATATATTACCATACCCTACAAGGGGAAGCTTCAAAGTACATATCCGGGAAATATCAAGGAAACCAAGGGATTCAGCCCAGTTTACTGTATAAAGACTTTGAACCTGTCTAATATCTCTTTTCATTTATTTTGTGAGGTTATAAGAAAGGTAAGGGATAACAATGTCTTCAAAAAAACAAAAATCGGTTGAAAACTTCGTTAAGGCTGCTTCATCAGTTAAACAATATTTTGATGCGAATATCAAGTATGTTTTAAAGCCTATGTTAGACGTATATTGGCGCACATGGTCTATGGATGATGTTCAATTTCTTACATATTGGAGCGATGATGTCCAAAAAACAGATGTTTTAATTGTTAAGGAAGATTCAAAGCAGCTTATGTTTGAAAAAGAAGATTATACTATGATCGTCGGAATAGAATGTATAAAAGTGGCATTAATATTTAAAAATAGCAATAGGGCAGGATGATATAAACCGATAGAGAGGGTAGGGGATTTATACAATGAAAAATGACTTTTTACCCGTGGAATATTTACAAGAAGAAGAAATTAACGATTATTATGCCAATAAGCACAGTTTTTTTGGTAGGCTTGCGCTAAAGTTCAACGACTTCATCAACAAAATATTTTATAAAGAGGAGAAGTCTAAAGAACAAATTGATTTCTCTCGGTTTAACCGCTTTGTTAAAGAATTTGAACCAGATACGAAAGAGTATTTGTTTGTTGAAGAAAATGCAAAATTATGTGATGCTGCGCTTAGAGTAGCTAGAAAGCGAATAACCCTTTCGAAAAAAATTAAAAGAATGGAAGAAACTCTTAAAGAGCTTGAATGTTTTAACAGCTTGGACGATGAAGAAGCTAAGAAGCTAAAAGATATGCTAGAGAGTTTTTTGTCTCTTACGAAAGAGAGGAACATCCTTCTTTATCAGCTTACTAGTTTTGAAAGCTCGGTAACTTACATGGAAAATATCCTTGATGATGCTGAAAACGTTTTGCCGCAATTTGTTGAAGCTGAAAAAAATCAAAGGCTTTTTAAATATGATATTAGCCAGCTAAACGGTGAAAAAGCCGCACTTGAAGATGAGAGGATTTCAATTGAAAACGGAATTTCGTTTATGGGTATGTTTGCAGTTGGAATGGTTGTTGCGTTTAGCCTTGTTTCGCTGTTTTTAGGATATTTGTTTTTGATAGATGAAAGAAATATATTTATGCCAACCACAGTGCTTGTATTACTTGCAATGGCTGTGTCTGTACTTGTTTATACATTTAGAAAGCGTATGGAATTCGAGCTAACTCTTAATGCTAAGAAGCAAAAGAAGCTTGTTGCCATACTTAACAAAAAAACAGCTGTTCTTGCACATTATACAAATTTTTTAAATTACGTTCATACAAAATATAAAATCACAAACTCACAGGCGTTAAAAACAAATATGTCTGAATATGAGCATTACAAGCACATATCTCGGCGTATTGATTCAATTCGAAAGATTATGTACGAAACAGAAAGCTTAATAGAAAAATTTCTTACCGAGAAAAATATTAATAATATAACAAACACTCTTGAGCAATTTGCGAAAACTATTGATATTGAAGATAAACGTGAATTTTACAAAGAACTTTTAGGTCGCAAAAACTCTGCCGAAACAGAGTTATTATCGTTAGACGAACAGCATGTAGAGCTTTGGAAGAAAATAGAAGAAGGCAGCAAAAATGATATTACTGAAACTCATGTAATGGCTGATATGGTTAAGATTTACTTCGATGATGTCACTAAAATGATGGATGTTGCAGGGGATGAACAAGCAGAACCTAAAGAAGGCGAAGAGGTTGTTGATTTATCTGTTATTGAACGGTTAAGCCAGGTAGGATGATTTTAAGTAATAACTAAAAGTGAATAACTGAAAAGGCAAGTAATTAACGATTCCTGCCTATCATACTAAGGAGCAGTTAAAGTGAAAAAAGAACTTGAAAAGAATTATAATCATCAAAGCGTAGAAAATCAAACATATGAAAAATGGCTTTCGAAAAATTATTTTCATGCTGAAGTTGATAAAAGCAAGAAGCCATACACAATTGTTATACCTCCGCCGAACATTACAGGTCAGCTTCATATAGGTCATGCACTTAATGCGACAATGCAGGATATACTTATCCGCACAAAACGTATGCAGGGTTATAACGCTATGTGGCTTCCCGGCACTGACCATGCCAGTATTTCAACAGAAATGAAAATAGTACAGGCGATGGCAGAAGAAGGTGTTACAAAAGCTGATATTGGTAGAGATGCCTTTTTAGAGCGTGCATGGGCTTGGCGGGAAGAATATGGGCGCATAATTCTTAAACAGTTTCATAAGCTTGGTTGTTCATGCGATTGGGAACGAGAGCGCTTTACTATGGATGAAGGTCTCTCAGCGGCAGTTTTGGAAGTTTTTATTCGCATGTATAAAAAAGGGTATATTTATCGGGGAGAAAAGTTGGTTAACTGGTGTCCGAACTGCAAAACTTCTATTTCTGATGCAGAGGTTGACCATTTAGAATCGCAAGGCGGCTTTTGGTACTTTAAATATCCGATTGATGGTACGGATGAATTTATTTCATTTGCGACAACAAGACCTGAGACAATGCTTGCGGACACAGCAATTGCCGTTAATCCTGATGATGAAAAATATAAAAAATACATAGGCAAAACAGTCACAGTTCCAATTATAAACCGTGTAATTCCAATTATCGCTGACAGCTACGTCGAACAGGACTTTGGAACAGGGGCTGTTAAAATAACGCCTGCTCATGATCCTAACGATGCAGACGTAGGCGCAAGGCATAACCTTCCGATTATAAATATAATGAATGATGACGGTTCGCTTAACGAAAATGCAGGTGATTATTGCGGGCTTGATCGGTATGATGCAAGAAAACGAATCATAGAGGAATTTACAAAGCTTGGGCTGTTTGTAAAATCCGAAACAGTAAACAATTCAGTTGGAACACATGAAAAATGCAATACGGTTATAGAGCCGCTTGTTAAGTTGCAATGGTTCGTTAAAATGAGTGAACTTGCAGGACCTGCACTTGATGTTTACAAAGACAAAACTTTGAATATTGTTCCCGAAAGATTTGGGAAAATATACACACATTGGCTTGAAAACATTAAAGATTGGTGTATTTCACGCCAGCTTTGGTGGGGACATAGAATTCCTGCGTATTATTGCGCAGATTGTAATCATGTAACTGTTGCAAAGGATAAAGTTGAATTATGTGAAAAATGCCAAAGCAAAAATATAAAGCAAGATGAGGATACGTTAGACACATGGTTTTCATCGGCTTTGTGGCCGTTTTCAACATTAGGTTGGCCGGATAAAACTGATGAACTTGATTATTTTTTCCCAACTAACGTTCTTGTAACAGCTCATGATATTTTATTCTTTTGGGTAGTTCGGATGGTGTTTTCAAGTCTTGAATATATGGATGAAGTTCCGTTTCCGGATGTTTTATTCCATGGGCTTATTAGGGATTCTCAGGGACGCAAGATGAGCAAATCGCTCGGAAACGGGATAGATCCTCTTGATGTTATTGAAAATTTTGGAGCAGATGCGCTTAGACTTACTCTTATTAGCGGCAATTCTCCGGGTAATGATTTAAGATTTTATCAAGAGAGACTTGACGCAAATAGAAACTTCCTTAATAAAATATGGAACGCCGCTCGCTTTATGCTTATGAACTTTAAAACAGAAGAAGATGAAGCAGCTGATATTTCAAAAGAAAATTTAACTGATGTTGACAAATGGATTATTTCAAGAGTTAACACAGTAGCAAAAGAAGTTTTAAATTGCATAGACAGTTACGAACTTGGAATGGCTGTTCAAAAGGTTTATGACTTTATATGGGATGAATATTGCGATTGGTATATCGAAATGGTTAAGCCTCGCCTGTATAATGAATCTGATTCAACCAGAAGAGCAGCACTTGCCACGTTAAAGATGGTATTTATAAATGCAATGAAGCTTTTGCATCCGTTTATGCCGTTTATTACCGAGGAAATATTTACTTCAATTCAAGATGATGAAGAAACTATTATGTTATCAAAATGGCATGAGTTTGATGAGTCGCTTAACTTCAAGAAAGAGGAGCAAAATATTGAACTCATAAAAGATGCCGTTAAAAGTATACGGCAAGTTAGGCTAAGCCTTAACGTTCCCCCGGCGAAAAAAGTTAATATTACAGTTGTTGCTGATAATGATCAAATTGCAAAACTTTTTGAAGATAGCAAAGCATTTTTTGCAAGCCTTGCAGGTGCGAGCGATGTTTTGGTACAGCAAGATAGAAATGGAATAAATGATGATGCAGTTTCAACCGTAATAAAAGGAGCAACGCTTTACATTCCATTTGGCGAACTTGTTGATGTTGAAAAAGAGATGGATAGGCTTGAAAAAGAAAAAGAACGTCTTTCCAGTGAAATTGAGCGCATTAATAAAAAACTCTTGAATGAAGGATTCATAGCCAAAGCAAAGGAATCTGTTGTTAATGGTGAGAAAGAGAAGCTAGTTGGATATGAAGAAATGCTTAGGAAAATAGAAGGTGAGATTTCTAAACTTAAAGGGATGAAGTAGATCTTTGGAATGTTTTTGCATGATATTAGGGGAGGTAAAAGCAGGAAATGTTATGGGTAAAAGGTTCAATTGAAGAAGTAGTTAATAAGCTGAATACAAATACGGAAAAAGGACTTAGCTTGGGTGAAGTTGAAAGCCGACTTAAAAAGTACGGTTTAAATGAATTCGAGGAAGAAAAAAAGGAAAGCCTTTTTCAAAAGATAATCCATCATTTAATGGAAGTAACAGCGATTATATTAATAGTTGCGGCGGCGATTGCCGCATATATGGCGATTACCGAAGGAGAAGGTTGGCCTAAAGTTTTTGTAATATTATCCATAGTAGTAATCAACGTTATTTTGGGGATTTACCAAGAAAACAAGGCCGAAAAAGCGCTTGAGGCACTAAAAAAACTTAATTCAAGCCAAACAACGGTTATACGAGATGGCACAAAACAGAAAGTTGACGCTAATCAGCTAGTGCCTGGTGATATTATTGAGCTTAACGCAGGTGATATTATTACTGCTGATGCCAGGCTAATTGAAAGCAGTAGCTTACAGGTTGAAGAATCAGGTCTTACAGGGGAAAGTGTCCCGGTAGAGAAAGACCCATTTGCTATTATAGCTGAAACTGTGCCGCTCGGTGACAGGTTAAACATGGTTTACTCGGGCTGTTTAGTTACAAACGGTCGTGCAACAGCTGTTGTTGTTGAAACTGCTATGGAAACAGAAATGGGTAAAATTGCGGGACTTCTTAACAACACAAGCAAACTTAAAACACCGTTGCAGCTAAGATTAAACCAACTCGCAAAAAGGCTTTGCGTTGTTGCACTTTTAGCGGGTTTGTTGATATTTTTAATAGGAACTTTTGTGCATGACGGTTCAATAGCAGAGATGCTGTTGGTTGGTGTTTCTTTAGGGGTTGCTGCTGTGCCTGAGACACTGCCCATAATTGTCACAATGATTTTATCGCATGGCGTACATAACATGGTTAAGAAAAACACGATAATACGAAGAATCCCAGCGATAGAAACTGTAGGTAACACTTCAGTTATTTGTTCTGACAAAACGGGCACGCTTACTCAAAACAAAATGAAAATACAGCAAATTTGGCATGTTGATATGCCATCAAAAGATGCAGATAAAGAGTTTGATGACAAGGAAATACATTTGCTTGAACTTATGGCATCTTGTAGTAACGCCACTATTGAAATTCATGATGAGGAAGAAAAAGTAGTCGGTGATCCAACAGAGCTTGCGATTATCCGTCTATTGCACGACAAAGGCTTAACAAGGGTAGATGCAGAGCGCCAATATCCAAGAGTTCACGAGCTTCCTTTTGATTCAACCCGAAAGAGAATGACTACCGTACACCATGTTGATGACGGCTATCTTATTGTTACTAAGGGCGCATTTGACCGCATTCCTGTTTTGTGGGATGATAAATTAAAGGCGAAAGCAACGGAAGTTCATGATTCTTTTGCTGAAAAAGCTTTGAGAGTTATTGCTATCGGATACAAAAAGTACGAACAAATGCCTGCGGATTTGAGCTCTGAGGCTTTAGAAAAAGATTTGAATTTGCTTGGATTAGTCGGTATGATTGACCCGCCGCGCCCTGAAAGTAAAAAAGCAGTTCAACTTGCAAAAGAAGCCGGTATCAAAACCGTAATGATAACAGGTGACCATGTAGTGACTGCCAAGGCAATCGCTAAAGAAATCGGGATTTTTGAAGATGGTGATATAGCACTTACAGGTGTCGAGCTGAATTCTATGTCCGAGCAAGACCTGTTCGACCAAGTGCGAAATGTGTCTGTTTATGCAAGGGTCAGCCCGGAAGATAAAATCAACATCGTTAAAGCATGGGAAAAGCATGGGGAAGTTATCACAATGACCGGAGACGGTGTAAACGATGCACCTGCCTTAAAAGCTGCTGATGTTGGTGCGGCAATGGGTATAACAGGCACAGAAGTTACAAAAAGTGCCGCTGATATGGTTATTACGGATGATAATTTTGCAACAATCGTTGATGCTATCGAGGAAGGCAGGACATCATATGACAACATTAGAAAAACCGTCTATTTCTTGCTAAGTGTTAACTTTGCTCAAATCTTTATTATGTTGACAGGTGTTATTTTAGGTTGGGGCGCACCTATTTTAGCGGTGCAAATTTTACTTATTAACGTTGTTTCTGACGGTATACCCGGCTTTTTCTTAAGCTTTGAAAAGCCTGAAAAAGGCATAATGAAACGCAAGCCTATGCCTAAAAATGCCGGGATTTTTGCAGATGGTCTAGGATTTAAAATAGCACAGCGTTCAGCAACCTTTGCGGTGCTTACGTTGGTTGCGTTCTATATTGGGAGATTTGTAGAAATAGTGCCAAGCATAGAACCAAGCGCCGCAGTTGGGATTTCAATGGCATTTATAGTTCTTTCATGGGCATCTGTTATCAACATTTTTAATGTTAGAAGCAATGAATCTATATTTAAAATAGGATTCTTGTCTAACAAAGGTGTTTTCTACAGCTCAATCTTCTCAATTTTAATTACATTTTTAGTCGCTGTGATACCGCCTGTTGCAAATGTATTCCAAGTTGTTGGTCTTAGCGTTTGGCATTGGTTAATTGTTGTTGGTTTAGCATCGTTGCAGTTAATTAGTGTTGAAATACAGAAATTGTTTATGGGTAAAGCTAAAGAGAATGTCTAGAAAAGTGCCCCTGAGTTTATCTGAGAAAAGAGGGTGTATCATAGTGAAAAAGGTGAAAGTTATTTTAACAATATCATTGATTGCAGCTATGGTAATTTCAGGATGCAGTAATGGTAACTCAGACGATATAAGTTTTCCGATTAACGACGATAATCGGCCTTGGCGTTTTGAGCAAGCAAATGTAGATCCAAATTATATATTCTTTGGCATAAGAATGTTTAGTAAAGACACAACTAAGATTGATCTTTCTACGGTTTTGCCTGACTGGGGTTTTAACGATCAAAGTATAGCGTATGAAATTGCAAAACTGCGGCATATGACAAACTTAACTGAGCTTAGGCTGTGGAATAGCCAGATTAGAGATATTTCACCATTATCGGAACTTAAAAACCTTACTACTCTAAGCTTAGGCAGCAATCAAATCAGCGATTTAACGCCGTTATCGGGTTTAACAAATTTGACACATCTTGCCTTATACGGTAACCAAATTAGTGATTTAACACCATTAGCCAATTTGACAAATTTAACATACCTAACTTTATTTGACAATCAAGTTAATGATCTGGCACCTTTGAGTGACTTAAAAAATCTTACCATTTTAGAGCTTCACTCTAATCAAATCAGCGACTTAACATCATTGACTGACCTAACAAATTTAAAGCAGCTAACCTTGGACAATAATCAAATTACAGACATAACTCCTTTGTATAATTTGATAAATTTAGAATATGTAAGTTTAAGCGGCAATCCGACACATGAAACTCCAAGCACAATTACCAATAATACTGCTCTTGGCAGCATTTCGACAGAAGTTGATGAAATATTTGAATTTGGTGGTCTTAATTGGATTGTGCTAGAAAAAGTTGATAATTACGCAATGATAATTTCTCAAAATTTACATATGATGGGTCTGGGGCAGTTTAATAACCGGTCTGGTCAAGCCTGGGAAATCAGCACTTTGCGCAGCTATCTAAATGGTGAGTTTTTCCATAGGTTTAGCCCGGCAGAAAGAATGCGCATACGAGAAACTCAGGTGGTTAATAGTAGAAATCCTTGGTTTAATATAATGGGCGGGGGAGATACCATTGATAAAATATTTGTATTAAGCATCGAAGAGGTTATTCATTACTTTGGTGACAGCGGACAATTGGAAAATAGACCTGATAGTTCAGTCACAGTTATATCTGACGAATTTAATGATGCGAGAAGAGTTACGTTTGAAGATGGCACTTATCGATGGCAGTGGCTTAGGTCGCCCGGAGGTATGATTGATCTTGCTGCAGGAATAGACGGTGCAGGCAATATTGCCGTTTCCGGTTCTGGTGTTAACAATGCTAGCCCGGGCGTTCGTCCTGTTATGTGGATAAATCTTGATAGTTTATTGTAAAGTTCTTTAAATTGTTGTAAGGCTGACGAATTTGAGGTATACTAAAAAATATTACAAAAGAAAGAAGGGGCTTTTTTATGGCAATGGTTAATACAACGGAAATGTTCAAAAAAGCATTTCAAGGAAAATACGCAATAGGGGCGTTTAACGTCAGTAACATGGAAATGATTCAAGCAATAGCCTGGGCGGCGAAAGCGCAAAACTCAGCTGTTATTATGCAGGTTTCGAAAAGCGCACTTAAATATGCAGGTCCTTTAATGCTTAAAGCTATGGTTAATGCTGCTTCTGAAGAAACAGGTATAGACATTGCACTGCATTTGGATCATGGTGCTGATTTTGAAATATGTAAACATGCTATTGAAAGCGGATTTACGTCAGTCATGTTTGACGGTTCTCATTATGAATATGAAGAAAATGTTAAAAAGACAATTGAAGTTGTTAAGTTTGCCCATGACCGTGGGATTACCGTTGAAGCAGAGCTAGGACAACTTGCGGGCATTGAAGATGATGTTAATGTTGATGCCGCAAATGCGACATATACTGACCCTGACCAAGCAGCTGACTTTGTTACCAGAACGGGCATTGATTCACTCGCTGTAGCTATTGGAACTAGTCATGGGGCTTACAAATTTAAAGGAGAAGCAAAGCTTGACTTTGAAAGGCTTGAAAACATAACGAAAAAGCTTGAATTCGCAGGGTATAAGGATTTCCCAATAGTTCTTCATGGAGCATCATCTGTTGACCCTGCTGTTATTGAAATGTGTAATAAATTCGGAGGGCAAATAAAAGGAGCAAGCGGAATCCCCATTGAAATACTTAGAAAAGCCACCTCCATGTCTGTTTGCAAGATCAATATGGATACAGATATTAGGCTTGCAACAACAGGCGCAATCCGCAAGCATTTGGCTGATAAACCCGATTCCTTTGACCCTAGAGGATATTTAGGCGATGCAAGAAAAATGGTTGAAGAGCTTATCGCTGATAAAATCGTTAATGTATTAGGATCTGTTGATTCAATGAAATAGAATTAATGAAAAGAGATTTATAAAGCGTCGGACCGATTATTAATCAGTCCGACGCTTTACTATAACTATCGCTATATCAGTCGGAACATTTCCGAGGCTGCTTCCTTTTTAACCTGCTCTTTAATAGCAAGAACTTCAATTTTCGTCGTGTTTTCGCCAAATCTTATCTCAACTATATCTCCAACTTTAACTTCATATCCCGCTTTAGCTATTTTGCCGTTAACTGTAACTCTTCCTGCATCACATGCATCGTTTGCAACAGTTCTTCTTTTTATTACTCTGGAAATTTTTAAATATTTATCAAGACGCATATCTTATTCTCCCGGTAAAGTAAAACGCTATAAATATGATCTACACGAAAAACACTCTTTATAGTACAGCACAAACGGTCGTAAATAAAGAGTGTAATCATGCAATTTTTAGTAATAGTTATTTTGAGCTTTAAGAGTCTAAAGCGACATAATAAACTCAATTATTTACCATTAACCGCATCTTTAAGAACTTTGCCTGCTTTGAACCTTGGAGCATTTGATGCAGGGATAGGCATAGTTGCACCTGTTTGAGGGTTTCTGCCTTCACGTGCAGCGCGGCTTGCCACGTCAAAAATACCAAAACCAACCAACTGAACTTTTCCACCTTTTGATAACTCTTCAGTAACAACAGTTTCAAAAGCTTTTATGAATTTTTCAGTATCCTTTTTGCTTAATTCTGCATCAGCAGCTATAGCAGCTATAAGTTCGCTCTTGTTCATCATTAATTCCTCCTTGGTTTAAATAACTGCGATCTTTAATAAATGAGACGCATTAATGCGCATATATATTTATAAACCTTTAATTACGATTTGTCAAGAAATTTCGCAAAAATATATTAGAAAAAGGGAATAATTTTGAATTTTTTTGATTTTATGTCTATATTATCTTAAAGTCTGACTTAACACTTGACGTAATCAGACAGAAAATATATACTCTAAGCCTAATGTATGCCGTGTAACAGGGCGTACGTTCTAAATTTAAAAGGCGGAGAGATGGCATTATGTATTATACTAATTTGACTATGATGACAGACTTTTATCAGCTTACAATGATGCAGGGATATTTTTCTACAGGAACTTATAAACGCAAAACAACTTTTGATGTTTTTTTTAGAAGCAATCCTATGTCCGGAGGATATTCAATATTTTGCGGGCTTGAACAAGTTGTTAAATATATTAAGGAATTGCATTTTTCAGATGACGATATTGAATATTTAAGAGCTCAAAAATGCTTTAGCGAGGATTTTCTTGAATATTTAAAAGATTTTAAATTCTCCGGTGATATTCATGCTTTTCCTGAGGGATCTGTTGTATTTCCAAAGGAGCCTATTTTTAGAGTTACCGCACCTATTATAGAGGCGCAATTTCTTGAGACTGCTATACTGAATATTCTTAACCATCAAAGCTTAATAGCAACAAAGGCTTCCAGAATTGTATGGGCAGCGGAGGGTAATGCTATTTTAGAATTTGGACTGCGCCGTGCCCAAGGACCGGATGCAGGAATATATGGCGCACGAGCCGCCGTTATAGGCGGTTGTGCGGCTACAAGTAACGTACTGGCGGGCCAAATGTTTGATATGCCAATAAAAGGCACTCATGCTCATAGTTGGGTTATGAGCTTTGATGACGAAATAACGGCGTTTAGAGAGTATGTAAAGCTGTTTCCAAACGCATGTATTTTGCTTGTTGATACTTATGATACACTTGACTCAGGTGTCCCTAACGCTATTAAGGTGTTTGAAGAAATGCGGGATAGCGGAATGCCGCTTAAAAACTATGGAATACGTCTTGACAGCGGCGACCTTGCGTTCCTTTCAAAAGTTGCCCGAGGTATGCTTGATGAAGCAGGGTTTGAAGATGCGGTTATAAGTGCATCATGTGATCTTGATGAATATTTAATACGTGACTTAAAGCTTCAAGGCAGTGCTGTAACTTTATGGGGGGTAGGAACTAACCTTATTACATCAAAAGATTGTCCGGCATTTGGCTGTGTTTATAAATTGTCGGCTATAGAAGGTAGTGATGGTCTTTTACATCCGACGATTAAGCTATCTGAAAACGCTGAAAAGGTAACAAATCCCGGTGTTAAAAAAGTTATTAGGCTGTATGATAAATTTAGTGAGAAAATTAAAGTTGACCTTATAATGCTTGATGATGAAACAATTGATGAATCTCAAGATTTAACGGTTTTCGATCCTGTTGCAACGTGGATTAAAATGACCCTTAAAGGTGGGGAATTTATAGCAAGAGAAATGCTCGTGCCCGTGTTTAAAGACGGATTGTCTGTTTGTGGGCAGCAATCTGTTCTGGAATTGCGGCAATACTGTAAAAATGAACTTAATTCACTTTGGGATGAACACAGACGACTTTTTAATCCTCAGATTATACCCGTTGACCTCTCTACTAAGTTATGGGAGCTTAAAAATGAAATGATTGATAAAATTAGGGGATAACGACGATTATTTGCGGTTTTTACAGCTAGAGAAGAGCGTTCTATTTGGTCAAATAGCGAAGTTAAACAACATACAAAAAATCAATATAGATGCTTGACATATAATGAAGGAAATGTTAAAGTTATGCTGATTACAATTTTTCGGACAACATATTATTTGCACCAATTCGTCACCATGCCGGAGGTTGATTGACATAAATATTCAGCATAAAAGTTTTGAAACTTATGAAGTTTCTCATATGCACTGGATGAAATCACTAAAATTTCGATTAGCAGCTTATTTTGTCGTTATTGTAATTACGTTTAGTATTGCGGCAGCTTTTGCTATGTACAATATTTATTGGAATCGTATTGTTGAGGAACATAATAACCGTGCCGCTACCGTTTCTTCAATGATTGCGTCAATGTTAGAAGGCGAACATATCAACAACCTATTAGCTGAATCAGAGGAATATTTTTACTATCAGCAGATTGTAAGCTTCATACATACAGCAATACAGGAAGCTGTTGCTACGCATATTTATATCGCCACTTTTACTATTGAAGACGATGAAAAAAGAAAAACATTAATTTTAGATGGTTTAGATGTTGATAATTATTACTGTTTAAATCTTCTTACGCATCTAGAGGGCAGGCATTCATCTGATACTTGGGAACGGCTTGCTCAAGGTCAGCGTGTAGAGGATTTTGGATTATATTCTGATACCATTGGTGTATTTTTAGCAATTTATGAACCTATTTTTGGCGCAGATGGCTCTGTCGCAGCACATGTCTGTTTTTATATTTCACAAAATGAAATAACTACGCAAGCAAATACTGATTTTACTACGCTAAGTGTTGCTGTTGCGGCGATTTTATTAGCTATGAGCTTAGGTTACTTAGGCGTTATCAAGAAAAATGTAACTGAACCAATAAGCATACTTATTGATGGAATAAACGCTAACCAACTTGGACAAGAGAATCAAGAGAATAAAGTATTAGAGGCAAGATTAAGCAAAGGCGATGAACTTGCTCATTTGGAGCAGGCAATAGTTGTGATGGTAACACAGCTTCGAGATACGGTTTTACGATTTGAACAGGAGCGAAACCTTGCAAACTTAATTATGGATGGCTGCCCTTTGGCAGTGTATATGTTTGACAGTAAATTTAGCTTAGTTTACTGTAATGATATTGACGCTAAACTTCGTGGGTTTGAAGATGCCCAAGAGTATAAAGATAGATTTTTCGACATTATGCCTGAGTTTCAACCTGATGGAACGGAATCTGTTGAAAAATTCAAAGAAAATTTGCAAAAAACTCTTTTGGATGGTATTACAAATGTAACATGGATGGACCAAGATCTTGATGGTAACTTGATTCCCGGGGAAATAACTAATATCAGAGTGCTTTATAATGGGGAGCATTACATTATATCCTATAAAAAAGATTTGCAAGATTTATCTCAAATGGAAAACAGAATTTCTGTTTTAGAAAAAAAAGCGGCAAAAATTTATTATGATGAGCTTACGAACGTGCTTAACAGACGACATTTAGAAGAACAGCTTCCAAGGACTATCTCTATTTTGTCTCGTTCTGGTGCGATGCTTAGCTTTATGATGATTGATATAGACTTTTTTAAACAGTATAATGATACATATGGACATGATGCCGGTGACCAATGCCTTAAAACGGTTGCGTCAACAATCTCTAGCTGTATGTCAAGGGCTAAGGACTTTGTCGTACGATACGGAGGCGAAGAGTTTGCCGTTGTTCTTCCTAATACAGGGATGGAAGGTGCTTGCAAGCTTGCAAAAAAATTGCTTGACAGTATAGAACAATGTGAAATACCACATGAAAATAGCAGTGTATCAAAATATGTTACGATTTCTATTGGAGTTACAACGGGTGTTGCTACACATGTTCAAAGCATTTCTGATTGGGTAAAATGTGCAGATGAAAAGTTGTATTTATCCAAACAAAGAGGACGAAATAAATTTACATTTGGTGAATTTCCTGGTTCTGCTACTCCTAAATAAATTTTTCACCCCGCTGTTTTTTAATAAGTACAACAAAATCCCCTTTACAATGTAAAGGGGATTTTGTTGTATAGTATTTAAACTACTTTTATAATCGGAAATACGATACAAGTTGTCTTAAAACCTCTGCTTGTGAATTCAATTCTTCTGATGCTGCTGCTGTTTCTTCAGAAACGGCTGAATTGTTTTGTACAACTCGTGATATTTGTGCGAGACCAGTGCTGACCTGCGAAATTGCTTCTGCCTGTTCGTTCGAAGCTACAGTAATGTTATTGATGATTTCTGATACTTCTGTGGCGTTTGTAACAATTACGTCTAGCGAGCTTGAAGTAGATTCCGCAATGCTTGAACCGCTGTTAACCCGGTCAATAGATGTTTCTATAAGATTTGTTGTTTCAGCAGCAGATGTCTGGCTTCTACCTGCAAGTGTACGTACTTCTTCCGCAACTACGCTAAAGCCTTTGCCGTGTTCTCCTGCTCTTGCTGCTTCAACAGCCGCATTGAGCGCAAGCAGGTTAGTTTGGAATGCTATTTCTTCAATGACTTTTATGATCTTAGATATGTCGCTAGATGATTCCTTGATTTGAGCCATGGCAATTAACATTTGCTTCATAGCTTCGTTACCTTCTTTAGCGTTACCGGTTGATTTATTAGATAGCTCATTTGCCTCAGAAGCATTGTCAGCGTTTTGCCTTGTTTGTTGATTTATTAAATCAATTGTAGCGTTAAGTTCTTCCACTGAACTGGCTTGTTCTTGTGCGCCATTTGCTAACTCGGTTGCGCTTGTTGAAATTTGTTTTGCGCCTGATAATACCTGTTCAGATGCTACAGAAATTTCAGTCATTGTTTTGTTAAGCGTAGTGGAAATATTGTTTAATGAGCTCTTAATATCGCTGAAATTTCCTAAGTATTCTCGTGTGATTGCGACAGTTAGGTCGCCATTAGCAATTGCTGCGAGTTTTTCAGAAATTTCGTTAATGTAAATTTCCAGTGTATTAAGAGTGCCGTTAACCGCATTTTTAATAATCAAGAAATCGCCTGCATAGTCGCCATTGACTTTCAAGTCAAATTGCCCTTGTGCCAATCTGTCCATAACATCACGTATTTCAACAACCGGATCATCAACGGATTTTGCTATGTTGTTAAGCCCTTCTGTAATATCGTGCCAGTCGCCTTTGTATTTACTTGAATCAATTTGGAAATGTAAATCACCTCTTACTACGGCAGCATCAATCATAGACTTAACTTCGTTACTTACTCCAATAAGGTTAGCAGAAACGCCGCGAAGCGTTTGAGGTAATATAGCTTTTTTACCCGGCATATCTTTTACTTCTACATTAAAATCTCCATCGCTTATTTTACCAAGGAATTGCATTATTCCCATTACATCATTAACTTGGTCATCAAGGATTTCATGTACCCCTTCAATCATCTCTCTGAATGAGTTCTCGTATTTATTAACATCGACTCTATATTCAAAGTCGCCTTTTCCACTAAACTCGTTCTTCATCACAATTAAATCGTCTACCATTTCATTTATTACATCTACAAGATCTCCAATGTCTTTTGTCAGCATGCCGATTTCATCTTTAGTTATATTGTGCCTGTCAATATTTACATTTAGCTTGCCTTTAGAGACGCTGTTAACAATGTTGGTAATATTAAAAATAGGTTTTGAAATCATATTTGCGATAATAATTGCAATAGCAAGACCAAGAATCACGCCTGCACCGGCAAGACCAAGCATTGTATAAAATGTTGTATTGGTCGTGTTTTGAAGTCTTGTGTCAGTTATTTCTAAAGATTCATTAATAGCATTGCGAATTTCGTAAAAATAATTAAGTATAACAGGTACTGTTCCGCCGGGACCGCCTGCAGCAGTTGTTATTAATACGGTAGCGGCGGTGTCTCCTGCTCTTGCAGCAGACATTATTTGATCTAAAATGTAATAGTCGATATAGTACAAAATTGCTGTTTCAAGACCGTCAAGACGGCGAGTTTGTGCGGTTCTCAGTTCAGATGAAACCCGATAATCAGCAGCTAAATTGTCTTTGAATTCTGTAAGAGAATCTAATAGCTGAACTCTTAGACCTCTAACTATATTTTCTTGATTGGTTATCCCTATGTTCCTAAATTGAGCATTTGCAGCTTCATCAGAACCGTCACCATAAATATCAGCAGCATGCATAGATGCACGGTTCATTGTACGCCTTGCGTCCATCATTGCTATTTCCATGTCTTGCAATATTCGACGGCGGATAGTGGGGTAATTCAATGCATGGTTGTATTCAGAACTTACATTAGTAATTTGGAACGCTCCAAAAATTGAACTAAAGGCTATAACAGCCAAGAGTATAGAAAAACCTAGAAATAGTTTTCCCTTAATCTTCATATTTTTCATAAAACTCATCATACGCATTGCTCCTTTGGCATATTTTCTTACTTGCAATTTTGCTGCTTTTTCTTGTGAATATTATAAAGTCTTCTTATATATTCAAGAAGCACTTTGTGTTGAGTATGATATAGCGTAGCACAAATCGACAAGCATTGCAATATATTTAATCCAGAAAATTGCCTTTTTTTATCATAAATTCTAATGTCTTGCCTCTTCTGCCAACATATTTTCGATAAATATACCATAGCCCTTCGTTGGGTCTTGTACAAACACATGCGTTATTGCACCTATAAGCCTTCCGTCTTGGATGATAGGGCTTCCACTCATTCCTTGAACTATCCCGTTTGTGCGTGCTAAAAGAGCCGGGTCGGTTATGCGAACAATCATGCCTTTAGTGTCATCAGAGGTATTTCTGTTTATGGTTTCGATAAATACGTCATATTCACGTACTTCATTGCCATTAACGCATGAAAGGATTTTTGCCGGGCCTTCACGTATGCTGTCTTTAAGCCCTATTCGGTATCTTTCTTTGGGAAAGCCGGGGATAGCGCCTATTTCTAATGTACCGTATATTCCGTAGTTGCTATTATGCTTCACATATCCGAAAATCTTGCTAGTGTTTATGTCTCCAATAAGCTCTCCGGGTGAGCCTTTAAGTGCTTTTCGCACAGATGTAATCTGTGAATCCATTAAAAAGCCGCCTTTTACATTTAACAGTTTTTTAGTATCAACGTCCTGTACGCCATGACCAAGGGCTGCAAATCTTCCGGTTGCCGGGTTATAGTATGTTATTGTCCCTATACCTTGCGTACTATCTCTTACCCAAACGCCAATTCTATTTATTCCGCTTGAATCTTTAACTGTAGGTATTTTTACATTTGAAATAATGCCATCTCGCTTGATTTTAAAACTAACAAAATCTTTGCTATTTTTAATAATTTGCATAAGCTGTTCTTTGTTACTGAGTCTTTGGCTGTTTGCATAAATAAGCAAGTCCCCCTGTTTAAGAATACCTTCGCAAGGGTTTTTAGATGTCCCGTCTGTAGCAGTAACAGGACCTATGCCCAAAACCATTAACCCATCTGAATTTATTCTTACCCCCACAGCTCTTCCGACAGGTATAACCTCCATATCAGGCAATACATCAATTCTCACCCGTCTAAGGGGGATTCCAAATGCGTTTACTGTCATTTGAGTGCTTCCTGAACCAAGGGCAGACAAAGTTACGTCATCTGACAGGCTGACTATAGGATTATCAGTTATCGGTTTATCATTAATGCTTAAAATGTTTTCTGTTTCAGGTCCAAAAACTGCTCTGGCGGGCAGGCGGAAATCAAGGCTTTTTTCGCTTCCATATATAAGCCTGATATTGTTTGGAATAGCTGTGAATAATGAAAACATGTATAAAGAGAAAGAAAGTGTTGCTATAAATAGCAATAATATTAATATTTTTTTATTTAAAAGCTTCAATAAGCCCATTTTTTCACGTCCTAAGCTGTTTTACGTTACCTTATAATTTAACCTTAAAATGTGACAGTTATACTTGTTATAAAATTCAAAAGAGCGACAAAAAGAAAATGATGAAAAGCAATATAATTGTAATTGTTTGTATTGAAAAAGTAGCTAGTTAATGTTAAAATGCGTTCATGAAAGGATTACATTTAGAAATTTCTGGATATATTTAAAATATCTTCAGAATATAATTGTGCCTTTAAGAATTGCGAATTGAGGTATAAAATGAAGCTGCCGAATATTAAAATCATCGGTACAGGCGGGACGATAGCCGGTGTTGCGGATAGTAAAGTTAAGACTGTTGGGTATAAATCAGGTCAGGTATCGATATTAGATCTTTTAAGCGAAATTCCAGAGGCTTCCAACGTGGCTAATATTACAGCGGAACAGTTTTGCCAAATAGGCAGCGAGCATATGACAGAGGCGATATGGCTTGATTTAGCGAAGCATATTAATGAGTTGTTAAAAAGCAATGAGATAGATGGAATTGTTATAACACACGGTACAGACACACTTGAAGAAACAGCGTATTTTTTGAACCTTACAATTAAGAGTTCAAAACCCGTTGTTCTTGTAGGTGCAATGCGCCCTGCGACGGCACTTAGTGCAGATGGACCGCTTAATCTTTTTGATGCTATCTTAGTTGCGGCAGAGCCTATGTCGCATTGTAAAGGTGTGTTAATTTGTTTTGGTAACACGATAATTTCAGCCAGAGAAGGAACAAAAACTTCCACTCATCAAACAAATACGTTTCAAGGGCGTGGCTTTGGCTGTATAGGTACTATTGTTTCCGGTATTGTGCGTTATAACTATAACACAACAAAAAAACATACGGTTGAAAGCGTTTTTTCGATTGATGATGTTGATGTTTTGCCTACGGTTGAAATTGCTTATCAATTTGCCGGAAGTAAAGAATGTATGGTAAGGGCGGTTGCTGAGCTAGGCGTGGATGCTGTTGTTATTGCGGGGTTCGGAGGAGGAAACTTTAATAAAAATTTATCTGAATATGTAAAGTCTCTCTCCGGAAAACCGGTTATTGTGCGGTCAACCCGAGTTGCATCCGGCGCAGTTGTGCGCAACGGTGATATTAATGATGATGAATACGGAACTATAGCAGGGGATGACTTGAGCCCGCAAAAAGCCCGGATACTTGTTATGCTTGCACTTTTAAAAACTAAAGACTTGGGTGAAATTCAGAACTTTTTTTATGAGTATTAAACCGCAAGTTGATATGAGGAGGCGTTAAGATTGAACGATATAATTAAATCTTTATATGATCGTAAATCGGTTCGTGCGTTTATTGACAAAGAAATACCTAAAGAAGCAAAAGAGGCGATAATTCGTGCTGCTATGGAAGCTCCAACAGCCGGTAATCAAATGCTTTACACTATTATTGATGTTACAGATCAAGCTATCAAGGACAAGCTTGCGGTAACATGCGACAATCAGCCATTTATTGCGAAAGCACCGCTTGTTTTAATATTTTTCGCAGATCATGCAAGATGGTGCGATACTTATAAAGCAGCAGGACTTGAACCAAGAAAACCCGGAACAGGGGACTTGTTTCTTGCGATTGCGGATGCATGTATAGCAGCTCAAAACTCTGTTGTTGCGGCAGAATCCCTCGGGATTGGTTCATGCTACATAGGTGATATACTTGAACAATGTGAAATACACAGGGAGATGTTTGACCTCCCAAAACATGTTGTTCCTGCGGCAATGCTTGTCTTCGGATATCCAACGGAATCGGCAGCTAAACGAGAAAAGCCTAAGCGGTTTGATAAAAAATATGTTGTTTTTGAAAATAAATACAAAACTCTCCCCCTGGAAGAGCATATAAATATGTACGAAGACAGAGAAAAAGCATCAGGCAAGCCCGGTGGAGATTTTGAAGAGAAAATTAAAGCGTTTTGTCTAAGAAAATATGAATCTGATTTTTCAATTGAAATGACGAGATCAGCAGATGTTTATTTGGAAGAGTTTAGGTAATAAGGGGATAAATCAATGAAAACACAGGATTGTTATCAAGAAATTTTTAATGATTCAATTATTGAATGTTAGGATTGACTATTCATGTAATTTTGGCATACAATAGCCAGAGTTTAACTTTAATTGGGGGATGTTATGTTTAATCAAAGAAAAAGAGTTGCGTTGGATACAGATAAAAACAAACATAATATTTTAAGTCGATGGCGACTGATTTGGTACTTTGTAATTGTATTTATGCTTACAATTTACATCCTATTTAATTGGGGCTTGGCGATTGATTTCACTCCTTTTGATAATTTTGACAGAAATAACCTGCTGTTTGTAGTGTGGATAATCATTGTTTCGTTGCCCTTTATTCGCATTGAATCTGAAAAAGGAAAAACAGGTTTAGATACGGGAAGTGATTATTGGGAAAATAAGGCTAACGAAGCTAAGGCGAAGAATATTAAGCTGCCGGATTCAAAAGAAGCAGATATTAACGAAATAGATACAAAAATTGGTAATGCAGAAAGGGGTGCTAAAAAATGAGTTGGTTGGGTCGAGCTTACAGCAATGCTTCTTATTCAGATGATAATAAACAGTTTACAACAAGACAGCTTTTAGATTTAGTTAAAAATGGTGCAGATTTTTTAAGAGATCAAAATCTGTCGGATGTAACAGCAGATGATTGGATTAATTATTCGGAAAAAATTGTGGAGTTAGCGACAAAAGGATACGATACAAACATATATTTAAGTTATTTGCGGATGGTGATTTCAATTCGGTCTAGCAAAAATTTTGAACCTTATCAAAGAATAAAAGCATGTTTAGACTACTTAATTGATGTAATAGGTGTCTTAAGTGTGTAATCAATTTAACATATGATGAAATATTAACAAACGAGGTATATAAATGAAACAAAAAAAAATCATCCTATTAATTTTAATTACGATATTAATTGGGGCATTTCCAAATACGGCTTTTGCAAATGAAGCCTATCTAGGCTTAACTGCCAGATCTGCTATCTTGATTGAAGAAAGAAGCGGACGGATTCTTTATGAAAAAAATGCACATGAAAGAATTTATCCTGCCAGTACAACTAAAGTTTTAACGGCTTATCTTGCGCTTGACTTTCTTGATCCGGACGAGCTTATTGTTTTGGGGCGAGAGATACTGCTTGTTCCTCCCGGGTCTAGCGTTGCACGGCATCAAGTAGGTGAGACAATTACCGTTGAAAACATGATAAGGGCTCTTATAATCAGCTCAGGCAACGAAACGAGTATTTCTGTTGCTGTAAATGTTGTAAGGCGAACAAGCGGTGTTAACAATATAAATTATAGTGATGCGATGGATGAGTTTATGGACATGATGAACGAACGGGCAAGAAGCATCGGTGCGCTTAATACAAATTTCACTAACCCGCATGGGTTTCATGATGATAATCACTTTACGACAGCATATGATATGGCACTTATAATACGAGCAGCTTTGCAAAACCCATTGATTAGGCAAATAGCTGCCGAGTCAACATTTGTTGGTAATGGTGCGGATAATCGTGCTGCCCCCGGAGCAATTACACAGAACTATGATTGGACTTCACGTAACTTGCTTATAGTTGAAGGCAGTCCTTTTTACTACCCATATGCAACCGGGTTTAAAACAGGATTCACTGATCAAGCGTCAGACACCCTTGCGACATCCGCATCAAGGGATAATATAAATTTAATTGCGGCTGTGTTCTATTCGCCAATGCCGGGCAGGTGGAACGACAGCACTAGGCTTTTTGAGTTCGGATTTAACTTTTTTGGATTTGAACTTGTTCAAGAAGCAGAGGTAATTCTTGGACAAGTTGAAGTTGACGGTGTTAGACTAGGTTATGATAATCTGCTTGACATCGTATCGAACCTAAGGCATACTGAATTCTTAAGCAGAGCCGAAGTCGGGCGGCTGAGATATGAGATTATTTTCGATAATGATTTGATTTCACCTCAAGAGGAGGGCGTTAGGCGGTCTGTAAGACTTATGGCTCCAATAGAAGAAGGACAGCCTTTAGGCAGGATTGTTTACACTATCGACGGTAATGTAATTTATGAAGATACTATTTTTGCAGCGTATGAAATATATGGGAGGACTCCTCAAACAGACAGAGCTTATAGATTGGGTGAATTTAGAGAAAGATTATTTTCACTTTCCGGTTTGATATATTGGATAGGGTTTGTTATAATCATCTTGCTAATATTTTTTATAGTTCTTTTAATCACGGGACGCAGACGCTCACGCGGTTATAGTATAAGATCCCGTAGATATTAATGTGCATTAATGGAGGTGCAGTATGTACGATATTAACGTAGTAAGAAAAGCCGACCCTGAAGTAGCGTCGGCATTAGAGGGTGAGCTTAAAAGACAGCAGGAAAAAATTGAGCTTATTGCTTCCGAGAATTTTGTATCAGAAGCTGTAATGGCGGCAATGGGTTCATGGGCAACAAACAAATATGCGGAAGGGTATCCGGGCAAACGCTATTATGGCGGATGCGAAGAGGTTGACAAGTTAGAAGATTTAGCGAGAGATCGTGTTAAGCAATTATTTTGCGCAGAACATGCAAATGTTCAGCCTCACTCAGGTGCACAGGCTAATATGGCAGTATATTTTGCGTTTTTAAAACCGGGTGACACAATCCTTGGTATGAATCTTGCCCATGGCGGGCATTTAACCCACGGAAGCCCTGTTAACATGTCCGGTAAATATTTCAATATCATACCTTATGGCGTTTCAAAAGAAACAGGTCAAATTGACTATAATGAGCTTGAATCATTAGCAAAAGAGCATAAACCCAAAATGATTGTAGCCGGCGGAAGTGCATATACAAGAAGTATCGACTTTGAGAGATTTGGTAAAGTTGCAAAAGAAGTCGGAGCCATTTTGTTTGTTGACATGGCACATATAGCAGGTCTTGTCGCTGTTGGGCTACATAATGATCCTATTCCTCATGCGGATGTTGTTACTTCAACTACTCATAAAACTCTTAGAGGACCAAGAGGCGGTGTTATTTTATGCAAAGCTGAGCATGCAAAGATAATTGACAGCGCAGTATTCCCTGGTCAACAAGGCGGACCTTTAATGCATGTTATAGCTGCAAAAGCAGTAGCATTTAAAGAGGCACTTGCCCCGGAATTCAAAGAATACCAAAAGAAAGTTTTAGAAAATGCAAATGCGTTGGCTAATAGGCTGGTTAAAAACGGATTCAATCTTGTTTCTGGTGGAACTGATAACCATTTAATGCTTGTTGATCTTCAAAATATGGATATAACAGGTAAGCTTGCAGAACATCAGCTTGACGAAATAGGCATAACTTGTAATAAAAACTCTGTTCCGTTTGATCCAAAAAGCCCATTTGTCACAAGCGGCATAAGACTTGGTTCTCCTGCTATGACTACCAGAGGGCTTAACACGGCAGACATGGAAGAGATTGCTGAAATTATTACTATCGTTATCAAAGATTTTGAAAACAAAAAAGAAGAAGCGGCGAAAAGAGTTAAAACTTTGCTTGCTAAGTACCCGATGTATAAATAAATAGAATTCATCATAAAAAAGCAGAGGCGTTTGTATTATTAATTCGCAAGGGAGACAAGGAAGATGAGGAGCTCTTTTTGCGGATTAATAAGCCTCTGTTTTTTCACGAGTTTTGTAAATACGAATTTTAAAGCAAAAATTGTCTAGAATATAGATATATACTAGCTTCGCACGTGAATCTAATTTGAGCGAACACGCTTAAAAGCCCGTCATTGCGGGCTTGACCCGCAATCTTCATGCTGTGGACTGTGAGCCATGTTCATTGCTGCTACAACGCTCAAGTGCCATTTGCGTTAATAATGATAAATATGGTGTTGAAATTT
>WRBF01000012.1 GCA_009784685.1 Defluviitaleaceae bacterium | reverse complement strand
CCGCGGAGCATCCAGCGCATGAGGAACGAGCCTAATTACACCCACAAACTTGAGACCGTCATTGCTATCTGTATCGGATTGCAGTTATACCCAAAAATCAGCTTGGAACTGCTTGACTCGGCGGGGTTTACGCTAAAGAACACAGAGAAGGACATTTTGTATTTCCATATCTTGAAAACCCGATACAAAAGCACCGTACACGAATGTAACGAGTTATTGATTGCCGCTGATTATCCGATTTTGACAGGGGATGAATAGTGAATAGCGCAGCGGCATAACATGACGGTATAAGGCACGGTCTGTGCCATCATACCAACGGCATATATCGCGCTCAAACCCCATAAAACAAACAATATTTTCACCCGACCCGGACACGCCATGTCCGGGTCTTTTTTGGCTTAAATACAGGCTTGTCCAAACTTAGCCCCAAAACATCACTTCCAAAAACGTGATGTTTTGGGGCTTTTTTCGTTTTTGACCCGGACACGCCATGTCTGGGTCAAATCAAGCCCAAATCTATAGCATTTTCTGTGAAAGGCACGGCACACGTCAGTGTTTATGCGGCCTTTCCGGGTATATATCCCTTCATTTCACAAGAGGACGCACAGGCGGCTTGGGAGGTTTACTAGAAGCCCTTCGCCGCCTGTGTTTTCGTGATTATGAAGTACAGAAGAATCATTGCGATGTTCTGCCGCTTTAGCACAACACGCCCCCGTTGCCGTTCCCCGCCTGCTCCATTCGATTTTTGCAATTTCAAAAATCGAATGGAGGACAAGCCTATGCAAAATTGGCAAAAGGACAGGAATTACCGGAAGCGTGAGAACCCTGACGGCTCTTTCGCCTACATCGTCACCATAGACGGCGTGGATGTTGAAGTCAGCGAGGCAGTCTACAGGGCATACTCCCAAGCCGACCGCAGGGAGCGGTATCTTGATGAACGTGATGCAGGAATCCTGCTATCCCTTGACCGCATGGATGAGGACGGCGTGCCGTCATTTCTAAGCGACCGTCATTCCCCATCAGCGGAAAACACGGCAATGCGTGAAATGCTCATCGGACAAGCTGTTACGGCTCTTATGTCGTTAGAGCCTGATGAGCGGGCTTTGATTGAGGCTCTGATTATTGACGGCGTTACAGAGCGGGACTATGCCGCACAAATCGGGCTCTCACAGCAAGCGGTTAACAAGCGCAGAAAAAAGATTTTAGAAAAGCTCAAAAAATTGGTAGTCAAAACATGATTTTTTCGGGAGGTAAGGTGAAGGGGTAAAAAGCCCTTCGCCGTACCTTGACAAACACCGCCTTAAACAAGCGGTCATATACGACCCACCGGGTACTTTACCGCCCGGCGCCGTGCGCGAGGATTGTACTCGTCAATAAAATCCTGTGACAGCCGTTTGGTTCTCACAAGGCAGACGAGGCACGGGAGCGCCCGCTCGTCACTACCTGTGTGACTAAGTTCCGTTTCCGGCTAAAGCCGAAAACTACACACCGTCACACAGTCGTTCCTCTCCAATGCGAATCCATTTCATGGTTTCGCATTGGGTAAGAGGACAGTGATGTCCGGCAGACAAAAGGCGCCTGCGGAAATGATACTTCCCTCTACCTGTCAATGAGGGCCCGCGATGAAGGAGAAGCGGGGGAACGCTCGCCGTGTTTGAAAAAGAATGCGGCTTGGTTTCATGCACAGCACTTTGCTGTGGCTCGGTGATGTCATAACGCAATTTACCAATAATCCGCAAACCTTAAATTAACGAAGCCGGCAACAGTCAACCTATGCAATGACCGGCATTTCTAAACAAACCCAAACACAAAAATAATTTACGGTTGGCGGTTGGACATAGCGGACGAGGGGTTTATCCCTTCGCCCGCCTTATCGAGCCGCCAATCCTATATGGAGGGCAAACGTGAAAGTTGCAAACGAATACAATCCTCATGCAAATGAGATTAAATACGATTTACCGCAAGAAATGACAGACGCTTTGCCGGCGAAGCACGGCACAATTTTATTCACCGCTTATGGCTGCGTTCTGACCGAGCGTCAGACATCGGCAGGGGTTTATGTTTACACGGCGGTCAACATTTCCACAGGAATGAGTGTAATACTCAGCCGCCGCAATAATCAGCTTGCGGGCAGCATCGCTGCTCACACAAGCATGGCACAGAAAATATATGTGTCACCCATCCGTGGGGATGCTGTATACACCACAGAGAAAAAACCAGGCGAGGCTGCCGTTAAGGATAGCAAGCTGACGGCTACTGCAAACCATATCTTTTCGGATATACTCCCCCGCCACGGCTACGCCGTTCGTGGCAACCAAATCGAATTGACAGAGCATATCCTCGAAGTCATCGGCAAGAGAGGCATCACCCTCGCCGAGTCCGAGGTAGGCACGGGTAAAACCCACAGTTATCTCATCGCCGCTCTGCTTGCCAAGCGGGGACGGCTAAACGATACATGGCTACGTGGGCATTACCCGAAGCAAAGTTGGGCAGAGTCTGCTCATATGCCTGTGGTCATTTCTACTTCAAGCATTGCATTACAAAAAGCGATAGTTACGGATTACATACCTGAACTATCGCAGATTCTAATACAGCATGGCGTCATCCGTACCCCATTAACGGCGGTTATCCGTAAGGGCAAGGAGCATTTCATTTGTGAGAAGCGGCTTCTTGCCTATCGTAACAGCATAACCAACAGCATCGCCGGTACTGATGCTCGCACAAAGGCTCTACTTGAACCGTTTATAGGCCGGTGTGCGCCGTATGATTTAACAGGCGCTGACAGCTTGACATCATACATGAAGCGGCGTATCTGCGTTATGGAACGATGCTCCGATGGATGCAAGCATAGCGCAGTGTGCCGTTATCAGGCTTATCTCAAAGAGGCCAACGACCCAAAGGTCGATTTCCAAATCACCAATCATAATTATTTCATCGCCGATACGCTGCACCGTGCAAGCGGTAAACGTCCGTTACTGCCTAATTATCAACTTGTCATCGTAGATGAAGCTCATAAATTTCTACAGGCGGCACGGCAGATGTATGGGTTGGAACTAACCGACGCAGAGCTTTCCTCATTGGCGCAAGAGATACACGCCATCACCCTCGGCAAATCCAACAGCGGCATAAATGTCCACAGGCTTGCCAAGAAAATGACGGAGCAGAACGGCAAGTTGTTCAATCGGCTTAATGACAGCATTCCCAAAGACGATTCGGACGACGACGCAGAGCGGTTCCCCGCTGTTGTGGAAGGTGATGTCAGCCGTCATTTGAAAAGCATCGCAGGTATTACCGCCGACCTCGCAAATGTATTCGCCGACAGTCGTGTGCCTAAGCCATACGAGGAGCGGAAGTCTAAAGTGCTTTGGAGGTTAGGTGTTTACGGAGAACGGGTATCTGAACTTCGGAAACACAGCAGGCTCATCCATTGGTTTGAGAAGCGCACGGAGGGCGAAAAAATAACCGACGTGTTATGTGCTATTCCGAAGG
This sequence comes from Defluviitaleaceae bacterium, assembly GCA_009784685.1. GTDB lineage: Bacteria > Bacillota > Clostridia > Lachnospirales > WRBF01 > WRBF01. The sequence continues at coordinate 38,132 of WRBF01000012.1, read as the reverse complement.
ATTTAGACGAGAGGTTGTATCACGATTTATGGAGCAAGGGTATTCCTGTTGTTTTAACATCCGGCACTTTGTCGGCAGGCAACCATAACCATAATCACACACATGAGCATTCTATAACAACAGCAGACTTCACAAGAGCCAAGCAGACATTGGGGCTTGACCACTTGCCGGAGCGGACGCTGTTCGATACAACCATGCCGTCGCCTTTTGATTATAAACGAAATACTCTGTTATATATCAGCGAAAGCGTACCATTCCCTGACAACAAAGACAAACGGTATATTGCCGCTGTTGCAGACGAGATTGAGAGGCTGGTCACTGCATCGCATGGTCATGTGGCTGTGCTGTTTACTTCTTACAACGCTATGGGGCAGGTTCATGCCATACTCAAAAATCGCAATCTTTCGTTTCCTTTGTTCCGCTTGGAACGAGGCGGCGTTCATGCCATTGAGCGGTTCAAGCGCAGCAATAATGGCATACTGCTGGCATCGGGTGCATTATGGGAGGGCATCGACATCCCCGGCGATACGCTATCAATGTTAAGCATCGTCAAGCTGCCATTTGCCGTACCCGACCCAATCGGTGATTACGAGCGGGAGCTATGCGGGGATATGGAAACATACAAGGCACGAGCAATCGTACCTGATATGCTCGTTAAGTTAAAACAAGGACACGGGAGGCTCATCCGCTCGGAAACAGACACAGGGGTGGTTGCCATCTTAGACAGCCGAGCCAACGAGCGAGGAGCATATCGTCAGCGAGTGCTGGCGGCTCTGCCTGAATGCAAAACAACATCTGATATTGAAGCGGTGCGGGATTTCTTCGTTGATAAGAAACCGGCCGCTTATTTTATTGATTGAGGAGGAGCGTATGGAATCTGTTATGGAGCAAATAAAACAAGCGCGCCAAACTAAGAAGAAAAACACCGAGACATTTCCTGCCGAAACCATCATCGACGGTTGTCATGTTACGATGCGCTTTGATTCAGTCGGTGATCATAAAGTATTTAGTACAATCCGTTCTATGCTCATATCTGCACACACGGAAGCTGCTCTTGTTCCGGTATCAGGAGGTGGGCAGTCGTGATGGATAAAAAACGAGTCTTTTGCCTGTATCGTGTTTCTACCACAGGGCAGCTTGACAGGCGCACATTAGAAAACGAAAAAGACGACATCCCCATGCAAAAGCGTGCCTGTGAAGAGTTCTGTGAGCGTATGGGTTGGGAGATTGTTGACTCACGCTCTGAGAAAGGCGTATCGGGGTATAAAGTGTCAGCCAATGACCGTGATGCCATTATTGACATCCGTGAAGCAGCGGCCAAAAAGCAGTTTGATGTTCTGCTTGTTTATATGTTTGACAGGCTCGGCCGCAAAGAGGACGAGACCCCATTTATCGTGCAATGGTTCATCAATAACGGCATCGAAGTTTGGAGTACCCAAGAGGGACAGCAGAAAATAGAACAGCACGTTGACAAGCTGCTGAACTACATTCGTTTTTGGCAAGCACAAGGTGAGAGCGAAAAGACCTCTGCTCGTGTCAAGACCGCCCAAGCTCAGATGATACAGGACGGTCGTTTTCGTGGCGGCACTGTTCCGTTTGGTTATGAGCTTGAACAGCGTGGCAGAGTCAATAAAAAAGGCTTTCCGCTCGGAAACTTAAAAATCAACGAGCGAGAGGCCGCTATCGTCAAGACCATCTTCGACCGATATGTTAATCACGGGTATGGCACACATCGCATATGCGGTTATCTTGCCGAAAATGGCATGACCACAAAAGAAGGCACTCGGTTCATTAATACGACAATTCAAAATATGTTGAAGCGTCCTATATATGTCGGCATCTTATCAGGAGGCGGTGTGCAGTCGGGTGTTATCCCCGAATTACAGATTATTCCGCAGGAGATGTTTGACAGAGCGTAGGAGATTATCAGAGAGCGGTCTGCCAGTCATGCCGACCGCCGTATGCCCCTTAACACTAAAGGCAATGCCTTGCTTGCGGGCAATGTGTTCTGCGGTCATTGTGATGGTCGCTTAACCATCACAACCAACGGCAAGAAATATGTCCGTAAATCAGACGGTGAAACAACAATAACACCAAAGACACGATATGTCTGCTATAACAAAACCCGCCATCCTGAAAAATGTGACGGGCAGACAGGCTATACCACATCGAAGCTCGATGGTGTTGTTGAGAAAGTCGTAGAATCCATCTTTTCCAAGATTAAGGAAACACCGGGAGATGAACTAATCACAGCGCAATTCGAAGAACGCATTGCTGCAATCAAGCTAAACCTTGAACAGGCGAAGACTGCTCTTAACAGCGAATTGCAAGTCCAGTCCATGCTGGAGTCCGAATTGCTGAAGGTCATTCAAGGCACAAGCGCTCTCAAGCCCGAAATGCTGAACAAGAAATACGAGGAGACCGAACACTCTGTTGCTCAGAAAAGGGTAATTGTCGAGGCTTTGGAGCAAGAGCTTGTTAACAGCAAGGACACAATGACCCAATTAAAGCGGCAACATGGCGATATAATGACTTGGGCTGATATGTATGCCGAGAGTCCTATTGATGTTAAGAAGATGATTGTGGCACAGCTTATCGGTGCTGTGCGGGTATCCAAGGATTACAAAATCGAGATAGACTTCAAAATCAGTGAGAAACAACTTGGGCTTAGTAATGAATACGAAGCCGAGAGCAAAAAGATGCCCAAGCCTAAAAAGAGCCGAAGTGAGCCTGAGTTGTAATACTGTTCGCATTGGTGGATGTAGCGCAAGTGGCGGAAATAAAGTTTTTGGAAAAGGTCAAAGGGCTTGCGACATTGACGCAAGCCCTTTGTGGTGGAGATAAGGGGATTCGAACCCCTGACCTCTTGAATGCCATTCAAGCGCGCTGCCAGCTGCGCCAATGCCCCGTACCATCATATTTTTTGGGAAGTATATTCAATTTTGTTAATGTTAACCAGGTTGGGGGCTTTTCGGGAGCGGTTTGCCGACCAGTTTGCTCTTACTAACTGCGTCACGCCCCCTGTGCATTCAAAAATATTCTTAGGAATGATATCCAAATCTCAGTTTATTGTTCACCAAAAAACTCATTATGCCAAGTCAAAAAAGTATAAATCGTCCATATTTTTCGACCGTTATCTTTCTTGCCGCTTTTATGTTCGTTCAAAAGCTTTAGCAAAGCAGGTTGATTAAAGTATTTGTTTGAAGTCTCGCTTTCAAATGCTTCTTTGACACGGTTGTAATACTTGTCCTCCCTAAGCCATACACGTGTTGGAACAGGGAATCCAAGCTTTTTTTTATCTGCCGTTTCGTCAGGAATATGCTCCTTAGCGGCTAGGCGAAAAGCATATTTTGTTGATGTGCGGTTGACTTTATAACTAGTCGGAAGTTTTGATGCTAATTTAAACACCTCTTTGTCTAAAAAAGGCATTCGTATTTCTATCGAATTTGCCATACTCATTCTATCAGCTTTCAGCAGTATATCGCCTGTTGCCCAGAAATTCAAGTCTATAATTTGCATTTTTGTTACGTCATCATGATGTGAATGACGGTCATAGACAGGTTTTGTAACATCGGACGGAGGGTAGTTTGATCCGGGATTTTTAAGGACTTCAGCTCTTTCGCTCTGGCTAAATATTTTTGCATTGCCAATAAAACGTTCTTCGACGGTTTTGCTTGCGCGAATTAGGTAGTTTTTGCCCTTGAATTTAAAAGGAATCACTTCCATAAGCTTTCCAAGAAATTTGCGAATCGGTGCAGGTAAAAGCAATACAATTTTTAAATCAAGAGGCTCCATGTAGATATTATATCCGCCGAAAAATTCATCAACTCCCTCACCGGACATTGAGCCTTTTACATGTTCCGAGGCTAACTTGCTAGCAAAATATAACGCAACAGCAGATGGGTCAGCTAAAGGCTCGTCCATATGGTACTGAATTTTACCGAAAGAGTCCCAATATTCATCCGATGTTATAACTTTACTGTAATTTTCAATACCCTTAGCCTCAGTTAACCTCTTTGCATAGCTGATTTCGTTATATTTTTCATTGTTAAGCCATCCGACAGTAAATGTCTTTGCGTCGCCTATGTTAGCGGCAATATAACTGGAATCAACACCACTCGACAAAAATGACCCTACTGGAGCATCTCCAATTTTGTGAAGCTCGATTGAATCCAGAACAATTTTATTAATCTCTTGAACACAGTTTTGGAGACCCATTTTCTCAGGTGTAAATTTTATTTCAAAATATCTTGTTTGAATAATTTCTCCGTTTTTGAAGATCATATAATGAGCAGGCGCAAGCTTGTACACCCCTTTAAAAAACGTTTCAGGCAACACAGAATATTGAAAAGTTAGATAGTTCATCAGTGCTTCTTCATTAATTTCTTTTTTAAATCCCGGGTGTTCTATTATGCTTTTGATTTCGGAAGCAAATACAAGATTTCCGTCAATAACAGTATAATAAAAGGGTTTAACCCCAAAAAAGTCTCGTGCTGCAAATATTTCATCTTTGTTTTTATCATAAATTACAATTGAAAACATGCCCCTTAGCATGTTAAGCATTTCATAGCCGTATTCCTCGTAAAGATGAATGAGCACTTCAGCATCTGTTTCACTCGAAAAAACATGGCCTTTGCTGATCATTTCCTCCCTAAGGCTTACATAGTTATAAATCAATCCGTCAGCGACCATTACAAGGCTATTATCCTCATTTTGCATAGGCTGCATGCCGGCGGGTGACAAATCTATAAAACTAAGACGATTAAATCCAAGGGCAATCTTTTCATCTATATAATTATCAGATCCATCTGGACCTCTATGTTTTATTTTAGTTAGCATTTTGTCTAAAATAACCTGTTTATCTGTTATATTTCCTGTAAAACCGCAAAAACCACTCATTTCTAATACTTCACTCCACTTCAAAATAATAAGCTTTAATAATTTTAGCACGTTTCTTAAATAAAATCAATATTAAGTCTGTACAAGGGCTATACTAATATGATATAATCTGCTGTAGTTGCACTAACTCAGATTTATACTGATATTAAATATTATAAACTTAAAATGTAAAAATTAAAACATTGGAGTTTAAGGTTCTGCTTTTGCTTTAATTTTAAATTCTAATTGCAGGAGGGTTTTTTATGGCTGAAAATAAAAAGGATGAAATACTGCTTGAAAGCGGAACAAATGAACTCGAAATAATGGAGTTTGCTATTGCAGACAGGTACTTTGGAATCAATGTTGCCAAGGTTGTTGAAATAATGCAGCATCAGCCTGTCACTCCTATGCCAAACTCAAACCCCTACGTAGAAGGTGTATTTAAGCCGAGAGAAAGCATTGTAACGGTTATTGATCTTGCTACATTTATGGGACTCCCTGCATCTGAAGACCCAGAGCATGATATTCTAATCATAACTCACTTCAATAAAGTCAATACAGCATTCCACGTTCATTCTGTAGAAGCTATACACAGAATGTCTTGGGCTGACATTGAAAAGCCCGACCCTTCAATTTACGGAGGCGAAGATGCACTTGCTACGGGAATTGCGCGCATAGATGGACGGCTTGTGACTATTGTTGATTTTGAAAAGATACTGTCTGATATTAACCCGATGTCAGGTATTCAAGTGTCTGATGTTGAAAAGCTTGGAGGGCGTCCAAGAAATGAACATCCAATTCTTATTGCAGAAGATTCTCCGCTTCTTGAACGTTTGATTCTTGAATCTCTTAATAAATCGGGGTACACAAATGTATCTGTTTGTTCAAATGGGCTTGAGGCATGGGAAATGCTTTCTGAGATTAAAAATTCAGGTGCTGATGTACAAAGCAAGATATCCTGCTTGATTACTGATATTGAAATGCCGCAGATGGATGGGCACCGTTTAATAAAGCTTATAAGAGAGGATTCTGCCTTTAAAGACTTGCCATGTGTAATTTTTTCTTCATTAATAAATGATGAAATGAGAAAAAAAGGAGATGCGCTTGGTGCTAGTGCGCAGCTTTCCAAACCGGATATTGCGGATTTAGTTCGTATAATTGACGGTTTAGTGTCTTAAATGATTTGTAGCGATTTTAGATGCAAAATTTATTATAAAAAATAATTTTAAAAATGCTTGCGCTTATATATTAATTGTGGTATATTGTCGTTTGTGTGAATTAATGTAAGTTTAGAGCCGTCAAAGAGCGTCTCGAAAATGATGAAAGAGGTGAATCAAAATGAGAGAGGGAGTACACCCTAAATATTTCGATGCCAAAGTGAAATGTGCATGTGGCGTTGAGTTTTCAGCCGGCTCAACAAAGCCTGAAATAAATGTCGAAGTATGTTCAAAATGCCATCCTTTTTATACCGGAAGCCAAAAGCTGCTTCTAGAAGCTGGCGGACGTGTTGAAAGATTTAAGAAAAAATATAAAATGGACTAATCCTTGCTTTAAAGCCATTTATTTAAATTTACTGCCGTGCTAAAAACGGCAGTTTTTCTTTATTTTACAATTTTATTACATTTTCATTAGAAAAAATGTGCAAAACTACTTGACATACAACATGAATTTGTGTATACTATCTAAATAGTAAGAAAGGATCTTACTATGAAAAATAATCAAAAAAATAAGAATTGGGGGAATTAAAATCATGAAAAGAATCATTAGTGCATTACTTGTTTTAACTATGCTATTTTTAGTAGCATGCGCACAACCAACATCGCCGCCACCAACGGGTCCAGGCAATAATGTCGAGCAACCTGACGTTCCTGAAACTCCTGACGCAACGACTGAAGATGAAAATGGCGAAGATCAAGGCAATGTTGCAGTAGAGCCATTTCCTGGCAGAATTGCAATCGTAACTAACACTGTTGATCAAAACGAAGAAGAATTCCGTTCAGCAGAAGCACTTGTTGCAAGATTTGGCGAAGACAAAGTTATTCACAGAACTTGGCCTGTTATGTTTGCTCAAGAAGGCGAAATGATGATAACAATTCTTCAAGAAATCGCTTCTGATCCTACAGTAGGCGTTTTAGTTATTAACCAAGCGGTTGTTAACACAAATGCTGCTGTTGACAGAGTTCGTGAAATGCGCGGCGACGATATTTTTATCGTATATGCTCAGCCTGCGGAAGATCCAATGGACGTTGCTGTAAGAGCTAACTTGCTTTTCAACACTAACGACCCATTAATCGGCTACAAGTTTGTTCACCAAGCAATTGCGATGGGCGCTGAAACAATCGCTCACTACTCTTTCCCAAGACATATGTCTGTGCCGCTTCTCGCTATGCGTCGTGATGTTATGAGAGAAACTGCTGAAGCAAACGGTATTTTATTTGTTGATCTTGTTGCTCCAGACCCAATGGGTGATGCTGGTATGCCTGGTACTCAAATGCATATATCACAAGACTTACCAAGACAAGTTGAAACTCTTGGTCAAAACACAGCATTCTTTGGAACTAATTGCGGTATGCAAATTCCTATGATTGAGCAAGTTGTTGCAACTGGTGCTATCTATCCACAACCTTGTTGCCCATCTCCATATCATGGATTCCCAACTGCACTAGGTATCGCTTCTCATATCCCAACTGGTGAATATGAAGAAGATGGCGAGCCAATCATGCGTATGCGCGACCTTCCGGAAGTTGTTGAAGAAGTTAGAGCTGAAATCGCTAGAAGAGGTGCTTCAGGAAGACTTGCTACTTGGCCTGTACCTGCAAGTATGTTATGGACAACTGCTGGTGCTCTCTATGGTATCGAATGGCTTAACGGTAACGTTCCTCAAGAACTTGGAAATATCGACATGGACGTTCTTGCTAGTATTATGGCAGACTACATCTTAATGATGACTGGCGAAAACATTAACGTTGAACTTGAGCCACTTAATTTCCAAGGGCAGCTTATCTCTCACTATATTCTTGGTGTTGTAGATTACCTGGTATTTTAAGGACAGAAAAGATTAATTTCTTGTTTTAAATGTATTATGCTTTTTTTCTAATAGCATAAAGATTAATGAATGGACGGATTGCCGCATAACGGACTTCAAAGCCGTTTTGCGGCATTCTTGTCTTTAACTTTAAATCATATGTCCATAGGGAGGGCAAAGAAAAAAGATGAGTCAAAACCTTCTCGAATTTAAGAATGTTTCTAAAAGTTATTCCGGGAATCAGGTACTTAAAAATGTAAATTTTGACATTAGACCAGGGGAAATTCATGCGTTGATAGGCGAAAATGGTGCAGGAAAATCAACAATGATGAATATCCTATTCGGAATGCCTGTTATACACTCAACAGGTGGTTTTGAAGGCTCAGTTGAAATGGAAGGCAAACCTGTAAATATAATGTCACCTTTTGATGCAATGGCACATGGGATTGGCATGGTACATCAGGAATTTATGCTTATCCCCGGCTTTACTATTGCAGAAAATATTAAAATTAATAGAGAAATACCTAAAGAAAATGCGCTGAATAATGTTATGTCGAGCATATTCGGCAAACGTATGAAAACTTTGGATTTTAAAAAAATGAATCAAGATGCCAGAGTAGCTCTGGACAGGCTTGATATGACTATTGAAGAGTATACCTTAGTTCAAGGCTTGCCTATTGGTTTTATGCAATTTGTCGAGATAGCTCGTGAAATTGATAAAACAGGCATGAAGCTTTTGGTTTTAGATGAGCCTACGGCTGTTTTAACTGAATCTGAAGCTGAAAGATTGTTAAAAGCGATGCGTTCACTTGCAGTGCAAGGAATAGCAATAGTGTTTATTAGCCATCGTTTAGATGAAATTATAAACGTATCAGACCGCGTTACTGTACTTCGTGATGGGGAATGGGTTGCTACAAAAGATACAAAAGATACTAGTGCTATAGAGATTGCTGAGTTGATGATTGGTCGCAAAGTTTCCATTGAAAGAGAAGAAGGCGCCGAACGTGAACTTTCAAAAGATATAATGCTTAGTATTAAGGATTTACATGTTGCCATGCCTAGTGAAAGAGCTAGAGGCGTTGACTTGGAAGTTCGCAAAGGTGAAATTCTTGGAATCGGCGGTTTGGCGGGTCAAGGTAAATTAGGTATTGCAAATGGTATAATGGGGATTTATCCTGCTAAAGGTGAAGTTGTTTTGGACGGAAAGAAACTCCCTCTTAATAATACAAAGCAGGTGCTTAAAGAAAGCGTAGCTTATGTTAGTGAAGATAGAAAAGGAATCGGTCTGTTACTTGATGAGCCGATTGATTCAAATATAGTATTCACTGATATGCAAGTGAATGGAAACTTCCTTAAAGCATTTGGTTTGCAAGATTCAAAAGCTATATCGGAACATGCAAAGCAAATGGTTATAGACTTAGACATTCGATGCACTTCTGAAAAACAGCATACAGGAAGGCTTAGCGGCGGCAATCAACAGAAAGTTTGTGTTGGGCGTGCGCTTACCCAAAAGCCAAATTTACTTTTTGTATCGGAACCTACTCGTGGTATTGATATAGGTGCAAAAAAATTGATACTCGACCTTTTGCTCAAACTTAGCCGCGAACAGGGGATGACTATTGTTATGACTTCTTCTGAACTTGCAGAGCTGTGTAGTATTTGTGACAGGATAGCTATCATATGTGAAGGCAAGGTAGCTGGGATTTTAGCACCTAACGCATCTCCTGCAGAATTTGGGTTGATGATGTCTGGCATAACAGATACAGATAGCGTGAAAGAAGGAGGGGTGTCGTAATTATGGATGCAGTTAAAAGTTTTTTCAAAAAAGTACCGATAGCAACTTTAATTATTTTTGGATTTTGGGCGTTAATTTTGATCGTCGGGTTTTTCCTTGATTTTCGCATGACTTCCTTATTTTCTGACACTATTCAGCGTTTTGGAATGTGGGGATTATTTGTGCTTGCGATGGTTCCTTCGATTCAATCGGGCACAGGTCCGAACTTTGCGTTGCCAATAGGTGTTGTAACTGGTCTGTTTGCCATGGTAGTTTCAATGGATATAGGATTTATAGGGTTTAACTTGCTTATTGTTTCAACAGTGTTGGCCATTGTTTTTGGATGTTTAATGGGTTGGGGCTATGGCAAGCTGATGAATGCCGTTAAAGGTTCTGAAATGGCGATCGCTACATATACAGGATTTGCTGCTACATTTTTCTTCAGTATGATATGGCTTTTATATAATACTGATAATGATTTCCTTGGTTGGTTCATTGGTAGAGGACTCCGTAACTTTGTATCACTTACACCTTTTGGAACTGATCAAATACTTGATAACTTTTGGCAATTTGAGATTTTCAGAAGTACTAATGCGGACGGCGAACTTATAGGTGGTCTTGTTATACCGACTGGAACTTTGTTGGTTGTTCTTCTGGCATGTTTATTAATGTGGTTATTTTTCCGCTCAAAGCATGGCATTGCTATTTCTGCAGTTGGTATGAACCCTATGTTTGCAAAAGCAACAGGTTTAAATGCTGACAGAAGCAGGGTTCTCGCAAACATGATTTCAACCGTACTTGCAGCAGTGGGTATCATTGTATATGCCCAAAGTTTTGGTTTCATGCAACTTTACGATGCGCCTTTAATGATGGCATTCCCTGCTGTAGCTGCTGTTCTTGTTGGTGGTGCTACTGCACAGAGGTCTAAAGTTATCCACGTTATTATTGGTACTATTTTACTGCAAGGCTTGATTACCAATGGCCCTCCTGTTTTTGGAAGATTGCTTGAAGGTGCTGATATTACTGATGCTGTTAGAATGATAGTGCAAAACGGTATTATTCTCTATGCGTTAGCTCAAATGAAGGGAGGCGGCAAATAATGACAAATAATAATGCTAATACAAGTAAAAAAATTACTAACTTCCTTCTTGACAACATAGTTACAATTGTTTTTGTTCTATTTGTTGCATTTGGATTTTATGCCGCTGACGGTCTTGCTCCCAGTGCCTTAATTAATGAAGTTTTAATGCGTTTCTTCCGTAACGGTCTGTTGGTTCTTTCGCTTATTATCCCTGTTATGGCGGGGCTTGGGCTTAACTTTGGTATCGTTGTAGGTGCTCTTGCAGGGGTAAACGCACTTATCCTTACTCGATACTTTGAAATGGCAGGAATGGGCGGACTTATGTTAAGCTTTTTGGTGGCTCTTCCGCTAGCTCTCTTGTTCGGTTATTTAACAGGTAAACTTTACAATAAAACAAGAGGTCAAGAAATGATAGCCGCTCTTATCGTATCATTTTTTGCAGAAGGTGTTCACTTAGTATTCGCTCTGTTTGTAATTGGTGGAATCATTCCTGTTTATGCTAATCATAGAATGATTATACCGGGCGGAATGGGTGTTCGTGCAACTTTTGATATGGGTCAACATCCTGACTTGATCAGAATGCCTGAGTTAGAAACAGCAGGTATGCGCCTTGCGATGGATTGGCTCTGGCGTGTTAATTTCTTACATGCTGCACTTTTTATTGCCGTTGCGACTCTCATATATTTGATAGTTCGTCGTATGCTTGGTAAAAGAAACCCTTCAATCGCACAAATGCCAACAGTTGTTTTCTTCATCAACTGTGCAGTCTGTGTTGGTTTTATTGCTATAGCTGCTTTCAGCTTATTTGTTCCTGGGTCGGCAATGGGTATGGAGCTTGCAAACGTAAATCCAATACCTGGTGTAACGGCGCTTGTTATACTTGGATTCTGTTTGCTAACTACATACTTTACCAAAACAAAGCTTGGTCAAGATTGCCGAAGTGTTGGACAAAGCCAGCATATTGCTAAAGTTTCTGGTATTGATGTAGATCGCACAAGGATTATTGCTACTATGATCTCTACCGTGCTTGCTGCATGGGGCATGATCATATTCTTACAAGAAGTTGGTACTGTAGGCACTTATACTTCTCACAGAATGGTAGGTATGTTCTCGGTTGCTGCTATTCTTGTAGGTGGTGCAACTACGACTAAAGCAAGTGTTAAAAACGTTATAGTAGGGCTTATCTTATTCCATGCAATGTTCGTTGTTTCACCTGCAATTGGTAGATATATTTCTAACGATGAGGGTGTTGCTGAGTATCTTCGTACGTTCATGGTTTATGGCGTTATCGGCTTCTCCCTTGGTCTTTATGCTTGGAGAACGCTTAAAGCGGCACGAGATAAGGATGCATTGGATTAATTTAAGATATATGTTTACAATCTTTTTCATCAAAAAACACGGGCTTAAAGCCCGTGTTTTTTGATATCTCAATGTTTGTAAACCCTGTCTAATTAAGCTTAAATTGAGAAACAAGACGTTGAAGCTTTTCTGCTTGTGCGTTAAGTTCCTGTGAAGTTGCGGCGCATTCTTCTGAAGTTGCAGAATTGTCTTGAACTACTTGTCCTATTTCATTTATTCCAATATTAATATGTGAAATTGATTCGGATTGCTCATTTGTCATTTCTGCTATTTGTGATATAAGCTCGGAGACTTGCTGGACACCGTTAATAATTGTCTCAAGTGCGTTTGCTACTGAATCAGCTGAAGACATTCCGTCATCAACTTTGTTGTTCGAATCTTCAATCATTGCTGTTGTATCTCTGGCGGACTGTTGACTTCTGCCTGCTAAATTACGAACTTCTTCTGCGACAACAGCAAAGCCCTTGCCATGTTCACCTGCACGAGCTGCCTCTACTGCTGCGTTAAGAGCCAATAAGTTCGTTTGGAATGCTATATCTTCTATCGTTTTTATTATGTTTGATATATTTATGGATGACTGTTTAATGCTGTCCATTGATGACATCATTGATTTCATTGCTTTGTTGCCATCTTGCGCATAATTAGTTGATTTTTTTGAAAATTCATTTGCATTTGAAGCTTTTTCGGAATTAAAGCGCATTTTTTCGTTTATTACGTTAATGGTAGCTGTCAATTCTTGTATTGTACTTGCTTGTTTAGTTGAGCCTTCTGCTAATTGCATTGAACTTATGGAAATTTGACCTGATTCTGATAACACTTGATTAGCTGAACTACTTATTTCTGTTAATGTTTTATTCAAAGAATCAAGTATTGTAGTTAATGCTTGTTTAATTGGAGCATAACTTCCAATATAATCTTGATGTATTTTGACAGTTAAATCACCCTTTGCCATAGCTTCAAGTGTTTGAGCTATTTCTTCAACATATGAAAGAGTTGTTTCCGCAGTTAAATTTAACGACTGTTTTGCGGAGAGGAAAGCCCCTTCATAATTTCCTGTCATTTTAACAAAACGTCCTTGTGACATTTCTTTAAGTGTGTGTTCAATTTCAGTCATAGGCTCTGAAACAGCAAGGATAAGGTCATTTAAACTTTCAACAAGCTCTGACCAATGCCCTTTATATTTGCCTGTTTCTATTTTAACATCTAAATCTCCCTTAGCCGCATTGCTTGCAGTACGAGAAATATCTGAGGCAAAATCATTAAGTATATCTTCAAGCTGATTAAGCCGTTCGTTCATAATAGCTTTTTTGCCGGGAAGATTATCCATTTTTATATTATTGCCGTTACAAATTTCTGTAAGCCCATGTAAAAGATTCATAACATCTCCAACAATTGAATCAACCATTATGTTGATACCATCAGCCATGTCTTTATATGAGCCGCTGTATTTACTAGTATCTATTCGATAATCAAGATCGCCGTTGTCATTAATTTCATGTGTTAGATTTGTTAAATCATCAGTAACATTTTTTATTATATTGATAAACTTGTAAATATCTGATGCCAGTATCCCGACTTCATCATCAGCAATAAGATTATTGTTAGTGTTTATATTAAGATTACCCTTCGTAACGCCAGAAAGCATATTTATAAGTTGATTTATTGGATTTATAACTGAGCGAACGATTACTACTGTCATGAAAATTGCAAATATAAAGCCAACTGCTACATAAATAATAATATCTCTGTTTGCCGCTCTCATTTCAGAGATATTGTAGGTAAGCACCTCTTGTGCCTGATCTAAAAGCCTTTCATGGTTCGCCGCAAGAGTATTGTCATAAAATTCGGATGTAAACGCTCGCAGTTCTTCATTAACGACTCTGGATAAGTTTTCTGAATCATTAATAAGCTCTAAGCGGCTGGTTATCCCGTTGTATGCGATAAATAGTAAACAAAATACTACAAATCCAAACATTCCATAGAGCCTGAGACCAATTTTTGATTTTCTTAAGAAATTCATAATTAATGTAACCTCCTAATAATTGATTTTGAAAGTCAATTCAAAATCAGCTCTAAAACTTTACCTCCACAATCGTAATCTCTGGACGGTTAAAAAGTCTAATCGGAAATACAGTTGAACCTATACCTTTTGAAATATATAAATTACTTCCGTTTTCATGATACCATCCATCACCATATTTAGGCAAAACACCTTGTCCAGGTGCATATAACGCAGGCAATAAAGGAAATCGTACCTGTCCGCCATGCGTGTGCCCGGCAAGTATTAAATCCACATCATATGACAAAATATTTTTAAATATTTGAGGTTGATGTGATAACATTATATTAAATTCATTTGGGTCGATATTTTTTAAAATATCAAAAATATTTTCAAGATCATTTTGTTTTATAGAATAATAATCGCTAATGCCTATAATGTTTAAGCGAACTCCTGAGATATTTAGATAAATATTTTCGTCCTTAAGTACAATAACACCTGCACTTTTAAAAGCCTCTCCAACTTCCGCTTCTTCACAAATTTCATGATTGCCAAACACATAAAACACAGGGGTATTTTTAGTCAGCTCTCGAAAAAACGGAAGGTGCGGTAAAATTTCAGTATGTTTATCTGCTATAAAGTCTCCGGTTATAACAACAATATCAAATGATAACTTTTTTATTTTATCCCATATAAAAAGTTTATTATCTTTATCTTTGCTATGAACATCTGAAATATGCAATATTTTAATACTTTTACCTGAGAATTCATGTTTTTTGATAGATAAATTTTCTTTACGGACAGCTAGAAGCCTCATACTTATGAAATAAGATGCACAAAATACCGCAAAACTAACCGATATAAGCCCTATTATAATTTTTTTTAATTTAATCATGTTTTGAAACAACTCCCACCGATAAACTCACGGATAATCGAATTGCTTGGCAAGTGTTCTGAACTGCAGCCGAGGAAGCTATCTAAAAACTTAACAAGCCTGCGTGCTTCGGTATATTGTGGAGAATCAGAAGTTATCCCAAATAACAGAGGCTCTGCGAACTGTTTTAGGATACATAGCTCATAAGCAAGTGCCGAGTTAAAGTAAGCGTCAGCTTCTTCTTGGAACGGGAAGATATATTTAGCTTCGCCTCTTGCAACAGAAGGCCATATGTTAAGAGTATCTGTTGCACTGTAGTTTCTAAACTGGAAGTCACGTACCATGCGACGTATTAATCTAGTGTCTGAAGTAGGGATGCGGTTGTGATCATCAATACTTATTTGAGTAAGTGCTGAAATAAATATCTTGAATTTTTTATCCGTTGGAACAGTAGTCGCCACTGAGCTGTTAAGCCCATGTATGCCTTCGACAATTAAAATATCTTTGTCGCCTATTTTGATTTTGTCGCCGTGATATTCGCCTCTGCCGTCTTTAAAGTTATAGGTTGGAATGGGAACTTCTTCACCATTAACAATTTTTGACAAATCATTGTTCAATAATTCGACATCAACGTGACTGATAGTTTCAAAGTTAGGGCGTCCGAATTCATCAAGTTCTGCTTCTTTAGCCGGTTTGAAATAATTATCCATAGAAATTACCCTTGCTTTAAAACCGTTTACATTAAGCTGAATGCTCAAACGGTTTGCAAAAGTTGTTTTTCCTGATGAAGAAGGACCTGCTATAAGAACTATACTTGCGCCCTTATTTGTAATCATATCCGCAAGCTCGGCTACCCTTTTTTCATGAAGTGCTTCAGACAGCCTTACTATATCGGAAAATTTCCCGTCACATATGTTGTTGTTAAGCTCGCAAACATTTCGAGTGTTAAGTATTTCACGCCACTGCCGTGCTTGATCAAACACTTTTGACATTTTATCAAGCTGTGCTAACTCGGTAAGTTCACTTGGATTACTTGCTTCAGGCATTTGAAGTATGAGCCCACTTGCAAAACGATGAAGTTTAAAATTTGTAAAATATTTTGTGTTGATTGCCATAGTCCCATAAAAATAGTTATAATGGTTTCCAAGTTCGTAGAAATTAATCCACCCTGTGCGTCTGAATTTTATTGTGCCAATTTTATCAAGAAGGTTATTTTCATGGGCAATAGCCATACCATCTTCAAGAGAAAGTGTGACTTTTGATATTGGCAGTTCTTGCTTGACTATTTCCTTCATTCGGCTTTCAATTTTTAATATTACATCATCTGTTAGCTTCTCATTACCTGATGTCGAAGAAAGCTCACAAAAATAATTTTTATTAATAGAGCGGTTTATCACAATTCGTACATCTTTTCCAATAACATCTTTTATGGCACAAAACATTATAAAAAACAGGCTGCGTTGATAAACTCTAAACCCATTTGGGTTTGTTATATCAAAAAATTCTATTTTGCAAGGTCCTTTAATTTGCGTACTGAGCTCTTTAAGTCCGTTATCGACTGTAGCAAGTACGATAGGGTATTTAAGCTTGTGCGTGTATCTTTCGCTCAAGTTGTATAGCGTAGTCCCCTTGATTATTTCAACTTCTTCACCCATTACGTTGATTTTTATTAATTCACTCATTGTAATATGCCCTCCCCAAATTTGTTATTTTATGCCTGCTGTAAAGGCGATTTTTGCTTTGTGCTTTTAACTATATCTATATAAATATTTTCAAATATAGCGGCTTCTTTGATTTTATCTGCTATAACATCTGTTATTATAGCCTCGGTAGCATAATGAGTTCCATCGATCAAAACAATTCCAAGCTCTAAAGCTGTTTGTGCATTATGATGTGTAACATCACCTGAAATTAGAACATCGCAGCCTTTCTCAATGGCTGATTCTATAAAATCAATACTTGACCCGCTCCCGGTACAGATTCCTACTTTGCTTATGATTTTATTTGCATCACCAACATAGTTAACGGTATTAAGATTAAGGCGTTTTTTGACAATCGCTGCTAATTCACTTGTTTTCATAGGGGCCAGCAATTCACCAATTCTACCCATTGAAGGTGAAATCTTTGAATCTGAAGCAATATGTTCACATCTACCTGCATGTGGAAGGATCATAAGAGGTTCTTGATTGGAAAGGCCTAAAATCTCAAATAGCGCGTCATTAACACCGCCTGGAGCGGCGTCAAGGTTTGTATGTGCAACGAAAAGTGATATTTCGTTTTTAATGAGTTTAATTATTTTTTGCCCTAAAAGAGTTTCATCTGTCACTCTTTTAATCGGATTACGCATTATTGGATGGTGAGCAACTATCAAATTTGCTTTAACCTCAATTGCTTCGTCCAATACATCATTTGTAAGTTCTAAAGCTACTAAAACTTTGCTGATGGGCGCATCTTGCTCTCCAACCAAAAGCCCAACATTATCATTATCATAAGCAAGGCATTCAGGAGCAAATTTTTCCATAACGGACATAACCCACTTAGTATTTACTGCCATAATCGACCTCCATCGTAGAATCTAAAATTTCATTGTGCATTTTTATAAGGCTTTGTATTTCTTGAAACCTTTGTTTTCCGCTGTTTTCTAAACCGCCTTCGGCGTTTTTGATATTTGACTTTATCTTTTCAAGTGACACAAGCTGCTTTCTTAAATATTTTTCGAAAGTTTCACTGTGCGATTCAATAAGCTTTTTACCGATAATATATTCTGCCTCAGTATATGATGCATCCTCTCCCTTTTCGCAAACTATGACATTATAGAATTTTGAGGCATCTTCTACAAGGCATTCCTTGGTTATTCTATATCCTACTAAATGAATATATCGCCTTACTGACGGAATGTCAAGCTGTGGCTGTAATATCAAGCTGTTAAGGGCTTGTACTACATTGTGAGCGTTCTTTATAATATCTATTATTAGCCCTCCGCCCATTCCGGCTATAACGGCGCATTCCGCCTCGCCCGGCTTAACAGCATCAAAGCCGGAACAAAGGCGTGTTTCTATCATTTTGTTAAGACCGAAATTGTTAATGTTTTTCTTGGCAATTTCAAGAGGACCGGGGTTTATATCACAAGCGATTGCTCTGTCTGTTAAACCATTTTGGCAGGTATAAATAGGTATATATGCGTGGTCAGTGCCTATATCTATAATTGACCGATACTGTATTTCTGCGGCGATTGCCGCCAATCTTTTTGTTAATACAATTTTTATGATACTTCCCCCTAATTGAACCTATCCCGAATTCTTCTTTTGCATATTCTAACAACACAAGCTTCGTCAGATACTTCTGTAACAACATCATATTGATATTGTGATAAATAATCAACAATTGCCATATTAGCCGCATAATGAGTGTTTGAACAAAGTTCCAGATAATTTGATTGAGCTGTTTCGTCTGCAACTTCCGTAATCCAACAGAATGTTGTAATCCATGGATAGCGTAGGTGAGGGTAGGGCGCAGATAGGCTCTGCTGCCTTGATGATAAATAGATTATCCAATTACCGATATAGTCTTGCGGGTACATGTTTGGCATGAAATTAAATGCATATTTAGTATGCCTGTCTTTCCATTCCAAACTTGCTTCAACTATATCATCATGATTATCCATCGTTTTTGACACATGTTTTGCAATATCTTCATAAAGCGGCTTAATATGAGGATATTTCGGATCTTCAACGTAGCTGCAGTAGCAGTAAAACATGCTTCTTGGCAGCCAAAATCCCCTAAACCATGGCGACACATAGCCCGAAAACGGCTGTGCCCATTCATGACTTGGCACTCCGTGGTCATCCGTTACAAAATCAGGAAGCCATTTCCTCCATACGTTAGTAAATCCTTGTGCTTCACTTTCTTTATCAGTAAAGTAATCTGTATAAAAATCACGACCAACAGAATTAAAACGTGCAGGGTGGAATATCCAAGTAGGGTGTTCTTTTTGCAGTTCGTAGCCTAAAACAGCACCATCCGTATTTTCAAGCGGTAAAATTACAAGATTAAAGTTTTTAAGGCATTCCTCTCTGAATTTATCATCTGTTAACATATTGAAGATAAAGCGAAACGCAGAATTCGTGCTTGAAATTTCATTAGCATGATGTCTGCTGCTTATGAAAAATGTTGGTCTAGATGTAACTCTTTTAGCTTGACTTACAACATCCGCCGGGATATCACTTGTAAACTCAAAAGCATAAAGTTCCCTCTGTTCAAGCGAAGTAGCGACTTTTACTATGTTTACAAGAGGGTGATCTCTAAGTTGCTTGACATATTGTATATATTCTTCATAGCTGATAATGTGGTTCTCTATGTTTGCTAATGCTTTTTTTATATCGATTTCCTCTATTTGAGCTTGCGTATGCGAAACCTGTACACTTATTGATTCATTTCCCGACTTAAAATATAACGTGCCGCTGAACGGAAAGTCAATGGTATTTACATTTTTTTCGAGAGCTGCTTTAATTTCGATAAGCGGTATGTCCAATTCGGTTATATTATAATGAAGCGCAATGGGTGTTTCACCGTTTAATTCGATTTTTTGAAGGTTGAACTTAAAGCAATATTTTGTGACAGGTTTATCAATATATGAAATTCGATAAGAGATTCCCTTGCCCTTTCTCTCATGTATAAGCGGCAAAATTAAACCGGGTTCCATAAATGGTTCGGAAGTCTCTTTTTTACCAAACTGTCTGAAATAATCAAGCCCTGCAAAATAAATATCTTCATGAAGAGCGTCTAAAGAGGAGATTAGGTCTTGTCTAATGTTCAAAACTTCGTTAGGTTCACTGGCGAAAACCTCTACCTCAAGCCGCTTGAAAAATGGTTGATTATCCGCAGTAGCTTTTCCTTGATCTATAATATATTTTTGGCATTTTGACAAGGATTCTTGATATTTTTCCCAAAATGCTTCACGGTCTCCCTTGATTATTTTACGGGAAATAACTTTTCCATTTCTTTCGCATTGTGCAAACCCCTGTGATATGTGAACAAAACCTAAATCCGGAAAGTCTTTTAAATAGTGTTTTTCCACTGCATCAATGTTGTATGATATACTGAATAGAACATTTCCAGATTTATCTTTTATCAAAATTTCATAAGTATGTTCGGATTCAAAATTAAGCTTTTCAAACTTGACTAAATCCCTTGAAATGCCAAGTTTTTCTGCTATCATATCATCGACAGGATAAAGCTCTTGAAGCCATCTGATTGGAAGTTCGAACCATTTATCTTTTTCGTAATCACCATAATTAGGTGCTGCGCCGGATACCGTATCCCAAGGTTCATCTTTACTCTTTTGAAACGGCTTAAAGCCAATAACAAACTCAGCTATTTCATCCTTAAACATCATAATTTCCGGCACTACTGATTCTAAAATAAAGCTTTGACCTTGTTTAAATGCGCTTATGATTTTCACTTCGATAGTTTTTGCGGCTGATGTTTTAAGCATTTTTTGAATTTTTTGAACAAGTTCTTTGCGCATGTCAAAAGGCTCACTAACTGCTGCTGTAATGTTTATATTATCCCCTGGTTTTATACTTGGTAAAACTTCGCTTTCAACCCAATTTATAAGCTCGTTCGTCTCAGAATAAAATTCATTTTCGATTATTTCAAAAGCGGTAAATTCATCATGTTCTAAGGATTTTTTAACTTGATTCGAAATCCATGAAGTAGCATCAGCAATATGAAATGTCTGCTTTTTATCAAAATAAGGGAATGTTTTAGTGAAATAATTGACGGCTTCATTGTCAATTTTTAAGTTGCCTTTAGTTAGATCAATAGATCCATCTTTACTCAATTCAACGGTTGGGCTGTTTAAGCCTCTTGCTTTGCTCGCCAAAACGGCAATAGGCAAAGCGATTGAGATAGTTTGAGAAGCTATTTTCGCCGCAATATGCGCATAGTTAATCAAATTTTCGTCTGAGCAATCATCTTCTATAATGATCTTGCCCGTAAAATCATCAGCTTGAAAGTCGTAATCATTATCATCAAACATACCTTTGATAGACATAATATCTGATAAATCTTTAGATTTTATAATTTCTGGATTTGGAATATTATTTTTTGAAGGCTGTGATTTTGCTTCTGCAAGTCCATAAAGCTCTTTACCCTTTCGAGTTAATGCTTCAATATCTATACCGCATAGCGTTATATATGTTTTTCCTTTTGTTGAATCGACCAATATCTCCGCTCCTGGCTCGGATTTGAAAAAAGGTCCACAGTTTATAAAAATGTTAACAGGGTAAGTCAGTTGGTTTTCATTGCTATAAATTTTCACAATAGGCAAGTCAAATCCCAAGACTTCAATGCCTATACGTGCACATAAATTAACTGCAATTTCTTTTTCCACCCCGGTGCAATTTGGTCGGATAAAAATATTTCCGTTTAAAATCATATCCTGATTTTGTTTTGATGCGTCGATGCCTTTAAACATGCCCTTTGCGGTAAATAAAGATTTTAAATTCATAGGCTTGTCCTCCTTATATCCCTGTTATGGGTTATCAAATGATGTCATTATTTATTATAGATCCGAGCTCTATAGAGCTTTTTCCATATTTCTCTCTTATCTTGTGTACGGTGTTTTCAAGCCGTTCTTGTTTATCCTTGTTAATAGGCTTAGATTCTTCAAAAAGAGATAGCTGTTCGGTTGCTGTATGAGCATCAACTATATGGCTGCCGGTTATTGTAATAGAGCGGATTGGGGCTTTTTTGTTCCATATTAGTTTAACAAGATCCATTGAAACCTGTATAACCTCTTTTGTTAAGTTAGTAGAGGATTCAAGAGTCTTTTGTTTTGAAACCGTTTTAAAATCCGGGTCTTTAATTGCGACTGATATTGTTCCGCATTTAACGCCATGTTTCCGCATTCTGCCGCATACTTCGTCCGATAAAGCAGCAACACCTGTTAAAATATCATCATAGCTCGCCAAATTTCTACGAAATGTCATTCCATTCCCGATAGATTTAAGTTTGTCTTGCTCATATGCTGATTTAACAGGGCTGTCATCAAGACCGTTTGCATAGTCGTGGATAACTTCACCTATTTTACCCAATTGTTTAATTATAATGGATTTGTTGCTTCTTGCAAGTTCTCCGATTGTCTTTATGTGCATTTTTGAAAGAGCTTCATTTGCCGCACTGCCAACATATAAAAGATCTGTAACAGGCAGCGGGTGGACGATTTTATGATAGTTTTCAAGGGTTATAATTGTTGTTGCATCAGGTTTTTTATAGTCGCTTCCAAGCTTTGCAAATATTTTGTTAAAAGAAACGCCAACAGAAGCAGTGAGTCCAAGGCGTGAGCTTAAAGCTTGACGTATCTTGTTTGCAATTTCTTCGCCGCTTCCAAAAAGATTTTGCACCCCTGTAACATCAAGCCAACTTTCATCAATACCAAATGGCTCTACAAGATCTGTAAATTCTTCGTAAATCTGACCTGCAAGACGGGAGTAATACGAGTAATCTTTATGGCAAGGGGGTACAAGAACAAGATCAGGGCATTTCTTTCTGGCTTGCCAAATAGTTTCAGCAGTTTTAACTCCGAAACCTTTTGCAAGCTCATTTTTAGCAAGGATAATTCCGTGACGACTTTTCGGATCGCCGGCAACAGCCATTGGAACATCTTTAAGCGCAGGATTTTTTACACATTCTACTGATGCGTAAAAAGAATTTAAATCGCAATGAAGAATCGTTCTTTCCATAGACACATCACTAACCCATGCTTGCAAAATCATAAACAATCCTAAAAAGCAATATCCCAAGAACAACAAAAAGCATTGGACGTATTAGTTTTGCCCCTTTTCTAAGCGCAAACCCCGACCCAACGTAGTTCCCCGCTATACAGCATAACGCTGCAGGTATCCCAAGTATAAAAATAACATTGCCATGAAGCGCAAATGTTGCAAATGCACCAAAATTTGATGCTAAATTAACAACTTTTGCATTTCCGGATGCTGTTCTGAAATCGTATTTCATAAATGCATTATATGCAATTATTCCAAATGTTCCTGTTCCGGGACCTATTAGTCCATCAAAAATGCCCATAAAAGAGCCAACTAATGTCGCTAACACGATCTTTTTACGCAACGAAAGGCTTTCCGGATCACCCTCATAAACCTTACCCTTGCGAAATGCCAAGAAAACAGCTACGCATGGTAAAATAATTATTAGGGCAAGTCGTATTGATCTATCGCTGATTGAAAGCGCAATTAATGCACCTAAAGCCGACCCAATCAAAGCGAAAATTACTGACACGGCAACTGTTTGAAAGTCAACCGCCTTATTTTTAATAAACCTACCTGCAGCTACAGCAGTTCCGATTGTCATACTGAATTTATTAGTCCCGAGCGCAAAATGAACCGGCATACCGGTTAGCATATATGCGGGAATTCCTATAGTTCCGCCGCCACCGGCGATAGAATCTATAAAACCTGCTAAAAAAATAAGAGGACCGAGATATAGTAAAGTATGTAGGTATTCCAAGTTTAAATCCCCTTAGTAGTTGATGTCATCAAATAAGCTTAGCTGGCTTATATTATAGCTTTGCCTGTAAGACTGCGTAATATGTTTCATGTTGTACAAAAGCTCGTATTTATCGCAAAGCTCTGTAACCAAAGCCCATAGTTTCTTCACATTTCTGCTCGTACACATGTATCTGCTGCCATATTCATCAGAATATTTTTGTTTAATATGCGGAAAAAGCTCGTCGAGCTTTCCATAGTAATGCTCACGATTGCCGTGCCTCAAAGTTACTCCAAATGCGGGGTATACAAATTTAGAGCCAACTTCTTTCGCTTTATGCAAAATTTGAGAAATGTTTTCCTCTGTATCGTTTATATACGGCAAGATAGGCATCATAAGCACACCGCAAAATATTCCGGCATTTGATAATTTGCGCAATAAATCAAACCGTTCGCTTGAAGCCATCACGTTCGGCTCAATTTTTTGTGATAAATTATCATCAGCCGTAGTAATAGTCATCTTAACAATTACGGGAGAGTGAGATTTAATATCGCATAATATATCAATATCCCGTTCAATTAAGCTGCTTTTAGTATCAATTGCAACCCCAAAGCCAAAAGCATTGATTAACTCAAGAGCATTTCTTGTCAAACACAGCTTTTTCTCCAATGGATTATAAGGGTCGCTCATTGCTCCCGTTGCAACTACCCCTTTTTTAATCTTACGGCGTAAATCATTGCGGATAATTTGCAAAGCATTCTCTTTAACTTTAACCGTATCAAAATCAACATTTCTGTAACAATCGCTTCTACTGTCACAATAGATGCACCCATGCGAACATCCGCGGTAAATATTCATATTATACTCCGCACCAAACCATTCAGCAGGCTTTTTTGTCTTAGTAACGATTGTTTTCGCAGGGACTGTTTCCATGGTGATGATTATAGCATGAAGGGTGTTTATTTGCAAATATTAGCTTTTTAGGACTTTAGATGGTTTATCATTCCGCCAAAGTAGAGTAGGACAATTAAATATATTGATAAATTCCCTGGCACAATGTATAATATAGACCACAGAAGCAAATAAATTGCAATCGAAATTGGAGTTTTGAAAGAAAGGACTAAGCCAATATGAATAAAATTAAAGGCGTATTGCCGCCGATGATAACTCCGTTTAAAGAAAATGGCGATATTGACTATGAGGGATTTATTTCAAACATACAAAAGTGGAACAAAGACAAAATAGCGGGATATTTAGTTATTGGCTCCAACAGCGAAACAGTTTATTTAAATGAAGAAGAAAAGCTTAACCTTGTAAAATATACCGTGGAAAATGCTGCTCCCGGTCGAGCTGTAATGGTTGGAAGTGGTCTTGAATCAACTCGTGAAACCATTTCTTTTACTAATAAATGTGCAAGGCTTGGTGCTCATTCGGCTTTGGTGCTTACGCCGTTTTATTACGGGAGTTCAATGACCACAAAATCTTTGATTAAGCATTTTACAACCGTTGCTGATGCTAGTGATATTCCAATCCTAATTTACAACGTAAGCAAGTTTACTCATGTTAATATCAGCGCAGATGCGATAGTTGAATTAAGCCGACACCCAAATATTGTCGGTATGAAGGATTCAAATGGAGATGTGCCTCAATTGGCTACATTCCTACGAGTTGCAGACCCAAGCTTTCAAGTTATGACGGGTACATTTTCTGCATGGTATCCTGCCCTTGCACTTGGAATTACCGGTATTATCTCTGCAATGGCTAACTGCTGCCCTAACGAAATCACAGAAACTCAGGAATTGTTTGATGCGGGCAAATGGGAAGAGGCGAGAGATTTATACAATCGCATGTTCCCTGTAAATGCAGCTGTCACCGGAGCATTTGGTGTGGCAGGGCTTAAATTTGCAACAGATTATACAGGGTACAAAGGGGGGCGTGTTAGAAGTCCGCTTTTGGATTCAAGCGACGAAGAAAAATCTAAGATTATAGAGATTTTACAGAGAGCAAAGATTAAAAACACAGGAGAATACAATGGACACTAAAAGATTACTAAGCTACATAAGAAAAGCAACTATGGATTATGATATGATACAGGAAGGAGATCGTATAGGAGTAGGAATTTCGGGTGGCAAAGACAGCCTTTCCCTTCTTTTGGGTCTAAAGGCTATGCAGAGATTTTATCCTGTAAAATATGAAGTAGAGGCAATAACAGTCTCTCTTGGGCTTCCTAATTTTGATCTTTCAGGGGTTCAAAAGATGTGCGATGACATAGGTGTTAGATATACGGTTGTCGAGACAGATATCGGTGAAATAATTTTCGACATAAGAAAAGAATCAAACCCATGTGCGCTTTGTTCAAAAATGCGAAAAGGCGCATTAAACAACGAAGCAAAGAAGCTTGGATGTAATAAAATTGCGCTCGGGCATAATAAAGATGATGTCATTCAAACGCTGTTTTTATCGCTATTTTATGAAGGACGTATTCATACATTTGCGCCTGTAACATATCTTGACAAAACAG
The DNA here is from genome assembly GCA_009784685.1 of Defluviitaleaceae bacterium. Lineage (GTDB taxonomy): Bacteria > Bacillota > Clostridia > Lachnospirales > WRBF01 > WRBF01. Next base: position 12,116 of record WRBF01000012.1, on the reverse strand, counting down.
AGCTTTACTCAATACGCCCGATAATGTATGCGCCGGAGGCAGAAATAGTCAAGTTTGTTCAAAGAGAAAACCTCCCTGTTGTTAAAAGCCCTTGCCCTGTTGATGGATATACAAAGCGTGAAAAAATTAAGGAATTTATAGAGGAACAAAGCAAGGAATATCCCGATCTCGTTGAAAAAGTATTCGGAGCTATAAAGCGATCGAATATTAGGGGTTGGGAAAAGGGCATAGATTAAATGGCGGGCAATTATCAATCGGAAGAAAGCAAACGCTGTCAAGAGCGGCTTAGAGAGATGCAAAAAGAACTCCCTGCTTTTACTGTTTCTTTTTTTCGTGCGATTAATGATACTACTGCGCCCAGAACGCGAGAGGCGTATGCAATTGATCTTAAAATATTTTTTAGATATTTGACAGAAGAATGTCCCAAGTTTCAAAATATAGATATGATCGAGATGACGCTTAATGATCTTGCTGCAATCAATGCTGATGATATAGAAGGCTATATGGAATACTTGTCGCTTTATACAAAGGAACGAAAAGGAACTACGATTGATATACAAAATGGTGCTAGAGGGAAATCACGCAAGCTTGCCGCTGTCCGCACGATGTTTTCATATTATTTTAAAAAAGGTGTCATAGAATCAAATCCTGCTGACAAAGTTGATTTTCCGAAGCTTAACAAAAGAACAGTAACACGTTTAGAGGCAAATGAAGTCGCAGACTTCCTTGACGAGGTAGAAAGCGGTGAAAGCTTATCGGAGCGAAGTCAAAAATTTCACAGCTTAACTTCAAAAAGAGATCTTGCCCTTACGACTTTGTTGCTCGGAACAGGTATGCGAGTATCTGAATGTGTTGGGATAGACATAAGCGACATAGATTTTAATTCGAATAGTATCAGGATTATAAGAAAAGGCGGAGATGAGTCTCTTTTATACTTTGGCAAAGAGGTTGAAGAAGCGTTAAAAGGGTATTTGAATCAGCGTGATAAGATTGCCGCTAAAGAAGGGCATGAAAATGCTTTATTTCTGTCGCTGCAAAGCAAAAGAATAACCACAAGGGCTGTCCAAAACCTTGTTAAGAAATATGCGGCATCTGTTACTCCGCTTAAAAAAATATCACCGCATAAGCTAAGAAGCACCTACGCTACAAGCCTTTACGCAGAAACAGGAGATATTTATTTGGTAGCAGACACTTTAGGGCATTCTGATATAAACACAACAGCGAAGCATTATGCTAAAATTGTTGATGACCGTAAACGGCAAGCGGCTAAGCATATTGTGCTTAGGTCGGATGATTAACGCACATTTAAAATATAGAAAGCAGGAAATAGCAAATGACAGCAAACGGCAACATAAGAAATGTAGCAATTATAGCCCATGTAGATCATGGAAAAACCACATTGGTAGACCAACTTCTTTGGCAAAGCGGTGCCTTTAGGGAAAATCAAACCGTGTCAGAGAGAGTTATGGACTCTGGCGACCTAGAGCGGGAACGAGGCATAACTATTTTGGCAAAAAACACCTCGGTGCTGTATAAAGACACAAAAATCAATATTGTTGATACACCAGGACATGCTGATTTTGGAGGCGAGGTTGAACGTGTACTTAATATGGTAGATGGAGTTGTGCTTTTGGTAGATGCCTTTGAAGGTCCTATGCCTCAAACGAAGTTTGTATTAAGGAACGCTTTAGAGTTAGATTTACCCGTCGTTGTGTGTATAAATAAAGTAGACAGACCGGAAGCTCGCCCGGACGAAGTGGTTGATGAGGTTTTGGAATTATTTATGGAACTTGAAGCATCAGATGCTCAGTTGAATTCTCCATTTGTGTTTGCTTCAGCTAAAAAAGGTTGGGCGGCAAAAGAGATGGTTAATGATGGCAAAGGAATGGAGCCGCTGTTTGATACTCTAATGGAACATATCCCTGCTCCGTCGGGAGACCCGACAGGCAATACACAAATACTTATTTATAACATAGATTACAGCAGCTATCTCGGGCGAATCGGTGTAGGCAGGGTGATAAACGGAACTGTAAACATCAATGATATGGTAACGATTGTTAATATACATGAACCGGGAAAATCTAAAAATGTCAACATATCTAAACTATATGAATTCGCCGGCTTAGATAGGGAAGAAGTGAAAGAGGCATCTGTTGGCTCTATTATAGCAATAGCCGGGATTCCCGAAATAAAAATAGGTGACACTTTATGCCATCCGGAAAGCCCTACACCATTACCTTTCAGCAAAATTTCAGAACCTACGTTAACAATGAATTTCATTGTTAACAACAGCCCATTTGCAGGTAAAGAAGGGAAATTTGTAACCTCACGTCAAATTCGTGAACGTTTGTATAAAGAGCTGAATACTGATGTCAGCTTGCGGGTTGAAGACACAGAAAGTACAGATGTCTTCAAAGTAACCGGGCGAGGGGAGTTGCATCTATCAATATTGATAGAAACTATGCGGCGGGAAGGTTATGAATTTCAAGTATCAAAACCTACCGTGCTGTACAAAGAAATAGACGGTCAGAAGCATGAACCGATGGAAGCTGTAACAATAGACGTTCCGGAAGATTTCTCGGGTGTAGTAATCCAGAAACTTGGTAGCCGCCGTGGCGAATTACAACAGATGAGCACTTCAAAAGGTGGGTACACAAGACTTGATTTCATGATCCCCGCTAGAGGTCTGATAGGATACCGTACAGAATTTTTAACCGATACCAAGGGTAACGGTATAATAAATACACTCTTCGGAGGCTATTCTCCTTATAAAGGTGATATTCCTGAAAGACCGCAAGGATCGCTGATTTCCTTTGAAACAGGAGAAGCAGTTCCTTACGGTATGTATAACGCACAAGAGCGAGGCAGCCTATTTATCTCTCCCGGAACTAAAGTCTACGCTGGAATGGTCGTAGGCCGCAATGCCCGCCGGGATGATATGGAAGTTAATATTTGCAAACAGAAAAAACTGACTAATGTAAGAGCATCCGGCAGTGATGATGCACTGCGTTTAGTTCCTGCGGAGATTTTAAGCTTGGAGCAGTGCTTGGAGTTTATTGCCGACGATGAGTTAGTTGAGGTTACGCCGGAGAGTTTGAGGATTCGGAAGAAGTTGTTGAATTCTACGGATAGGAGTCGAGCGAAAAAAGGTTAAAGATACTCGTCCCCAGGAGATGCTTACCTTTCAGCAACCTCCCTCTCAATAAGCACCAAAGCAATCTTAAGCGCAGCAATCCTACGCTTCAACAAAGTCTGCTGCGCTGCCGCCTGCTTTTGTAAATCAATCTTCTCGCATTTGCATAACGTAGACAATAGCGAACGGTGCGCTTCTTTAAGCTTCTCGGTGCTGTAATTTATCTTTTCCATTTTTACCTCCGCTTTTTAGCAAAATACTAGCATACAACAAAACCACCATCAGAAATTAACATCTTATAATCTCGATGGTGGTTTTGCGTTGAAGGGATTTCAAATAAGTTTTAAGAATCCTTTTCTAGTTTTAGGCTAGAAATAATCTAAATTAATCTAACAAATGAACAAACATTCCCGAACGAAGCTTAGGTTCAAACCAAGTAGACTTAGGAGGCATTACTTCACCTGCGTCTGCAACAGCTAAAAGTTCATCCATTGAAGTTGGGAACATAGCGAACGCAACTTTCATTTCGCCGCTGTCAACACGTCTTTCAAGTTCTTTAAGCCCTCTTATACCGCCAACGAAGTCGATACGTTTATTTGTTCTTGGATCATCAATTCCAAGAATTGGGAAAAGAAGCTGCTTTTGAAGTATCGAAACATCAAGAGCTTCGATTGGGTCATCAATTATAAGCTCAGGTTTTGCGGTAAGTGCATACCATTTTTTGTTAAGATACATACCGAATGTATGAAGTTTTTTAGGGATTCCGTCGTTTGAATCTGTAACATCAAATTTTTCCTTGACTTTACTCATAAATTCATCGTCAGAAAGACCGTTTAAGTCCTTAACAACTCTGTTGTAGTCCATGATATAAAGCTGATCATCAGGGAAAATAACAGATAAGTAGAAGTTAAATTCAGCTTCTTTATCATAGTTCGGGTTTGCTTCTCGGCGTTTAAGACCTACTTTAACAGCAGAGGCATTTCTATGATGCCCGTCTGCTATGTAAAGCGCAGGAACTTCAGCAAAAGCACCTTGAATTTTGGCGATAGTATTAGCGCAATCAACAACCCATGCTTCATGCCTAACATCATCATCAGCGACAAAATTATAAGCAGCTTCATGCTCTTTAACCCATTTGTCAACCGCCGCGTTAATTTCAGCTTTTGCTCTGTAGCTTAAAAATATAGGACCTGTATGTGCATTTGTAATATCAACATGCTTAATTCTATCAATTTCTTTGTCTGCACGAGTATGCTCGTGTTTTTTGATTTTGCCTTCCTCATATTCATCAATTGAAGTACAGCCGACTATGCCTGTTTGAGGGCGGCCATTCATCGTTAAACGATAAATATAAAGACATGGTTTTTCATCTTGTATAAAAACTTTATCTGAGATCATTTGTTTTAAGTTGCTAGCCGCTTTTTCATACACTTTTGCATCATAAAGATCAATGCTTGGGTCAAGGCTTATTTCGGCTTTGTCAACGAATAAGAAAGAATATGGGTTATCTTTAACCATTTCTCTTGCTTCGTTTGAATTCATAACATCGTAAGGAAGTGCCGCAACTTTGTCCGCAAGTTTCGGATCAGGGCGAACAGCCTTAAAAGGTCTTACTATCGACATAAATAATTCCTCCGTATTGTGTAATAATTATGGTTTTGTTTAAATAACACGAACAGTTAAAACACCATCAACTTTTTTAAGTGCATCGGCGATTGAATCATCTGCAACATCAAATACAGTATAACCGTATTCACCTCGAACGTTAGAAGCAATGCTTTTAGCACCCGCCGTCGCATCAAGTTTATCCGCGGCATCTTTTTTGTGGAGAGCGCAAACTCTTTTACCCGAGATAGCACCAAGTTGTGTGTTAGGGAAGTTTACAGAATTAACAATGCTGCCTGTTTCAAGATATTCTTTAAGTTGGACAGCCGCCATATGCGCACAGTTTTCTTCTGATTCAGGAGAAGATGCTCCAAGATGTGGAATTGTAATAATTCCTTTGGTGCCAAGAACTTCATCAACAGGGAAGTCAGTTACGTAGCAAGATACTTTTCCGCTTTCAATAGCAGCTTTGATATCGGAGTTATTTACAAGTTCAGCACGAGCAGCGTTGATAATACGAACGCCGTCTTTCATCTTAGCGATAGAAGCTGTGTTGATCATACCTTTTGTCTCAGCATTTGAAGGAACGTTAAGTGAAAGGTAGTCGCACTCTGAATAAAGAGCATCAAGGCTGTCAACTTGTTTTAAAGTGCTGTCACTGCGTTTGTCAAGGAACGGATCATATCCGATTATTTCCATGCCGAGAGCATGTGCCGCATGAGCAGTTAAGATTCCAATTGCTCCAAGCCCTATTACGCCAAGTTTTTTACCCATAATTTCAGGACCGACAAATTCGCCTTTACCCGCTTCAACAGCTTTAGCGACAGTACCGTCTTGAGTTAATCCTTGACACCAAGTTATTCCTTCGTAAATTTTACGAGAAGACATTAAAAGCCCACATATAACAAGCTCTTTAACCGCATTAGCGTTAGCACCCGGAGTATTAAAAACAACGATACCTTTTTCAGAACATTTATCAAGCGGTATGTTGTTTACGCCTGCGCCCGCTCTTCCAACTGCAAGAAGTGAAGTAGGAAGCTCCATATCATGCATTGCAAAGCTTCTTAAAAGAATGCCATCCGGGCTGTCGCATTTATCTAAAATTTCATAGTTTGATGCAGGCAAATGCTGCAAACCTGCTTTTGAGATTTTGTTCAGCGTAAGAACTTTAAACATTTACTGATTCTCCTTTAATTTATGGTTGATATTATTTATTTTCCATATCAAACTTCTTAATATGATCCGCAAGTGCTTTTGCGCCTTCCATAGGCATACCGTTATACATGCTCGCACGCATACCGCCTACTGTTCTGTAGCCTTTAAGTGTTGTAAGACCGAGTGATGCACATTCTTTAATAAATTTTGCATCAAGGTCTTCGTTTGTTGCGAAGAAAGGAATGTTCATAAGTGAACGGTCTTTTAAGTTTGGAACATGAGCTGTAAACAGTTGTGATTCATCAATTGCATCATAAACCAATTTTGCTTTAGCTTCGTTAAGTTTTTGGATTGCAGCAACGCCGCCTTGCGCTTTAACCCATTCAAATACGAGTTTAGCAAGATAAATACCATATGTTGGAGGAGTATTATGCATTGAACCTGCTTTTGCATGGGTCTCATAGTTAAGCATTGTAGGTGTGTCAGGAAGTGCATTCCCTATAAGGTCTTCACGGATAATAACAACCGTTACGCCGGCAGGACCAATATTCTTTTGAGCGCCTGCGTAAAAAATACCAAACTTGCTCATATCATAAACTTCTGAAAGAACACTGCTTGAAGCATCACAAACTAGAGGCACATTGCCTGTTTCGGGGTATTCAGTAAAGCGTGTTCCATAAATTGTGTTGTTAACTGTATAGTGAAAATAATCCGCATCAGCTCTAAGCTCACCTTTATCAATTGTAGGAATATATGAGAAAGTCTTGTCCTCACTTGATGCAACTACTTTAAGGTCAGTAAAACGCTTGCCTTCTTTAATAGCAACGCTTGACCAGTTTCCTGTGTTTACATAATCTGCTTTTTTGTTCTTAGTGAGATTAAAAGGGATCATTGCAAATTGAGTGCTTGCGCCGCCTTGAAGAAAAAGAACCTTATAATTTTCGGGAATGCTCATTATTTCACGAAGTAGAGCCTCCGCAGTTGCAATAATTTCTTCATAAGGTTTAGAACGATGGCTCATTTCCATAACGGACATGCCCGTGTTGTTGTAGTTAAGAAGCTCGCTTTGAGCCTTCTCTAGAACCTCCAAAGGAAGCATGGAAGGACCAGCTGAGAAATTGTAAACTCTTTGCATAATTAAAAAACCTCCTAAATAAGTGTTTGCTGATATTTTGATAGGGCAAAAATATCTTAAGCAAATTATACTATCTTGGACAGAATAAGGCAATAGAGAACCCAGATTCTTTTAAATTCTTTTTACTTATTAATCCGCATATAGTTGTAAGTATAACAAATGGCATCAGGAAGACATTATGCGACGAAGACATAAACGGCGGCCCCGCCGACGAGCAGTTGGCAGCAATCGCCCGGCAAGCCATAGAAGTAAAGACATTAACAAAAAACGCTTGTTCGGAATGTCAGGCTTAATTGTTATTATTTTTTTAACGGTAATGCTATATCTTTCTTTGCAAAATGTTGACGAACTTATAATGCCGGCAGTTTTTGCTACTTATGAAATGAGGATTAAAAATGAAATAAATGCTGTTATTAACACGGCAATTGAAGATGTAATGGCAGATTCCGGATTAGAGGCTTCAGATTTTTTTACAAGTGTTAAATCAGAAGATGGGCAGATAAGCTCGATAAATGTAAACACAGTGCTTGTAAATAGCATTTGTGGAAATGTTGCCGCTTATATTTCAGAACATTTAAGCAATATCCGGACAGATGAAGTTAGAGTACCCGCAGGGGCATTGCTTGGAATAGAGGCATTTGCCAACATAGGTCCTCGGGTAAGGATAGAAATAAAACCTGTCGGAAACGTAACAGTTGACTATGAAACAACTTTTGAATCCGTCGGAATAAATCAGGTTAATTTCCAGATTTGGCTTGTAGTAAACATCGCTGTAAGAATTGTTAACCCGCCGCAAGAATCTGAAATAACACTTAGCCGTAAAGTGGCTATCGTTAATACTGTATTTAGCGGTCAGGTTCCTGATAATTTTATTGGATTCCCTGTTATGGATAGATGATTATGTATAGGTAGTTGTACATTATATTGCAAGGGTAAGCAATCATGAAAAACTCTCGCAAAGCCGTATTTATTAGCTTTACGAGAGTTTTATCACAGCGATAACCCCTTACATAGCCAGCTTAACATCTAATCCGGGTTCTTCCAACAAGTCAATAAACTCTCTTCCGCATTGAATAATAGGTCTTGACAGGTGTTTTTCGTTGATAAAGACAACTCTTCCTTCTCTACCATCACTTAAAACTACATCGCTATGGAGAAAGGTATGCGCTATGTTCTGTAAAAAAACTAAGAGGTATTCAGTATGTAAATATCCATAAGACCCCTGCTCGAATGTTTTTATAACATAGAAGGGGGATAATTTTTCCTTATAACATCTATTTGAAATCATGGCATCATAAATATCGCAGATAGTCACAATGCTTGCATATTTATCAATATCAGATGTTTTGCGGCCATGAGGGTAGCCGCTGCCATCAGGTCTTTCATGATGCATAAGGGCGGCAAGCTTGATACGTTCCGGTATATGCTTGGCATCCTTCATCAGTTCATATCCTAAAACGGTATGGTTTTTTACAATGTTAAACTCACCCTCGGTTAGCCTGCCTTTTTTGCACAAAACGCTATGTGGAATTTTAGTTTTACCAAGGTCATGCAATGAACCTGCAGCAGTTAAGTCAACAATATCACGATGTTTCATTCCTAACCAGTGTCCGAAAAGATTACAAAGCATTGAAACATTAATACAATGACCAAATGTTGCTTCATCAGATTGTTTCATAAATCTGATATAATTGAACACATCATTTTTAGTGTCAAGAGTGTTAACTATATCAGAAGTTACTTCATGCAAAGCCTCTATGTCTACATTCCCGCCTATGGAAATATCAAGCAGATGCTCTTTTACCTCATCAATTTTGCGCACATATTCGGTTTTGAATTCTTGAAAATCTTCACTTTGAACTACAGATGAAAGTATCAAATCTTCATTGATAGCACCCTCAAGCTTCTCTGTTAGAGACATTTCATAAGTTCTTGCCCATCTTATACCATTTTGAAGAAATAGCCTTACTAAATTTTCGTTAAGTCTTGAATTTTTGGTGCAAAGCAAAAAACCATGCTCGTTGTATACATCCTGCGCTATAATCATCCCTGTTCGAATTTTAACGGTTACACCATGAGGGAAGTCACCTTCGTTAAAAATAGCAATTACGTCTCTGTTTTTACTTGTCAACAATAATTCTCCTTACACAAAACTTTATTTGTTCATTGTATTGCAAGGGTAAACATTGCAGTTATAAATCCACCAAAAACATCATGGCTAAACTTAAAGCCATTATTTTGGTAAAATTTCAAAGCATCATCATTACCATTAGATATATATACGAGTATATATTTAACTTCGCTAAAATTTCTAAGCCAACTTAGAGACTTTTCGATGAATTTATAGCCCAGACCAATGCCCCGGTATTCATCTTTTATATATATATTGCTCAGACATCCTATTTTTTGAGGAATCTCTAGCCAATCAGGATAAAAGCCTCTAAACTCTGCCGAGTCAGATTTTGGTGCCCATTCAGGGGAAAATTCAGCAGATTCTTTTGAAGCAGTTTCTATTGTTGAAAACGCATAGCCAATTGGCTTGTCTTTATCTTTGCAAATAATTATTTGGCTGTCAACAGTATTTTCACAGCTCTTTTTCATTCTCGTATCAAAATTCATGCCGTTAAAAGCTTCCGGAAAAAGAATCGCTTTAGATTTTTGATACGACATAAGTTCATCACATAAATAACGACATATTTCAATATCTTTAATATCTACTATTTCAAATTCAAGATTTTTATTCATATTTTAGCTCTTTCAGATATTAATCTGAAATGAAAGTCATCTTTATATTTTGGACGATTTTCATTGTGGATTAATAAAGTATTTTATTGATCGAAGCCTATTATAACAGAATAAATATAAATTTTAAACATTTTTTATCGAATTGTTTTATTATCAAGTTCAGTATTTTTGACATATTACGCTGAGTAAAATTTGTATAATTATTACAGAGATGATTAATTTGGGGGGTGGTTGCTTCGGTCGTATATGCGGATGTTATACTGGCAATAAATTTTCTTATGAACAGTTTCGTCTTATATATCGTCAGTAAGCTGATATCTCAAAAGATTAAATGGTATAAAATAGTTATTTCCGGTTTTCTAATGGCACTCATATACTGCTTGTTTATGTTTGTTCCCGGTTTAAGGGTTGTCAATAGGATTATAGTATCATTGATAATAATATTGCTTGGAGTACATATTGCGTTCAAACCAACTAAAGTGAAAGAATATACCAACATAGTTCTTACTTGTTATGCGACTGCATTTTCAGTTGGGGGCGTAGTTTTTGCTTTGTATTATTTTATGCCTGATTCTTATATGGTTGGTGATGCGCTTCAATTTACTATTAGCAATTTCTCAGTAACGCTTTTATTGTTTTCAACCTGTACGTTCTATATATTATTTAAGCTTTTTTATGCAAGAATTCATAGGACGCTGATAAAAAACCAAGTATTCTATAAGATAACAATATATTCTGATACTAGCAATGTTAAATTTAACGCATTACTAGATACCGGGAACTCACTTAAAGATCCATTAAACGATTATCCGGTTATAGTAGCAGAATTTAATGCGATAAAAACATTTTTACCAAAGCGCATAAGAGAAGTATTTGATGATAGAAAGGAGAATGATCTTACTGCATTAGCTTCAATGGCTGCCGAGTGTGAATTTTCAAAGCGTATAAGAATAATACCTTTTACAAGCATTGGTAAACAAAATGGCGTACTATGCGGATTTCGACCTGATAAGGTTGAAATTAACACGGGTAAGAAAATTTTTACACTAAAGAATGTTATTATAGCTATATATAATTTTAACCTATCCGAAGACGGTACATATCAAGGTCTTTTAGGGACAGAGGCAATAGGTTAGAGGAAACCTCCTTTTTATACTCGTATCCCCTCAAAACAGTAACAAAAACTTGTCTTTTTCCCGCTATTCGTCTCAGTACTTTTGCTACGCAAAAGCCGCCTTTGGCGGCCGCCCTTCTTGGCGGTACATATCAAAAGAACCTTATCGTACCTTCGGGTACGCTAAGAACCTTTTTCCTAGTCTAGCGAAAAAAATTCTGCGTTTTTCTGCTAATGTTTTGAGAGGATACGAGTATAATCGAAGGATCAATAATAAAATTGGAGTTGATATTTATGTCTTTATTAGATGCAATGCTTTCCATTTATAAAAAAGCAAAGATCATCATTTTTTATAAAGCCGCAGATGATGATACTATTTACTATATCGGAGGCAGCGAAACTTTACCTGCGCCTTTAAAAACAGAGGAAGAGTTTGAACTTCTTTCAAAACTTGGCAAACCGGAGGATTCTTATGCAAAATCAATTCTTATTGAGCGAAATTTAAGGCTTGTTGTATACATAGCTCGTAAATTCGAAAGCACGGGAATTAATATTGAAGATTTAATTTCAATTGGCACTATCGGCCTTATAAAAGCGATAAATACTTTCCGAACCGAGAAAAAAATCAAGCTCGCTACATATGCTTCGCGCTGCATTGAAAATGAAATACTTATGTTTTTAAGGCGAAATTCAAAAGTGAGAAATGAGATTTCAATTGATGAACCCTTAAATGTTGATTGGGAAGGCAACGAGCTTTTGCTTTCAGACATACTGGGAACAGAAGTTGATATAATATATCGTGATATAGAAGACGAGGTTGATAAAGATTTGCTTGAAAAGGCTATGAAAAAATTATCGAAACGTGAAAAGCAAATAGTAGAGATGAGATTTGGTCTAAACGAAGAACAGGAAGAGAAAACACAAAAAGAAGTTGCAGACCTTCTGGGAATTTCTCAATCCTATATATCAAGACTTGAAAAAAAGATAATAGGCCGACTTAAGAAGGAAATTGCAAAAATGGCATAAGTATGAAAAGTATATGTTGAAAATATATACGTTTTGGATTAAAATAGTATCAGTGAACAGTAGCTGACGGCTTGCTGATCATTACCCTTGCAATACAATGTACAACACGGTTTTGAGTTGGAAATTTTTATCCCTGCCTTTGTCAAGGCGTACCGGAAAGGAGTCCGGCGGCGCAGCCGCTTTTGCCGTAGGCAAAAGTACTG
>WRBF01000011.1 GCA_009784685.1 Defluviitaleaceae bacterium | reverse complement strand
TTTTCCGCTATACGTCGTCAAAAGAACCTTACCGTACCTTCGGGTACGCTAAGAACCTTTTTCCTAGTCTAGCGAAAAAAATTCTGCGTTTTTCTGCTACTGTTTTGAGAGGATACGAGTATACAACCTGGAGATTCCGGGTCAAGCCCGGAATGACGGCAACAGCAAATTACACGTTTTGACCCTTCATGTGTCTGCCATGAGTCGAAACATATCAAGACAAAATAAAAGGGCATATTTATCATTTCAGAAAAAACTGATTGTCAAATACGCCCTATACTTCCAGGCTATTAAACTAAATGCTGACTTTTAAGCCTAAAACCTGTTTATAAGTTCTGTTAACTGACGGGTATTGTCCCAAAGAAAATCAGGGCTGTCAAGTGCTTTACGAACACATTGAGTTTCACAATCCACATTTGTAAAGCTTCCGGCAGTTTCAGCAAAGCTTGATGCAGGGAATACCACATCTGCTTTGTCTGTAGTATTTGTTTTGTGCAAATCTTGTACTGCTAAAAATTCAAGCTTATCAAGATCAAAAGCATCAATATCTTCACCAAATACAAACAATCCACGGATTTCACCCTTATTAACTGCATCAACATATTCTTCACGAGGGTTTACCCCAAGATTTATAAGACCTTGCGAATTTGCATCAGGTAAAAGTTGAATTATTCCGCTGCGTGCTCCAATTACATGCCCATGTTTCTTAGCTGCATTAACCAATGCCTTTGAGTCTTGGACGCTAGTCAAGGCTTGCGCATAAATGTAAACGGCTTTTTTTGATTCCTCTATCAGTTTGCAAGACTTTAATTCATCAACTGAACTCAAGCGTATCGTTGCAATATCATCCATCAAGCTGCTTTCTTTACTGACAATCACTAACTTAGCACCTTTTTTAACCGCCTTTTTAATGCGCATATATGCTACGCCGTGGTTTTCAAGGATGCCTTTTGGATTTATAGCAACAACTAACCCTGCATTCTCCAACTCGTCCATAGTCGCAGAAGATGAATTTTTCCCGAACTCCTCTTCAAGAACGCTATGCGTAAGCCCAAATGAGAATATATTGGAAGTTTTAAGTTTGTTTTGAGCGTATTCTTTGATAAGTGCCGCCTCTTCGTTAGTATATCTTCCGGAAACAGCAACTGCTATACAGTCGTTACCATACTGCGACTGTAAGCTTTGAAGTTTTTTGTTAGTAAACACAACAGCTTCTTCAAAATCAGCTACAGCACCTTTAATTTGCGGAGTGATCAAACGCTCTTTCTTCACTAAATCAAAGAAGCCAAAACGTCCACCGGCACACAACAAGCAAGAATCATCCGCAGGAAGACTGCGAATTATTAAAGTGCCGCAAGTGCGTAATTGTATTTTACAACCAACAGAACATGACGGACATACCGTTTCTGTTGAATCTTCTTGCAAAGGAACTTGTTTTTCCATCATCATTACTTCTGTAAGCGCACCTGTTGGACAACCGAGTACACATTGACCGCATGAAATACAATCTGTTTCTGATAACGGTCTCTTAAGTGCAGGCATTACAGAAGTATCAAGCCCACGACCAATCAGACCAAGAGCTGAAGCACCGGCAACCTCATCACAAATACGCACACAAAGTCCGCATAATATACATTTCCCGGGTTCACAGCGTATATATGGATGATCATCCTTAACAATGCCGGGTTTTAATGGTGAGACTGTGTATTTTTCCGGGCTTATGTCATAATCTGAGGCGTATGTCAGCAATTTACATTCAAAGAAATCATGGCAACCGCACTCTAAACAGCGATGAGCTTCACGTTTAACTTCATCCTCAGAAAGCGGAAGATTTACAGCAAGGAAATCCCTGCGGCGCTCTTCCGGCGAACGGTGAGCTATACGCATACGAGGCTCTTTAGGCACATCTGCAAAGTCTTCAACAGTTTTCTCGGCTTTAGACAGATATGGGTTTTCGCTTATAAGTTTTTCACCACGAAGATATCTATCAATCATATCAGAAGCTTTTCTTGCATGCCCTATCGCTGTTATCGCAATATCCGGTCCGTTGTTAGCTGATTCACCTACGGCAAACACTTTGTCTGTGCTGCTCAAATATGTTTTTTCATCAGCAACAATTGTGCCCCATTTTGTAAAAGTGAGCTCTTCAAAACCTTCTAACGAAGCTTTTTGACCGATAGCGACTATCACCGTATCAACCTCGATAGTTTCCTCTGCTCCATCAACAGCAACAGGGGAACGCCTACCGGATGCATCCGGCTCACCTAGCTCCATAACTTGCAAACGGATTGCAGCGACCTTACCATCTCTTCCAATTACTTCTATCGGGTTTGTAAGGTTTTTGAAAATTACGCCTTCTTCTTCCGCTTCAATTATCTCTATTTCTTCGGCGGGCATTTCATTTTTTGTACGTCTGTAAATATTGTAAACTTCCGTTGCACCAAGTCTTACAGCTGTACGACATGCATCCATTGCAGTGTTACCGCCGCCGACAATTGCAACTTTGCTTCCTAAATGCAAAGTTTCGTTAAGGGCAACTTTACGCAAAAAGTCGATACCGCCGATTACACCTTCAAGTTCTTCACCCGGACAGCGCAAGTCGGTACTCGCCCAAGCACCGGCAGAAACTACAACAGCATCATATTCAGATTTAAGATAATCCAGAGTTAAATCCTTGCCTACTTTAATATTGTTACGGAAAGTTATGCCCATATTTTCGATAGCGAGGATTTCCGCATCTAAAATCTTTTTAGGTAAACGATATTCAGGGATTCCGTAACGAAGCATCCCACCCATTTGAGGCATTGCTTCATAAATAGTTATTTCATGACCCGCTTGGCGCAAGAATGTTGCAACACTAAGCCCGGCAGGTCCGCCGCCTACTATACCTACAGTTTTTCCGGTAAGCTCAGCCATATCAGCCATGAAAAGTTCGCCGCTCGCAATTTCAACATCACCGGCAAACTGTTTAAGCGCAGCAATTGCAATTGGCTCTTCTGCTAATTTACGGCGACATGCATCCTCGCAAGGATGAGGGCAAACACGTCCGATTGATGCAGGTAATGGAATTTTATCCTTTATTAGTTTTACAGCTTCTTTGTATTCGCCATTCGCTATAAGACCAACATATCCTTGACAATCAGTTTCAGCAGGACAAGCAAGCATACAAGGCGGACGGCAATCACCGACATGATCGCTCATCATAAGTTCAAGAGCAGCTTTACGATTTTTTCTAACACGTTCTGTGTTTGTTTTAATAATCATACCATCAGCGGCAAATGTAGAACATGCACGCAGAAGCTTTGCGCTTCCTTCAATTTCTACGATACAAATTCCGCATGATGAATACATTTCAACACGCTGTTCATCATGACACAGCGTAGGTATCTCTATTCCGTTTGCGGAGGCGATATCTAAAATAGTTTGACCCGCAAATCCGGTTACTTCACGTCCGTCGATATTTAAGAATATTTTACTCATAGTACCTCCACCGCATCAAATTTGCATATGTTTTTGCAAACTCCGCATTTGTCACATTTATCAGTATCAATTGTATGAACTTTTTTAAGCTCGCCTGTAATAGCCCCAACAGGACATTTGCGAGCGCAGATGGTACAGCCTGTACACTTAACTTCGTCTATAGAAAAATTAATAAGAGGCTTGCACTGAACCGCAGTACATTTTTTATTTGTAATGTGGTCTTCATACTCGTTACGGAAATAGCGTATCGTTGTAAGTACAGGGTTTGCAGCCGTTTGACCTAAGGCACAAAGCGCACCATCGCTTATGTGTACAGATAATTCTTCAAGCGTTTCAATATCGCCTTTAAGACCATTTCCATCACATATTCGTTCAAGAATCTTTAACATTCTGTCTGTGCCTATGCGACAGTGAGTGCATTTACCACAGCTTTCCTTGCGTGTAAAGTCTAAGAAAAAGCGTGCCATATCTACCATACATGTAGTTTCATCCATTACAACCATACCACCGGAACCCATTATTGCACCTGTAGCAGCTAAAGAAGCGTAGTCAACTTGAGTATCGCCAAGGTTTTTAGGTATGCACCCTCCTGAAGGACCGCCCATTTGTACAGCCTTGAACTCTTTACCGTCTTTAATTCCACCGCCGACGTTAAAGATGATATCGTTAATGCTTATACCCATTGGTACTTCAACAAGCCCGCCTTTTGCGATTTTGCCGGTAAGAGCGAAAACTTTTGTTCCTTTAGAGTTTTCTGTTCCAAGAACGCTGTAAGCGGTGCCGCCGTTTTTGATAATCCAAGGGACGTTAGCAAAAGTCTCTACGTTATTTATATTACTAGGTTTGCCCCAATACCCTTTTTGAGCAGGGAAAGGAGGCTTTAAACGAGGCATACCGCGTTCGCCTTCAAGTGAGGCTATAAGTGCTGTTTCCTCACCGCAAACAAATGCACCCGCACCTGCTTTTATACGTATATCAAAAGAAAAACCGCTTCCAAATATGTTATTTCCAAGAATGCCTTTCTCCCGGGCTTGATTAAGCGCATGTTCAAGGCGGATAATAGCAAGCGGATATTCAGCACGTACATATACAATACCTTCGTCTGAACCTATGGCATATGCACCTATCATCATACCTTCAATAAGAACATGAGGATCTCCTTCGATTATTGCACGATCCATAAATGCACCCGGATCGCCTTCATCAGCATTACATATCATGTATTTTTTAGCATTTTGAGAGTTTCTTGCTGCATTCCATTTAAACCATGTCGGAAAGCCGGCACCGCCTCGACCTGCCAAGCCAGATACTTTAATTTCAGCAATTACTTGCTCCGGCGTCATTTCCGTAACAGCTTTTTTAACAGCCGAATAACCTTCTTGCGCTATATATTCTTCTATGTCATCCGGATTAATAACACCGCAGTTTAATAAAGCGATACGTTTTTGTGCTTTTAATATATCAATATCTTCTTTAGAAATTGAGTTAGCATCAGCATTATTTGCTTCGCCTTTTACCATTTTTATAATTTCGCTTGCGACCTTTTCATCTACTTTTACAAACGTGCGCCGCTCTCCATCACCGTCTTGAACGTCAACAATCGGTTCAAGGTAACACATACCGACACAGCCTACAGTACGAACATCACAGCCGCTGTCTTCAAACATCGAAAAAATTTCGGATGCCCCTGCAGCGTTGCCGCAGCTGCCTCTACCAACAAATACTTTCATTCTGAGGCCTCCTTATTTTTTATTTCTTCCAAAATACTTACGGTTTTTTCACGTGTTAAATTGCCGTATACTTTATCGCCTATCATAATAGCAGGCGCAAGACTGCAACAGCCTAAACATGCTACGTTGTTATAAGTAAAAAGTCCATCTTCAGATATTTCGCCCTCGTTAACTCCGATATGACCTCGTATAGCCGCTTCAACATCCGCAGAACCATTAACATGACAAGCCGTACCTTGGCAAATCAATATCAGATGCTTGCCTATCGGGTTCATTCTAAATTGAGTATAAAACGTTACGACTCCAATTACTTTTGATGGCTTTATCCCTGTTCTATGTGAAATATACGCAAGCAAGTCCACAGGAAGGTATCCATACAAATCCTGTGCCTTTTGAAGCACTGCAATCAAACTTCCTTCTACACCTACATACTTTTCAAACGTTGGTTCGAGAAGCCCCGCATCAATTTTTGGGTCAGCGAATTTCCATTCTTTAATGCAATTGCATTCCATTTAACCAGCCCTTTTCTTAGTAATATTCGCCGGCAATTCAAATCAAACAATGTTATTGCCGGCATCCCTTTTAGAGAGGAGGCATCAAATAGCTGTTTTTAGCTGTTTGATGCGGTGGTTCAATCCTATTCTATAACCTCATTCCACCATAATTTTGATTATAAAGCATAATGTAAAAACTGATGAAAGCAGGTTATGGAACAGGATTAGCTTAACCCTATAAGGCTTACCGGCAAAAACCGATAAGCCTTAGATAGCTATTTTACATATTTTAATTATTAATACTCAATTATTGTAACCGGCTTAACAAGTTCTGAAGGTTTTTCATACATAATTTGAAGCATGTCTCCAACTTTATCAAGCCCGTTGTACGTATGAGTTATCATCAGACCCGGGTCAACTCGACCGGTAGTAACAAGCGAAGCTAACCTTTCTAAGCGACGGCGACCGCCAGGCATAAGCCCGCCTTTGATGGTTTTGTGTCCCATACCAAGTCCCCACTCGATGCGAGGAATTTGAATAAATTCGCCTGAATCAAGATAAATAAGATTTGCGATAGTTCCGCCAGGCTTAACCATTTTAACAGCTTGTACAAACACATCATTAGTACCGCCGGCAAGGATCACTTTATCTACGCCTACTCCGTTTGTAAGCTCAAGGATTTGTTGATCAATAGGACCATCTTTGTAGCTGATGATATCTGTAGCACCGTATCCTTTAGCAAGGTCGATGCAATTTTGCCTCGTTCCTACTCCAAAGACACGTGATGCACCATGAAGAACCGCACCGCGCACGCCCATCAGCCCAACAGGACCAATTCCAACAACACATACGGTATCGCCAAATTCAATTTCAGCAAGTTCTGCACCGTGGAAACCGGTGGGAACCATATCCGCAAGCATAGCACCTACGCCAACATCCATTCCTTTGGGAAGATGAGCCATATTGCCATCTGCATCGTTAACATGGAACACTTCGGCAAAACTACCAGCTTTTGTATTTGCAAACTTAAAACCGCCAAGCGGTTGATCGCTGTGCATTGAGTATCCGTCTTGTGCTGCTGCAGAGCTCCAATTTGGGGTTACTGCGGCTACAAGTATTTTATCTCCAGGCTTGAAGTCTTTAACAAGGGAGCCTACTTCTACAACTTCGCCCACTGCTTCGTGGCCGAGGATGAGGTCAGTGCGTGGTCCAAGTCCGTTTTCATAAACAGTGTGGATGTCTGATGTACAAGCCGCTACTGCTAAAGGACGACAGATTGCGTCAAACGGACCACATACAGGACGTTCAACTTCGATCCAACCCACTTTGCTTGGACCTAACATTGCAAATGCTTTCATTGTTTTCATAAGGTATCCTCCCTTAAATCTTCATTTATTGTAACTACAATTTTATAATATCATTATAAAAAATGTTTGTCAACCTCATTATACCTGGCAAACCTACCCTTTGCATTACGATATATAATGCGTATTTAAGGGTAAATTCACCTGCCGCTTGCTGCTAAAATCTCCGCAAGATCAATCCCTAACTCACTAGGCAGCATGGCGTATTCGCCACGTCTTTCTGACGATTTATCTGCGGCAAGCCCGTGTAGGAAAACTCCACATAAACATGCATCATCAGCATTTACTCCTTGCGCCGCAAACGAGGCTATTATCCCTGCAAGAACATCCCCACTTCCTCCTTTTGCAAGGCCTGGGTTTCCTGTTGGGTTTAACCACAATTTTCCATCAGAAGTCGCAATCAATGTTCCGTTTCCTTTTAGCACAAGTGTGACGCTATGTTCTTTAGCAAAGCGTGATGCATAGCCTGATTTATCAGCGGATATATCCTCTGTTGTTGCATCACAAAGACGAGCCATTTCTCCAAGATGCGGCGTTAGAATTATAGGCATATCAGCATTTTTAAGCAATTTCATATTTCTTGCAAGCGCATTAAGCCCATCAGCATCAATCACAACAGGACATTTAGCATTCGTTAATACGTACTCCAACAAATTCTTGGCATGTTGTCCATCACCCAATCCACAACCTAAAAGCACCGTCTTTGCTGCCGCAAGCTCTTCCCTAATCAGCTCATCAAGATTTTCCGCAAGAATTACTCCGCTACCGTCATCCGGTAAAGGACAAAATATAACTTCGGGAAGCAACGCCGCAACCGCATCGCACACCTTATCTGTTGAAGCAAGAAAACAAAGCCCAACCCCTGCCCTAAGAGCGCCTATACAGGAAAGAGAAGCAGCACCACGATAGCGTAATGAACCTGATATGTTCAACAGCCGCCCGTGAACCCCTTTATGTGAATTTACAGCACGAGGCAATAGCTTAGAAAAAACCTGTTCCTCGGTTAATATCCCGCTTAAACCCGCTATGGATTTTGCCGCCTTATCAGAAATCCCGATTTCAACAACATGAACTACCCCACACAGCGGATTACTTTTAGGCAAAAGATGAGCCGGCTTTAAGCTGTCAAAAACTATAGTATAATCTGCCCTGACTGCGTGCGGGTCGTATGCGCTTGTATCACATTCAATACCTGTTGGAATATCTAGAGATACTATTGGCGCAGTATAACGAACAGAGTTAATTGCATCACAGGCTTCCTTTATGTTGGGCTTTAAACTTCCTATGAATCCTATTCCCGAAATCGCATCTACAATTATATCACTTTGCCTGGCTATTGATTTCATACAGATTTTATCTAAAAGGCTGTTGAATATTTTAATACCCTTATCTAACAAGTCATTATACACAGCAAATGGTAAATCATTTGACGGCAGTCCATCAACAAGTATAACAGTTACATTTGCCCCAAGTTCACATAACTTTCGAGCCACAACACATCCATCTCCGCCATTGCCTCCGCGGCCGGCAAAAATGGTTATACTCAGCCCAGCGATATCAAAAACACTGCATATAAATTCCGCCGCCTTAACCCCGGCATTTTCCATAAGGGAACTCTTGCTAACTCCAAACTTTACTGCATTATCCTCAATGCGCCGCATCTGTGAAGCAGTTACAAGTTTCATTTTCATAGCCTCCGATATTTTAAGTGTATAAAAATTAGTATATCACATCACTAAAATGGGGGCAATAAGGGTTGTGAACATATTGACATGCTAATTTCTTCATGTTAGAATATCGGCATATGGAGGCATAGCTCAGTTGGTAGAGTACCTGCTTGACGTGCAGGTGGTCACAGGTTCAAGTCCTGTTGCCTTCATTTGGCATTACCAAAACAAAGCCTTGATAATTCAATGATTATCAAGGCTTTTGCATTTTCGCAAATTTCGTTTTTTATCGTTTTTTATTAGTTTTTCTGTGGTCAAAAAGTAGTCAAAATATGATCAGTAACTTAGCTTAAAACTACTTACTTCATCAAACTATCAAACCTATAAAGCAATGCAACAACCTCTTGACGAGTGATATTATCCCGAAGCAACGTGCAATTAAGGACGTTGACAAATTTCTTGGATTATCGGAAAAATGAAAATACTCTCTGCTCGTTGTCAGTCATATGGACATAAGCGGAAGGTAAAATATTGATACATATATATCAATGACTCAAGCGAGTCGCTTTTTTGCCCCAAGTTACTCCCAATTCTCATACACAAGTCGCTGTTGCAGAACTTTCAATTTCTTTTGTTCCGTCTTATAATCTGGTAAAACACATCTCACGATTTCCCAAAACCGCGATGAGTGATTCATCTCCACCAAGTGCGCCAACTCATGGATAACAACATAATCAATAACGCTGTCATCTGCCATAATCAGCCTTGTTCCGCTACGCTGAGTAATAGTATGCTGATTGCCTCGAAATGTCACAATACTGCCATAATTAATCTTGAAAGATTCCTTATTTTCGGCTTGGATACGCTGTTTTACGAGGCTTTTCAAAATCCATGCCTCTTTTTCTGTTATGAAGCGGTCAATATCCCCCTTGGGCGTTCGAAGCGGAGTGCGGACCTCAACATCACCGTTACGGACATAAATGGCAGCAGTTTTGCGGCGAGAACGAATCAATGTGTATGAAATCATAAAATTAGCTTCTCAACACTTTTTCCATCGCCTTGCCTTTCGCTACCTCATCCACAAGTTTATCCAGCCAGCGGATTTTTTGCATAAGCGGGTCTGCGATATCTTCTACTCGAACGCCGCATATCACCCCTTTTATCTTTTCCGCATTTGGGTTGATTTGTGGAGCATGGGCAAAAAAGGTTTCCAAGTCAACTTTGCTTTCGATTTGTCGCTGAAATCCTGCATTGTCATAACCAGTTAGCTAGCAAATAACAGTGTCAACATCTGCTTTGGTGCGGCTTTTGCGTTCTGCTTTTTGGACATACAGCGGATAAATATCAGAAAATGACATCTTGAAAATATTGATTCTGCTCATGCTTCACTCTCCTATTTGCACATATGTCAGCTCCGCATCAGCGTGTTCTTCCATGAATCGGATAATCTCATCTATGGAATTTCGCCTGTGGGCGGCATCAGAGACCGAAAGAAATCGGCGGCACAAAGTGCCGTTTTCGCGAAGCGAAAATCATGAGCCGGACACGACAGCGACTCCAATGGTCAGCGTTTGTAAAATATCCTGTGTGGCAATTTCCGCAATTGATACATTAAATTTGTTGCGCGTTTTTTCGATTAGACTTCTGCGAATTTGCCGCTTATCTTTTAGCGATGTTGATTGCGGAATGTAAAAAGCCAATTCTGCCGTTAATGCGAACATTAATGCACCTCGAAGAAGCGGGGCGACCGAAGGTCGGTTTCGCCAGAGGCGAAACTGCTGAACACAACCGTCCCTACATAAATAAGCTCTTTTCGTATGGGTACATCGTCCATTTTGGCAAAAGAAAAATTCTCGCTTTTCAGCAGTTTTGCTTCGCAAAACCCGCCTTCGGCGTCCCGACTTCTTTCGGGTGCCCCCTGTTCAATATGGCAAACGGCTATGCCCAAATCTATGCGGTTCATCTTGCCGTATATCAATCCAAGAAGAGGATTAGTTTTTCGTAAATAGCAATGGATTTTCCCGTTGGTTGCGATAAAAAACCAGTTTTGCATATTCATCGCACTGGGGGCAAGTCGTGCCGCTTCCAAACGTGGGTCACTACCTTCGCTGATTGCTGACAAGGGCTTGCGCTTGAAAGCAGAAATTTCACGATAAAGCGGCTCGGAAGGCTTGCCGAAAGCCAATGCGATAACATGCGGTAAATCAGATTCCAATTTCTCATCTGATTTCGATGCGCCAAGCCAGCACGCACCCATTCCGTTGGCAGAGAAATACAAATCCAACTGCTGACCGACAAAGCCGATGTTTTCAAGGTATCCGTCTTGTTCATCACTTGTGAAAATTAAATAATGCGGAGCTTTTATACCGAACATACCCTTTGCCTTGCTGACGATTTCAATAGAAAATTTTATGTTTGGGTACAGCGGCTTCAGATTATTAATTTCTGCGCGAACAGCCTCAAGGATTGTGGCATCCAGTGGTGTGAGGTCGTATTTTCTCACGGATTTGCGTTTGCGGATTATTTCATTCATGAATGTTTCACCATCACTTGCCAATTCACGCCGAAACGGTCAACGACAGAGCCGTAGAGTGGTGACCAAAACGTGGTGGCTAACGGTTCTTCCACTTCACCGCTTACTGCTAGCTTTTCAAAAATCGCTGTTACCTCTTCCGCTGTATCATAAACAATAATGAACGAGAAATTTCCGAATGGTATCGGAGTTTCTGCGCCGTCCGTCAATGAAAAATTTGTACCACAAATGAACACTTCTGAGTGCATCACAAAATTTGGCGGTAATTCGCCCATGCCACTGTTCGGCGGCGCATCTTTGGCGTAGTTTATTTCCTTAACCTCCGCGCCTAATGCCTCTTTGTAAAATGCGATTGCCTCGTTGCAATTTCCGTTAAAATGAATTGTTGGAATAAGCATACAATTTCTCCTATCTGAATTCGTAATGTTTTTTTACAGGCTTGGTGACTTTCCAGACACAGGATAAACCCTGCGGAAATTCGCAATAGTCCCCTGCGCCAAATGATACACTGCCGCCATCATAAGTTACGGTCACTTCACCCTCGGTTAGCCAGCGTGTACCCGAAAGAAGTCGGGCGCGCAAAGCGCGGTTTTACGAAGTAAAACTACTGAAAATTTCCTCACTGTCGTAATGCCAGTCAAATTCGGACACACCGCATCCCCAAGTTGGATTATTTCTCAATTTGTCGATGTCTGATTCGGTTGCTTTTCTCACGGTGATTTGCATAAAAATCATCCCTTCCAATTTTGGTTTGTAGTTACGATGAGATTAAACCTCATCCCTTGATAAATATTGATTCAGCCGTTGGAATTTGTACTCAATCCGCTTACGTAGCGCGTCATCGCCAATATCAAGAACCAACCGCATCTGAGCCAGCATCATTTCAACATCTGCGATTTCATCCAGTATATTTTCAATCATTCCGGGTTGTGGCGTTCGATTGATGTATTTTTGAAGTGCAACGATTAACTCCGCACATTCTTCCACAGTCTGACCAACTTGTGCATTTAAGCCCCACTGGTCAAGGGCTGTTTGCATGATTTCTATTTCACTTTCAGTAAATTCTACCTTCATTCGCCTTGTACCTTCACAAAAAATTTGCGTTCTCTCGGTGAATCGAATTCGCAAAAGTATAATCCTTGCCATGTTCCAAGCAGGGGCTTCCCATTTTCGATTATAATGGTCGCACTCGAACCCATCGCAGAGGCTTTCAAATGTGCCGCACTATTGCCCTCGCCGTGCTGAAACTCTGCGCGGTTAGGGAAGGCTTTGTTTAATCCCAACAACAAATCGCGAACAACCGTAGGGTCTGCATTTTCATTAATCGTGATTCCGGCGGTCGTATGTGGGCAAAAGACAACGGCAGTGCCGCTTTTTACACCACTTTTGGTTATTGCTTCGCGCACTTGGGAAGTGATGCTGAAAAAATCCTCTCGCAGAGCAGATAATGTGTATTCATAAAGCATAGGCGAATCCTCCAATTTGCTATTTGTAACTGATGTTCATCCGACAAGTTAAATTTCAAAATCTTCAAGTTTAAAGTCTGCATAGAATCTTCCTGAAATTGGAGTAAACCTAAGAACACAAAAGTCGGGGTCGGTAAAAGATTTTTGCGGATATGCGTTTTTGAACATACTCTGCCAATATTTTTCCTTGATATTCATGTCTGATACAATCTCCATATCACCTTTAAGCAAGCATCCTTTGTACCAGATTATTTTGCGGCTGTAAAAATAAACGCTGGCTTTTGGGTTCTTGCTTATTTCAGCGGCAAATTTAGAGGACGTATTTGTACAAAAATATATCTCATTCAATGACTCTCGATACTTGGCTGGCACAACTGCTTTCGTCAACGGATATCCATCGGAGTCCACGCATGACAAAATAAATGTATTAACTTTTTTGTGCAACTTTTCAGCCTTTTCTTTTGCTGACATAGATATCCTCCGTCACGGTTTTATATATCCCTTGCTAATAGCATCTTGCACCGCTGTTTCGATAAACTCCCACAACTTGGGCATGCCTTTCGGAAAAATCAATCACGCCGTCAATAATTCGCTCATTGTACATTTTTACAAAATTGCTCTCGCCTACTTTCTGATAATTAGCGATAAAAGTTTTACAACGAGCGCAACTAACCGCTAGAATATGACTGCCACGGATTTTTTTGCAGTTTGGGTTTAGATAAATTGTGATGGCAGCCACCTCCAATCCATTCTATAAAGCAGTTACCTCATAGCTTCATCAAGCAAAGGCTGTAAAATCTGCTTTAACTGCGTCAGCCCGTCTGCCAAAAATTCAATTACTTCATCCCAATTATCGATGTCATTCAATCCATATCCTTGATAGTGTAGGCTTATGCAATTTGTCTTTTTCTCCGGCAATTCTCTCCAGTCGAGTTTGCGACCTAAGATAGTTATATCCTTCGCTTGGCTTTCCAACTTGCGGAAAATCTCTTTGTTCTTTTCGCGGTTGCTCGTGCTTATAAATAATCCTACCCGTGCGCCGTCACTTCGGATAACAGAATTATATGGAATGCCGCTATATCCGCTTGCGCCATAAAGCCAGTTATCCTTGGTTGGTGACACGTTGTTGTAAATCCCTGTTTTTTCACGCATGGCAGGTAAAGTGCGCTCCCAAAAGCTACGTCTAAGTTTGTGGCGGTCGGCTTCATTTTTTGATGATATGGCTTCTTCTTGCTTTTTGGCGGTTAAACGAATTTGATAATCTTGTGCATCTTGAATGGGAATAATTTGCTCCGCATCAAGGTATAGCTTCTCGCCATCTTTATAAGGCGCAACCTTAATACAAGTAATGTCAATACTACCATTGCAATACAATGTACAACCTGCTTGCACTAACTTGATAAAATTTCTTCTAAAAACACAAACCCATTAACCTCAACAGCACGGACATCAACTGAAAGTTCTTTTCTAACCTGATCAATCGTTACATCGTCTAAAAACACAACATCATCAAATCTTAATGCGTTTTTAGGTATTAAAAGCCTATTTCCAAGTTGTTTGTCTTTTAACTGACTAATTATATCATTACCGGTCAATAGCCCGGAGACAGTAACAGTCTCGCCGAAAAAGTTATTTACTATTTTGTAAGGAATCACTGTTATATCCGAAAAAGTCGAATTTATTTTTACACACAAACCACTTATAAAATCAAAAGCAGCCTCACCTGTAACTATAGAAATATCCTTCTTTCCACCTGCGTACTTTGCTTTTTTAACAGCATCATTAAGCTCGCTCTCCATAAGCGCAATCATTCCAACCCCATTTTCGAGCTGTGGAAAATCTTCGTAATGTTCATAATTCGGGATTTTAATGCCGGAACGAATATAAAGTTCATCCGCTGCATAAACAAAGCGGCTTCCGTGCGTTTTCTTAAAAATTTCTCCGAAGTTATCAATTTGCTTAATAATTTTTTCACATTCTTCTGGTGAAAAGGACTCTATAGGATGAAGCCCATCTTTGTATTTTGTTAAGCCGACCGGAACTACAGATAGGCTGTGTCCCAAGTCAATATATTTAACTAGGTCGTTTATCGTTTTATCAAGATTTTCGCCGTCATTAACGCCTTTAACAAGAACTATTTGATAGTTCATCGCAATTCCGGCATCATATAATTTGTCTATCATGCGCATTATATTTTTTGCGTTAGAGTTTTTGAGCATAAACTCCCGAAGGCTAGCGTCTGTAGTATGCACAGATATATTTATTGGCGACAATCTATGCCTAATTATTCTATCCATATCATCATCAGTCATATTAGTCAGTGTTACATAATTTCCGGATAAAAATGACAGACGTGAATCATCGTCCTTAAAGTAAAGCGTTTTGCGCATACCTTTTGGAAGCCTGTCAATGAAGCAAAAAATGCATTTGTTAGCACAGCTTTTTGCATCATCCATTAAGCCGCTTTCAAATACTATGCCTAAGTCCTCATAATCATCTTTTTCAATTTCATAAACTATCTTGGAATCGCTCTTTAAACCAATCTCAAGTTCTATGTATTCATCAAAAATTGCCATTCGGTAGTCAAAAATATCTTGAATAGGCATACCGTTAATATTGAGCAAAATATCACCGGGAGAAATTCCAAGCTCCTCTGCTATGCTGCCTTTTTCGACTTTTATTATCACGTTGTTTTGTGTATTATTCATGACCACGCCTCGCTCTACCCTACTCTTATCGTCTCATAATATTTAATATTCGGCTAAAATACTCAGGTAATTCGGCGTTAAGCTCAATATATTTACCTGTCGTAAGATTTATAAATCCAAGGGTTTTAGCATGAAGCATTTGCCCATTTGTGTTAAAAGGTGAATTTCCAAACCCGTAAACTTCATCACCTACAAGCCCATGCCCAATAGAAGACATATGAACTCTTATCTGATGTGTTCGTCCTGTCTCAAGACTCGCTTCAATGAGTGTGTATTTTCCAAGCCTTTCAATAACTGTATAATGAGTAACCGCATTCCGCCCGCCATGAACTATAGCCATTTTTTTTCTGTCTTTGGGGTGTCTTCCAATTGGTGCATCAATTGCATCGCTGTCTTTTGCTATGTTATTGTATACGAGAGCTATGTATTTCCGTGTCATACTGTGGTCTTTAAGCTGATCTGACAATGATTTATGTGCGTCATCTGTCTTTGCGGCGACTAGAACTCCTGATGTGTCCTTATCAATCCTATGAACAATACCCGGGCGCAAAACGCCGTTTATACCAGACAGCCTACCTGATAAATGATACAAAAGCGCATTAACAAGAGTGCCTTCATAATGTCCAAAAGAAGGATGAACAACCATCCCCTTAGGCTTATTAACAACAATAACCCCTTCATCTTCATAAAGCACATCAAGCGGAATATTTTCCGGGTTTATAGAAAGCTCTTTTGGAACGGGCACTTTTACGTTAATTATATCATTTTCTTTAAGCTTATAACCGGGTTTTTGAACATTCTCGTTTACAGTAACGTTCCCATTTTCAATAAGCTTTTGCAGCGCACTTCTAGAGTAACCAGAAAGCTCATTTGACAAATATAAATCTAAGCGGCTGCTCACATCAAAACCACCGCATAGTATCTCAAATTCTTCAAGAAAATCTTTATTTTTCATATTTTATCATCTTCTTTAATAAAAAACAGCATTATAATTGCCAACATAAAGGTTGCAATAGATACATATATATCTGCGATATTAAAAATCGGGAAATTAATAAACCTTACATGTAAAAAATCAATCACAAAACCGTTAAGCAGCCGATCTATCCCATTTCCGACAGCACCGGAAGCTAATATAACAAGACCTGCCCGCACATAATTATATGGTCTTTTTTGGGGCAATTTAATATAATACCAAACAATCCCTATAAGCACAACTACTGTAAAAACAATAAAAAACCATCGTGCCCCTTGTAATATGCCAAAGCCTGCCCCGCTATTTTCCAGATAAGTAAAGCTGAGGATTCCCGGAATAACAGGATATGTGCCTATAGGCTTAAGCCTTACGACAGCTATTAATTTTGTTATTTGGTCAAAAGCAACGAGCATTATAAACGTTACTATTGGCAATATTATTCTGACACGTGTTGATGAAAATTCTTTCATGAATCAAACCCGCTCTTTCATTAGTACGATTTATAATATGGAGTCAATACTCAAAATTACTTCATCTTTTTCACATAGCTCGTCCACAAATGCGTCCTCAACAGACTTAAGCAGAACGAATCTTATTTTACCGTTCCTAACCTTCTTATCATACCTCATATTTTCATAAATATCATCGGCATCAATATTAGTAAAACCTAAGTCAGATATTTTTGAGGGAATTCCAAGCTTTTTGCACAGATATATATATTTTTCAAAAACATCAAATCCAATATATCCTTTAGCAATTGATAAGTTAAGAGCCACCGTCATTCCAAGACCAACACAGAAACCATGAGGCGCTTTATATTTAAGCAAACTTTCAATGCTGTGACCAAACGTATGCCCAAAATTAAGAATTTCTCTTACGCCGATTTCTTTTTCATCTTTTGATACTATTTCATCCTTTATTTCTACAGAACGACGGATCAAATAGCTGATAATATCATCATCAGAGATTTTATCAACATTAGCAATCAAAAAACCGAAGAGTTCTGCGTCATGAATCAATCCATACTTTATAACTTCTGCCATTCCTTCTAAAAACTGTTCTCTGGGCAAAGTTTTTAAATTACCGATATTAATATAAACAAACTTAGGCTGATAAAACGATCCAACTAAGTTTTTGTGCCCTTCAAAATTAATCCCTGTTTTACCGCCAACACTTGAGTCAACCATCGCCATTAAAGTAGTTGGAATTTGGACATACGGAATCCCACGCATAAATGTTGAGGCGGCAAACCCGCAAATATCCCCGACGACTCCGCCTCCAAGCGCAACAGCAACTGTCTTTCTATCAACCCCGGCAGCTGAAAAAGCTTTATATATCTCTGAAACAGTATCTGAGTTCTTAGATTCCTCACCGGGCTTAATTACATGCATTCCTTTGACAGTAACAACGTCTGAAATTGATGTCAAAAAGCTATTTAGATGCAGCTCTTTAACATTGTTGTCAGTGACTATAAATATACTTCCACCTAATGATTCAATGCGCTTAAAAGCTAAGAAAATATCTTCAAAGTTATCACGAATATATATTAATCCGCAACGAAACTCATCTTCATACATTAATTTTTACCCTTTTTTGTCTGATTTGCATTTTCTTTTTTTGCTTTAGCACTCGCTTTTTGCTCTCCGGCATTTTTCATGCCTTTAATATCAACGATATAAATGCCGGCAAGATCAATCTTAACAGACTTTTTAACCGGCAGGGCGTTAAAAATACGCTTATCACACATAAGAGTCATTATCTGAGGTCCTATTTTTGCTTTTACAAGCGGAGTTTTCATAACTTTATGAATTTTAGGAACTTGCTCCAAAGCTGACTTGGGTAAGTTTGCTTCTGATAACTTACCCATTTTTTTATCAATTACAAATATTTCCACTGATTGACGTGTGCGGTCAACTATGCTGTTATGCTCCACCGTTTTCTTGCTTGCCCATCTGTTAAGAAAATAAAGTACGGCAACAATACCAATTACAACAACAGCAACTATAATGATAATATCCCCAAAGCTCATTTGTATTTCCTCCTGAATTTTCTACATGATACGCTCTTTTTTTATTAGCCAAAGAGCTTTTCTATCTTCTCAGCTAAAGATTTAGCCTCGGTCTCAATAATATTTTGATCTTTTCCTTCGATCATAACACGAACCATAGGCTCTGTGCCTGACGGTCGGATAAGGACACGACCTTCATTTTCAAACTTTTCTTCGATTCGTTTTATTTCACTGATTATAGTTTCATCAGTTAAATAATCATTTTTCTTTTCGGGCGCAACTTTTGCATTTATAAGAACCTGCGGCAAAATAGTCATTAAATTATTAAGCTGAGAAAGTGGTTTACCTTCTGATTTTATTATGCTGCAAAGCTTTAATGCTGTTAAAATTCCATCACCAGTCGGGTTGTGTTCAAGAAGTATAATATGCCCCGATTGCTCGCCGCCGAGCGTGAACCCGCCTTCGATCATTCGTTCAAGTACATACCTGTCACCGACGTTTGTCCTCTCGATAGTTATTCCATGCTCTTTGCCCATGAGGGTAAGACCTAAGTTACTCATAACGGTTGCCACTATTGTATCATTAGCCAATTTCCCGGATTTTTTCATTTGATGACCCAAAATCGTCATTATTTCATCGCCTTCGACTACTTTTCCGCTTTCATCAACGGCAAAACAACGGTCACCATCACCATCAAATGCAAAACCTACATCCGCATTTGTTTCTTTTATGAATTTTGATAATGCATTTACATGCGTTGAACCACAGTCATGATTAATATTTACACCATTCGGTTCATTACCCATCAAGAATACTTCTGCACCTAACTGCTTAAATATAATCGGAGCAGCAATATATGTAGCACCATTCGCACAGTCAAGAGCTATTTTCATTCCTGACAAAGAAATATTATCCACCGCCGAACCTAAAAACTTAACATAATCATCGGTCGCATTCGTGCATATTTCTGATCGTCCAACCTTTTCACCTATTGGTCGAGGTAGTTCGGATGTTTTTTCAAGCATGTACCCCTCAATCTCATTCTCAAGCGCATCGGGAAGCTTGTAACCATTACCACTGAAAAACTTTATCCCATTATCTTGAAACGGATTATGAGAAGCTGATATAACAACTCCTGCATCAAGACCATACTTGCGTGTTAAATACGCAACAGCAGGTGTCGGGACAACGCCTGCGGAGTATACAGTAGCCCCTACGGAGCACATCCCGGCAGTGAGTGCCGCCGCTAGCATATCTCCTGATATTCTTGTGTCCATTCCTATTATTATTTTTGGTGAATGATTTGTAGATTTTGTCAAAACATAAGCCCCAGCTCTTCCAAGATCAAAAGCAAGCTCAGGAGTGAGCTGTTTGTTTGCAATTCCTCTAATTCCATCTGTTCCAAATAATTTTCCCATTTGTTCCCTCCAAAATTATATAAATTTCTCAATATCTATTTGTGTTGCTGTAAAATCTCTTCCAAATACTGATTTGCAAGTTCTTCTAAATTTAACTGTATCATCACTTACATAAAACTCATGTTCAGGTGATTCTCTACTTTCTGACAGCATATTATTTTCTGTTAAGAACTCCTTTAAACTTCCGGCAACGGAAACGGCAGAATTAATTATTGTTATTCCGCCAACAACACGAGATATACATTCTATTAATAGCGGATAATGTGTGCATCCAAGAAGTAAACTGTCAATCTCTTTGTCTATCAGTTCTTGCAAGTATATTTCAGTTGTAATATTAGCTACGCTGTTTGAAGTCCATCCTTCTTCCGAAAGAGGAACGAATAGCGGACATGCTTTTGAATAGACAATTATTCCCGGCTTTGCGGCTTTAAGAGCTTTTTCATATGCCCCGCTTTTAATAGTACCCTCGGTTCCGATAACACCTACGACGTTATTTCTTGTAGCATCAAGACAACTTGAAACACCCGGGTTTAAAACATCTATAATAGGTATATCAAATTCTTCAAGCAATTTATCAAGGCTGTTTGCGCATACAGTGTTACATGCCGCAACTATCGCCTTTACGCCGCTGTCTTTAAGAAAATTAACCATCTGACGGCTGTATTTCGTAACGGTTTCCTTTGATTTGCTGCCATAGGGAACTCTTGCGGTATCACCAAAATAAATTATTGTTTCATTCGGCAAAATTTTCATAACTTCGCTTGCAATAGTAAGTCCACCAACACCGGAATCAAATATTCCTATTGGTCTTGAATCCAAAATTTCACTTCCCCTTTTATAGTGTGCAGGCACAAACCGAAGCACTCTAAGTGATATAATCAACGCCTGTTGCGTTATTCATAATTTCCAAATGCCGATTAAGATTGCGATATTTCGTATAGGTGTAATAAAAGCTCCAAGCAAACCCAAACCCCATCGCAAGACAAATTATAGAAGTTGCAACAGGTAGACCGGCATCATAAAATAGCGAACCAATTCCTGCTGTAAACAAAAATACTATGAGCATAATGTTAGCGATATTACACATTACGGCACGACGAGAATAAGGTACAGCTGTTATTTCACACCCCTTTGAAGTGCTTTTAACATGACCCTTTAAGCCGGGAGGGGTATATGAAAACTTAAGCTTTGTAGTCCCTATCGGATCATAAACAAGGCGGAATTCGCTCTCCTTGTCGTTTATATTCCTATATGAAAGTGTCATCGGGAACATGATTTTCTTTTGGAGAAGTGCTTGATCAGCTGCACTCTCTATAACTATTTTTGACTTTTTTGGTGTATTCCATTTATACTCTATGCTCATCTGTTATTTATCCCCCTACTCGCCGGTATCTTTTGTTTTTTATATTGACATTAAAATAAGCCTGTCAATCAAGTCAGAGAAATTTACACCCATTTCAGCCCAAAGCATAGGAAACATACTTATTTTTGTAAAGCCCGGCATTGTGTTTATTTCGTTGAACAAAATGTTACCTGTTTCGTCTTCAATAAAAAAGTCTGCCCTTGCGAGACCCGAACATTCGGTTGCTTTGAAGATTTTGATTGACATTTCCTTTATTTTTTCATGCATTTCTTCGCTAATATCAGCTGGGATAACTGTTCTTGACCCACTTTTAATATATTTTGCATCATAATCATAAAATTCGCCGTCTGCTAATATCTCTCCTGCAACAGTTGCCGAGACTTCTCCGTCATATCTACCTAAAATTGCACATGAAAATTCCCTGCCTGCTACCATTTTTTCAATTATTATCTTATTGTCAAATTCAAGTGCATTTTCCACAGCATTTAAAAGCTCTGATTTTTCAGACACCTTTGTAATACCTATCGAAGAGCCTGTTTTCGATGGTTTAACAAAGCATGGATAGCCAATTTTACTACGCACTTTTCTCTCAATTTTCTTGAAATCAGCTGTTTCAGATGCATTTAAGACTAAAGAATCAACTTGCTTAACCTTAAGACCGCTTACGACAGATTTTGTCGCAGCTTTATCAATACAAACTGCGGAACTAAACACTCCGCAGCCAACATATGGAATTCCCGCAAGCTCACAAAGACCCTGTATCGTACCATCTTCCCCATACATTCCATGCAAAACCGGGAAAACAATATCCACAGGAACGATTTTAACTTTATCATTTACAATCCGAAGCAACCCTTTGTCTGACCTGTCCGGGCTTAAAACAGCTTTTGTCCCAAATCTGCTCCATTTGATATTGCTTAAATTATCAACAGCACCGTCATATAAAAGCCATTCACCCTCTTTTGTTATATATACTGGGATTATGTTATATTTATCTTCCGGCATATTTGATACTATGGCAGCTGCTGACATTTTAGAAACTTCATGTTCCGGACCTGCTCCGCCAAATAAAACAACTAAATTTGGTCTGTTCAATCTATCACTCATTTCCATTAAAATCATTTTCGATATATATTAAAGAATATTCTCATGCTCACAATTAATTGACAATCATTTTAAGTATTTATATTAACATAGCGAGAAGGAAGTGGCAATAGTGTATTTAAAGAGCATAAAATACAAAATTTTATAAGCAATACACAACTGCAAATTATGAAAAACCTAAATAATCAAAGAAAACAAAAGCATTTTAAAGATATATTAAGATTTATCGTGATTTTAGGCTACACTCAGTGTTTGCAATATCAATGCTATTATCTTAATATTAGAAAGGTTTTAGCACTCATCTTCATTGAGTGCTAATAGCAAGAAATAGAGTTTAAAACTCAAATATAGAGGAGGAAGCAACTTATGAAATTAAAACCCTTGGGCGACAGAGTAGTTATTAAGCAGCTTGATGCCGAAGAAAAAACAAAATCAGGAATCGTATTACCAACTCAATCTCAAGAAAAACCGCTTCAAGCAGAAGTAGTTGCAGTAGGCGCAGGCGGCGTTATTGATGGCAAAGAAATCAAAATGGAAGTAAAAGTTGGAGATAAAGTAATTTATTCAAAATATGCAGGTACAGAAATTAAAGTTGAAAATGTTGAATATATCATCGTTAAGCAAAATGATATTTTGGCGATTGTAGAGTAATAAAACCCCGGATTCAAAAAACCATTAAAATGCAGGAGGAATAAATTTTATGGCAAAGCAACTTAAATTCGCTGCTGATGCTCGCGCTTCTTTAGAAAGCGGCGTTAATCAATTAGCAGATACAGTTAAAATTACATTAGGCCCTAAAGGTCGCAATGTTGTACTTGATAAAAAATATGGCACGCCACTTATAACAAACGATGGCGTAACAATAGCTAAGGAAATTGAACTTGAAGACGCTTTTGAAAACATGGGTGCGCAAATAGTTAAAGAAGTCGCAACAAAAACTAACGATGTTGCCGGTGATGGAACAACTACAGCAATCGTTTTAGCACAAACAATGATTCAAGAAGGTCTTAAAAATATCGCTGCGGGCGCAAATCCTATTATTTTAAGAAAAGGTATGCAAAAAGCGACTGACGCTGCTGTTGAATCTATTAAATCTGAAAGCCAAAAAGTTGATGGCAAAAACCATATAGCTAAAGTAGCGGCTATCTCTGCCGGGGACAACGAGGTTGGGGAAATGATAGCTAACGCTATGGAAAAAGTTTCAAATGATGGCGTTATAACAGTCGAAGAATCTAAAACGATGTTTACTGAGCTAGAACTTGTTGAAGGTATGCAGTTTGACAGGGGTTATCTCTCCGCTTATATGGCTACTGACATGGAAAAAATGGTTGCAACTCTTGATGACCCTTATATACTCATCACTGACAAAAAAATCTCTAACATTCAAGATTTGCTCCCGGTTCTTGAGCAAGTTGTTCAAACAGGTTCAAAACTTCTTATCATCGCAGAAGATGTTGAAGGTGAAGCACTTACAACGCTTATTGTTAACAAGCTTAGAGGAACTTTTGTCTGTGTTGCTGTTAAAGCTCCAGGTTTTGGCGACAGAAGAAAAGCTATGCTTGAAGATATTGCGATCTTAACAGGCGGCCAAGTCATTTCTGAAGAAGTTGGACTTGACCTTAAAGAAGCGACTCTTGAAATGCTTGGCAAAGCAAAAACTGTTAAAATCGAGAAAGAAACTACAATCATTATTGATGGTACGGGCGACAAAGCAGCTATCAGTGCAAGAGTTGGGCAAATCAGAAGCCAAATTGAAGAAACAACTTCTGAATTTGACAAAGAAAAGTTGCAAGAAAGACTCGCAAAGCTTGCAGGCGGAGTAGCTGTTATTAAAGTTGGCGCACCTACTGAAACTGAACTTAAAGAGAAAAAACTTCGCATGGAAGACGCTCTGGCGGCTACTCGAGCAGCAGTTGAAGAAGGCATTATTACAGGCGGAGGACTTGTGTTCATTTCTGCCATAAAAGAAGTTAAAAAAGCAGTTAAAGGTCTTACAGGTGACGAAAAAACAGGTGCGGAAATCATCATTAAAGCTCTTGAAGCTCCTGTACGTCAAATAGCTGAAAATGCCGGTCTTGAAGGTTCTGTTATCGTAAACAGGCTTAAAAACAGCGGTAAAGGCATTGGCTTTGATGCTTTGACTGAAAATTATGTTGATATGATAGCAACGGGTATTATCGACCCTGCTAAAGTTTCTCGTACTGCGCTCCAAAACGCTACATCAGTTGCGGCTACTTTCCTTACAACAGAAGCTGTTGTTGCGGATATTAAAGAGCCGGAACCTATGATGCCTCCGGGCGGCGGAATGGGAATGATGTAATAAAAACTATAACACTTTGGAATTATTGGATAGGTCACGCTCTCGGCTGACCTATCCATTTATTTTATAAAGGAGAGGTCATATGCCTGATTTACTAAAGAATATGTATAACTATGAGTCGCTTCATAAACTCGCCTTAAATATTAAGTCTGTTTACGACCCATTTCAAGCTGATAAATTTGTAGAATCAATAATGGATGAGACTTGGGACAATCTGGAGTTGAAAGCCAGAGGGCGGCAAATATCATTAAGTTTAGGGAAGTTTTTGCCGACAAGCTATAAAGAAGCTATCAGCATTATCGATAAAGTAATAACTGCCTATGGCAACTGGCTAGATGGCTTTTTTTGCATGTTCTTTTTGGATTTTATTGAGGTTTATGGGCAGGATGAAAAAGATTGGGATATATCAATAGCCGCTTTAGAAAGGTATACCATCCATGCATCTGCGGAATTTGCCGTTAGACCGTTTATAATCAACCATGAAGAACGCATGATGGAACAAATGTATGTTTGGTCAAAACATGAAAACGAAGATGTAAGAAGGCTCGCCAGTGAAGGATGCCGCCCTATGCTGCCTTGGGCTGTGGCTTTGCCAAAGTACAAAGCAGACCCTGCCCCGATCTTGCCAATATTGGAACAGCTAAAGACTGACCCTGCGTTTTATGTTCGCAAAAGTGTTGCTAATAATCTAAATGATATCTCCAAAAACCATCCGGACTTAGTTGTAAGCCTTGCTAAAAAATGGTACGGTAAAAATGAACATACTGATTGGATCGTAAAACATGGCTGTAGAACTCTGCTTAAAAAGGGTAACCGTGATGTATTAGCTATTTTTGGATTCGAAGATGCTAGCTCTGTAGAAGTTTACGACTTTGCCTTAGATGCAACATCAGTTTCAATCGGAGAAGATATTACTTTTTCTTTTGCGATTTTAGCAAGACAATCGACAAAAATTAGGTTGGAATACGGAATTGACTATGTAAAATCAAATGGAAAAAGAAACAGAAAAATTTTTAAAATATCAGAAATTTCATTAAAAGAAAATCAAAAAAATAGCTATGCCAAAAAACATTCTTTTGCAGATGTAAGCGTAAGAAAACATTATCTGGGAATTCATTCTGTTACGCTTATTATAAATGGAATGGAACAAGAACGGCTTGACTTTGAATTAATTTGAGAAGATATGGAAATAATATATTGATATTCTCAGTGTGTGAGGGTATAATGGAATGGGAAAATACTCTTTAATGTAAGGAGCTGCCTTCATGAGAAACCAAGTAAGACCCGCCGCAAAGGGCATAAAACCTAAAAAGGGCAAAAAGGCTGTTAGCATATTAGTGTCGCTGTCAATAATTATTTTAATAGTTATGGCGTTTGTCTATTTTAGACTACACTCTGCGGAAACAGCGGATTTAGGGTTTAATCCGGAAAGAGCAGCAGAAGCCTATCAGCTTTATCAACAGATTATTAATTTTGACCATATAACAGACTACCCGGAAACCCCTGAAGAAGTTATGGAACTTTATCTTAAAACAGTTCGGCTTTTATATGGAGATATGCTGCGAAACGAATATTTTATGGTTAACGTTATCGAAAGGCAAAGAACGTTTTTAAGCGAAGATATATTAAGCCGCAACAGAATTGGAGACCAGGTTTATAACTTCTTTGAGAAACTTGAAGAACTTCAAGAAATGAACGTTGTCACATTTTATACCGAGCAAAGACCTCCTATATTTCCAAATATTGAAAGAAATGTCTGCCAAATAAGAGTAATAAAATACAACACCGGTGTAAGAAACACCCACCTTGTTTACACGTTAAGCGCAGATAACCCTTCACGAAGATGGAGGATTATATATTGGGAAGTTACTGATTCTAACTTTAATCCTATTACAGAAATAGACTAAAAACAATCATAAAAATGCCTTGTGTTTACAGGGCATTTTTTTATGACTATTTTAGATATTTTTAATACATAAACCGCATTGACCAAAAGAGATTAAATGTGTATAATACAAGTAACAATTAGCTTGAAAAATCTACTAAAAAAGAAGGGGTTTGTTTGAACACAAAAGAATTTTTAATTAAAATGAGTAATGCTGTAGGCGTTTCCGGTTATGAAGCTGAACGAGCTGAAATTATAATCGAATATTTAAAAAGTTTTTGCGATGAGATCTCAACTGATAAAATCGGCAATGTTATCGGCATTAAAAAAGGTAAAGGTAAAGGAAAGCTTATGCTGTCAGCGCATATGGATGAAATCGGGCTTATGGTTTCACATATTGATGAGCAAGGGTTTCTTGGTGTTACACAAATAGGTGGCTTTGATCAAAGAACACTTTTGGCTCATGAAGTTGTTATTCATGGCAAAAAAGACAAAGTTTACGGCATTATCGGCATAAAGCCTCCACATATTACAACGCCTGAAGAAGCAAAAAAATCAATTAAGCTTGAACATCTTCTAATCGACACAGGTTATGATGTTGAAGAAGTGAAAGAGCTCATTTCAATCGGCGATCTTATCACTATAAACAGACAAGTTGTTGAACTCAAAAATAATAGGATCGCAGGAAAATGTATGGATGATACCGCAGGTATTGCTACATATGCAACAATACTTGAAAGACTTAAAGGCTTTGATCATGATCTGGATATCTATTTTGTTGCATCTGCCCAGGAAGAGGTTGGCGTAAGAGGTGCTCAAGTCGCCGCACAACATATCGAACCGGACCTTGCAATCGTGCTTGAAGTTGGATTTGGTAAGTCATCAGAAGGATCAGACGATGGAAAGTGCTTAGTAGGTGAAGGCGTAGAAATAGTAACAGGTGTAAACATCCACCGTAAAATGTTTAAAACTCTAAAAGAGGTTGCAAAGAAAAATGGGATTAAACACCAAGTGACAGTTTATGCCGGAATGACTCCAACTGACTGCCGGGCTATTCAAGTGACAGGTAAAGGAGCAGCAACTTCACTTTTACAAATTCCAACAAGGTATATGCATACATCTGTTGAAACGCTCTCCATGGACGATGTTGAAGCAACCGGACGGCTTATTGCTGAGTTTATAATTAATTTTAACAACTGCGATTTGGAGGAATTTTTATGCTTATAAAAAAATTAACAGACATAAACGGACTTCCTTCATACGAGGACGATGTCCGTGCAGCTATAAAAGAAGAAATCAAAGATTTCGTTGATAATATGTACACCGATAGAATGGGCAACCTTATAGCCGTTAAAAACGAAAAAGCCGACGGTATGCATATTGGACTTTCTGCCCATATGGATGAAGTTGGCATGGTTGTAACAACGATTGAAAAAAGCGGGATGATTAGGTTTGATACTTGGGGCGTGCTTCCTAAGGTTATGCTTTCAAAAACCGTTAAAATAGGTAAAAACCAAGTTATTGGAGTTATCGGTTCAAAGCCTGTACATCTTCAAAAACCCGAAGAGCGGCTGACTGTTTTAGATCTTGACAGAATTTACATTGATATAGGAGCGACATCAAAAGAAGACGCTGAAAAATACGTTGAAATCGGTGATTATATTGCATTTGACAGCGAATACAGGGAAATGGGCAGACACAAAATTAAAGCGAAAGCACTAGACGACAGGCTCGGTTGTGCAGCTATAATTGAGATGTTTAAATCTGATATTCCCCACAAATTAACAGCTGTATTTTGCGTACAGGAAGAGGTTGGTCTTAGAGGCTCTGCTGTTGCAGCTAATCAAATATTTGTTGATTTGATGATCAACTTAGAAGGTACTGTTTGTGCAGACAGCGAAGATATTGAAGAACATTTAAGGGTTACAACGCAAGGCGCAGGACCGGCATTGTCAATCAGAGATACAACATCAATATATATCAAAAAATACTACCAACAAATGATTGATGTTGCAAAAGAAAACAATATCCCGCTGCAATTCAGGCGATCAGGTGCAGGCGGAACGGATTCACTTAACTATCACACAGCTCATGGAGGAACGCCTGTTATCGGGCTTGCCGTTCCTTGCAGGTATATCCATACCCCTGTTTCAATGTGTGATAAAAGGGATTACGAAGCGCTTCTTGCCTTGGTTAAAGCGTTTATTCTCAAATATGGTCAGGAGGGTACTAAATAATGAATACCGAATTATTGAAAAGCATTTGCACGCTAAAAGGTGCTTCAAGCGAAGAAGGAGCTATCGCTGAATTTATAATAGAGCAAATTAAAGATTATGTTGACGATTATAAAATTGACACACTCGGAAATTTAATTGTACATAAAAAAGGCAATGGCAAAAAAATGATGCTCGCAGGACATATGGACCAAATAGGTATGATGGTTACGTATATTGACAAAGATGGCTTCATCCACTTTACAAACATTGGTGGGCTTAACCCAACAGTAATTCACAGCGCATGTGTTATTTTTTCAAATGGAACTACAGGGATCGTAAACTGTGAACGCATTGAAGAGCCTGCAAAAATGACGATTGATAAAATGTACATTGACATTGGCGCAATTTCTAAAGAAGAAGCTGAAAAATACGTTCAAATAGGCGATATTTGCGTATACTATGGCGAAACGATTGTGGATGACCACAAAGTTATGACCCCTTACCTTGATGACAGACTTGGCTGTTTCATAATGATTGAAGCACTAAAGAAGCTTAAAAATCATGCATTTGATTTGTATTTTGTATTTACTGTTCAAGAAGAGGTAGGTCTTCGAGGTGCGAAAACTTCTGTCTATACTGTTGACCCGGATTATGGAATTTCATTTGATGTAACAATCTCTTCCGACACACCAAAATGTAGAAAACTTCCGCAAAAATTTGACGGCGGTGCATGTATCAAAATAAAAGATATGTCAATTCTTTGCCATCCTAAAATTATCAAGCATATGGAAAAATGTGCAAAAGACGGCAATATTAAGTATCAATTTGAAATACTTGAAGCAGGAGGAACGGACTCAGGAGCAATACATCTCCACGGCAGCGGCGTACCATCCGGCGTTATATCAATACCAACTAGATACGTTCATTCAATGAACGAAATGGCAAGACTTTCTGATATTCAAGACTGCATTGATTTGACTGTTAAAGTTCTTGAAACCGCAATAGACTAAACTAATATTGGAGGATTACTATTATGACAACTGAAAAACTTATGGATTTAGCCTTAGAAGTGGCACAGCTTAAAGAAATGCCTAATGACTGCGGAATTACTGTAAAAGGCGAAAATATCAAAAAGGTATTAATGGGCGTAGATATGGATACGCCGGAATTAATGCTTGCACAGCAATTAGGTTACGATCTTGTTGTAACGCATCACCCGCGCCATACTAACGTTGATATGCTTGATGTTTTGGACGAGCACATTCTTAAGCTAGAAGCTTTGGGCGTGCCAAGAAATAAATCACAAAAGCTGATAAAAGAGAGAAAAAACGAACTGAGCTACAACCAACACGTATCAAATTCAAGAAGAAGTGAAAGTGCAGCACAGCTTTTAAACATGCCGTTTATGTCGATACATACCCCGGCTGATGTAATTGGTGAGAGCATTGTTCAGCAGTTTTTGGATGAAAAATTCAAGGATAAACCCGGAACAACTGTTCAAGACATTGCCGAGGCTCTTGAAGAACTTGGCGAGTACAAAAATTCCGCAAGAAAACCTGTTATACGTGTTGGAGACAAAGAAAGCTATGCGGGTAAAATCTACGTACTTATGTCCGGACTTACAGGTCCGGGTGCTGATGTTTTAAAAGAATATTTTGAAGCGGGAGTTGGAACACTTGTAATGATGCACATACCTGAAGCAGATGCTAAAAAACTGAAAGAACAAAACATCGGGAACGTGCTTATAGCAGGTCATATGTCCAGTGACTCTTTTGGTCTTAACAAAATCGCAGAAAAATGGGCTGAATTTGGCGTTGAAACTACAATGATGTCCGGGGTTGTAAAGGCTTAAATAAAATAATAAAGCGAGAGTGTGCTTTTCATGAGAATCAAAACTAGAATATTTGCGGCACTATTTATTGCACTATTTGCCGTTTCATTTTTACTAACAACTACCATTTATGCTAGCGATGTAATCAATGTAAGCATTGAATGGGAGGTTGTGAGCTTTGAAGGGCAGCCCCCTGTAATAGTTGACGGCAGAACACTCGTGCCTGTGCGTGGTGTATTTGAGCAATTGGGGTTTGATGTTAGTTGGAACGACACAACTCGCCAAGCAATGCTAGTAAATGATGAGTATGTTGTGCTTCTCAATATTGGCAGTGATATTTTCACTGTAAATGGTAGAGAGTACACCCTTGATGTCACTGCACAAATTATCGGTGGATCTACAATGTTGCCGATTCGTGCTGTGCTTGAAAGTGTTGGCTATTATTTGAATTGGTTTGAGGAAACGCAAACGGTTTTTATATCAACAACACCTTTTGAGAGACCAGATTATATAACTATTCGTGGAGTGCAGTATAGTACGGATTTGACTTCACTTGATTTGAGCTCTATGGGATTAACTAACGCGGATATTGTGCCTTTGCGGTATATGATGAATTTGACGGAGTTGAATTTGTTAATCAATCAAATCAGTGATTTAACATCTTTGTCAAGCCTCACTAATTTGAATCAGCTTCAGCTAGGAGCTAATCAAATCAGCGACTTAACTCCTCTGTCTAGCCTTGCAAGCTTAATTGAACTAGAGTTGACCGACAACCAAATCAGTGACTTGACCCCCCTTTCAAATCTCGCAAATTTGACTAGGTTGAGCTTGCTATTCAACCAAATAAGCGATTTATCTCCTCTGTCAGGTCTATCAAATTTGAATGTTCTGGAATTAATATACAATCAAATCAATGACTTGACACCGCTATCTGCACTTACAAATTTGAATTGGCTAAGCTTGGATACTAATCAATTCGCTGACATTACGCCACTATCAACCCTCACGAATTTGATCTATTTGAGTTTGGGCGGCAACCAAATTAGTGACTTAACACCATTATCAAACTTAACAGGTCTGACTGATTTACGTCTGGGAGGCAGGCAATTAAACAATTTAGCACCTCTGTCTAATCTTACAAATCTGAGGAGATTCTTCTTGAATGATACCTCAATTAGTGACTTAGTGCCCCTGTCAAACCTCACAAATTTATACAGATTGCACTTGCAGGACAATAAAATCAGCGACCTAACACCGTTGTCAAATCTTGCAAGTTTGAGAATTTTACTTTTATCAGATAACGACATCAGCAACTTAATACCTCTGTCTGATTTAATGAATTTGGAGTATTTGGAGTTAATTGACAATCCCATTAGCGACTTATCTCCTGTAGCTCATATTGACAATGTTGTTACGACAAGATGGTCAGATACAGGCAATAATTAGCAAAACTTAAACTTGGGGTGATATCAATGAAAATCAAAATGAAAGTTTTAGCAACAGCGTTGGTTGTAATATTTGCTAGTTCAATTCTACTATCAAATATTACTTATGCCAACGAATCAATCAATGTAACAATCGAAGGAGAACTTGTAAACTTCGCAGGACAACGCCCGGTTATTGTAGACGGCAGAACGCTTGTTCCTGTACGAGGTGTATTTGAGCAGTTAGGTTTTGATGTGAGTTGGGATGGTTCAACCCGTCAAGCAACGTTAACAAGCGATGATTATATCGTAATTCTCACTATCAGCAGTGATGTATTTACTACAAACGGAGAAGAACATATCCTTGATGTGCCTGCGCAAATTATCGGCGAGTCTACTATGCTTCCTATTCGTGCTGTACTTGAGAGTGTTAGATATCATGTAAATTGGTCAGCAGAGGAACAAACTGTCATAATAACGCCGGCTGTAATAATCCAAGGAGAGCTATTTCCTACATCCGGTAGAGAGTTGGACTTAACTTTAATGCTTTTAACAAACGATGATATTAAGCCACTTGAATACATGATATACCTGGAATCACTTCGATTAGATGATAACCAAATAAGTGATTTATCATCTCTTTCTAACTTGACTAATTTAA
Source organism: Defluviitaleaceae bacterium (assembly GCA_009784685.1). GTDB lineage: Bacteria > Bacillota > Clostridia > Lachnospirales > WRBF01 > WRBF01. Next base: position 10,116 of record WRBF01000011.1, on the reverse strand, counting down.
GAGATTTGTCTTTAAGTAACAATCAAATAAGTGATTTAGCACCACTTGCTAATTTGAAAAACTTAGAGTCTCTTGAGTTGTTTGGAAATGAAGTTAGCAATATAACCCCGCTAAGCGAATTAACGTATTTGAACTTCTTAGGTCTTGGTTCTAATCAAATAAGTGATTTAAAACCGTTTGCGGAGACATTAACTGCACTGCCAAGCTTAGCAAAAATAAGCCTATCTTGGAATCAAATCAGTGATATAACACATTTAAGTGGCTTAGAAAACTTGACAGAGCTTTGGTTGCATGAAAATGAAATTTATGACATAACACCGTTAGCCGACTTAACAAACCTAACAGCATTGCGGATTCCTTGGAATGATATAAGTGATTTAGCTCCGATAGCCGGCTTAGTTAACTTAACGACATTGCAGTTGACTGACAACCGTATCAGTTATTTATCACCGTTAAGCAGACTGACTAATTTGACTATGTTAGAGCTAAATTCTAATTTAATAAGCGACTTGACCCCTCTTTCCGGGTTGCCAAACTTGACAGAGTTAAGTTTATGGGGAAATCTAGTCACTAATTGGGAGCCTGTGGCACATATTGATAATGTCTCAGGGCGACCATAGAATATCCACTTCATTGATAGGGCGTGTTCAAAAATTTAGCAAAAGCTAATTTATTGAACACGCCCTAATTAATTGCTTGCTTCTCCACTATTCAGATGCCCTAAGCACCCGTTTCTCACCATCTCGCCGAGTAAAGTTCCGGTTATCAAAATACTCAAGTATCAATAAGCAATATTTTCTGCTCGAACCTGTCATATCTCTAAGCTCAGCAATAGTTAAGCTTCCGTTTTGGTGCATATGCTTTTTTATCATATCTTTTGCCGCATCCAAATGTATAATATGCAAAAAGTTAACATCGTCAAGCATTATAAGGGTTTTCTTTATCATCGAATCAAAAACTTCAAGGGAAGCCCTATCTTTTGCGACATCTGCCTTTGCAGGCGGCGTATACTTTGCATCAAGATATGTTTTTTCTATTCGATCATAGATTTTTTGCTGTGCATCATTGTATTTTTGTTCGAAAGAGTACAGGGAAATGATATTTTCGAATGTTTTAAATGTTTTGTCCTTGCAAAAAATCGAAATCAACAAATCAAATTCTTTAGACTTAAGAGGAAGTGCCGCTTTTGAACGAAGTTCTTCTTTAATCATACCGGGTTTTAAGCCGAATTTATTGTGAAACCCTGCGACAAGCTCAATAAGTTTCGCCCGCCAATCTTCAATTGTATCGATGTGAAGATAAAGATTATTGATAACAACTACAGCATCATCACTAATTAGCTTACCAACCGCATCTTCCGCTTGTTTTTCGTTTTGAGATGAAAGAGAAGCAAGGGATTTTAATGTCATAGGCTCTTTCGATTTTCTTAATATGCCGTCAATAACGTCAGAATCAGAACCTTGAAGTTTAACAGATAAAGATGCTACGTCATTTTCGTTGACTTTCCTGCGCTTTTTTGGCAAAGGATCTAATATTTTTCCACCGCCAATAGTCTCCATAGGTGAATAGCGCCTAACAACAAAAGCATCATCTTTCTTGACATACACATCTTCTTCAAAGCGAAGTTGGCAAAAGCATGATTCACCGGGTAAAAGTGCTTCTTTATCTTGATCCCAAAGCGGAACAAACCTTGCAAATATCTCTTTTGATCCCAAATAAACTCTTAGCCTGTCCCACATTTTTAGGTTTATCTTCGTGTTTTTACTGGCAGTAAGCTGTGCATCCGCAATATTTGTGCGCATGACTGAATCTTTAGCCGCTAAAACATCTCCACGTGTTAGCTCAGAAGCTTTAAGCCCGGCAAGATTAAGCGCAGCTCTTTGACCGGCATATGCAATTTGGCGGTTTTCTTCATGGACTTGAATGTTTTTAATTTTTGCCGCACTCACTTCATCATTACCATAATGATATATACATAGTTCGTCGTTTAAGCCAATTTTTCCCTCTGAAAGAGTGCCGGTTACAACTGCTCCAAACCCCTTTTTTGTAAAAACCCTGTCAATATTAAGCCTTGGGGCTGACTTTGAATTGCGTTCTTCGGTTTTAGCTGCAAGTTCGTCTATTTTTGAAATAAGCTTGTCAAATCCACTTCCTGAAACGGAATCTACCATTACTATTTCTTTATCCTCAAAAAATGTTCCCTCAAGCCTTTCCTTTACATCCTGTGCAGCAAGTTCTTTCATATCTTCATCGGCAAGACCGCATTTAGTTAAAACTACAAGCCCCTCTTTAATGCTAAGAAAGCTGATTATATCAGCATGTTCAATTGTTTGCGGCTTAACGCCCTCCGTTGCTGCAACTATTAAAAGAGCTATATCAATACCACATGCCCCGGCTATCATGTTCTTTATAAAACGTTCATGCCCTGGAACATCAACTATTCCCGCCCTTTTGCCGCTTGGGAGATCGAAATAAGTAAACCCTAAATTGATTGAAATTCCACGCTTCATTTCCTCCGGTAAAGTATCGGTATTATTCCCCGTAAGGCTGCGCACAAGCGTTGTTTTTCCGTGATCAATATGTCCCGCTGTTCCTATTATTATATTTTTCATGGTTTTGCTCCTATGCTTCATTTGCAATATCTCATACTTTCCCGCATTTAAAAACACGCATAAAATCGCAGGATTTTTGGCACAAGGCTAGGAAACGACGACGACATGTGCCCGAAGGCACACTAAAAGGAGATGACGACGTATTGTGCCAAAAAGACAAGATTTTAAAGTGTTTTTAACTACAGAAAAGTATCAATGGCTTATTATAACATTTGCATGTGATTTCTGCAAATTTAAGATTAGAAAACGACTATTCGCTTGTTAGAAAATAGCCGTTAAATAGGTTAATTGCCAAAATCATTATGATAAAATGGTCATGGAGCATTAGTATTCTCGCCGATAATGACACTGATTTTAACAACGTGCGAACAAAAATAATTATAGACTTTCAACATGAGATAAGATATAGTGTTTATTGAAACGACATCTCTTTATGCGTTATTATTTTTGTATGAAGTTTCGTAGTGAATTTATAGTTGAGTAGTTGCCGTTTCGTCGTTTATGTCTTACTACGACAAAACCATATGGATGTTTTCGAGATGTAACTGAATTAGAGGAGATGTGAAAATATGTATTTCAATGACTTTGACCCCAGCGAACCGCGAGAACGAGGTTCTGTTGTTTGTTGTAAAGAACACACAAAGGAAAGCAAAAGATTCAAAAAACTCGACAAATAGCAAAAAAATTGCGGCGAAGCCTCTTGAAAAATATTTTTCAGGAGATTGCCGCAATGAAGAATTATATTCCAATCTCCACAAAAAGTGCCATCATACCATACGTAATCAGGGCAATCCCAGAGACAACGTGGCTTAAAGCAGCCGGGATTCGTTTCACATGTCTGGTTCTTGCCAAATGGAATGACAATGTAGAATATATAAAATGTGCAAGCGCAACAATAATAGGGATAATTAAAGTTGAATCAGGGATAAAAAGGAGTGTAAGCCCCATTGTTATCAACATTGCCTCAATGCTCATTACGATCCCTACAATGATAATTGTTTTAATTGAGATATTTACTTCATCCGTAGACCCTTTACGGCGTCTAATATGCTCAGCTATGAAATAATGAAAAATTGTCCAAAGCCCGAGAGTGATGAACGCAAACCCTACAATATAGTCAGGTTCAAACGGTATCAATTCATAAATCTGCCCTGCTACAAAAAAGCCGAGTATGCAAAGTCCAAATAGAAATGCATTTATTACAGCAAGATATAAAAACTTGCACTTCTTTTGCAAGCCCAACGAAAGCCCGATAAAAAAAGCATCTACCGACACAACAAGCCCTGATAAAACTGACATAAACATATTTACAGCCTCCTAATAATAAAATTAGTTTAAGGAAAGATTTTTTCCCTAAGCTAATGTATGGCAATTTACCTTGAAGTGTTACGTTTGTATTTGTATGAGCATTGAAACTATTGATGACACGCCCTAGAATGGAGGCAAACTATGCCGGAGAACACAAAATATTACACACTTAAAGGATACGCCATGATGGAAGATAATGTAATCACAGCATCTATGGAAGATTACTTGGAAATGATTTATAGAATTCATTCAAGCGGTGAACCCGTAAGGATTAGTACACTTGCCGTTAGCTTAAATGTTAAGCCGTCCTCTGCTACAAAAATGGTAGCTAACCTTAAAAAACATAACCTGGTTTCGTCTGAACGGTATGGTTACATAAAGCTTACAGATGAGGGCAATGAACTTGGAAGATATTTGATATTTAGGCATGACACTATCCACAAACTTTTATGCTATATCAATAATTCACAGAATGAATTAGAACAGGTTGAAAAAATTGAACATTTTTTTAACCCCGAAACAATAATGAATATTAAAAAGTTATTGGATAGATTAAGATATCAAAAATTCACAAGTTTTTGAGGTTCACAAACTATACTCGTATCCTCTCAAAACAGTAGCAGAAAAACGCAGAATTTTTTTCGCTAGACTAGGAAAAAGGTTCTTAGCGTACCCGAAGGTACGGTAAGGTTCTTTTGACGACGAATAGCGGAAAAAATACAAGTTTTTGTTACTGTTTTGAGGGGATACGAGTATATATAACAAAATAAAAGCCATGCTTAAAACATGGCTTTTACAAAATAGTTAAGATTTGTTATGATAAAAATTCCTATTATATCACTATTTTTGGGAATGATTGATCAAGAAATAAAAAATCTACTCTATAACAAACTCTGCACCTTCATGATCAATATGCATAGACACCCTTTTAGTTGTGAATTTGATTATACAATAAGTTGGATCAGTTTCACCTTTTGGATATATGTGTATAAACGGTTCTTGCCAATGTTCACTTTTTGATTTTTGATCGGTTAAAACCTCTGCTTCTCCAACAAGAGTCAGGTTGTTGAACTCAGAATAACTGCATATGCTTGCTTTATTGCATTTTTTGAGGCGGTTATATTTATTTGAATCTACAAATGTTGAAAAATAAATTTCAGAAATATCCTCATTACCTATCAACCAAATAGCAGAAGAAGAAGGGTATCCTTTTTCATCTATCACGCTGAAGCTCGCATTCTCACGAGTTTTAAAAAATTGATTTGCCTTTTCAAATAGTTTTTTATCCATTTTTATCTCTCCTAATTTTTTTAGACTTGCTTACCCTTGCAATACAATGTACAACACGTTCATTGTATTGCAAGGGTATTGAATTATAATACTCATATTACCCTAAAATTTCGTAGAATTTATGTAAAAATCGGACATATTATTACGATAATCTTGTGGTGTTATACCACATACCAATCTAAAATCACGGATAAAATGCGACAAATCATGATATCCAGTTACATCAGAAATAAAAGTTAAACTATTTTTAGACTTTTTAAGCAAACGAAAGGTGTTATAAATTCTAATCAGCCTTGAAAACGACTTACCACTTACACCAACATGCTCCTTGAAGAGCCTATTCAATTGACGTTCACTGTAATGTGATTCCTCTGATAGGCTTTTGATTGAAACGTTCCCGGCACAATCAAAAATATTTTGAAATATCAGCTTTAACTGCGGATGATAAATCGTATACATGCTCTTAAACAGCAATATATCAAGGCTAGTTACAAGCTCGAGAACACTGTCCGCTTTTTCAACTGCATTGGATATCAATTTGCTTAATACGGGGTTCACTGTTTCAAAAGAAATTTTTTCGTCAGTCAGTTCGCTTTGATTTATACCTATCAATGCATAAAGCCCCGCCGGTTTAAATTCAATATCTACTATCATTTCAGGCTGATCAGCCTGACTGCCAACAATATACGGCTTCATAGTAGGACCATCCAAATCAACAAATAAATTTTTGCCATCACTTGAAACAGTAAGCGAGCCGCAGCCGCTTGGCATAATTGTGAATCCGGTTGGCATAATAGCTTTCGTGGGAAATGTTATGTTGTAGTTTGAAATGTATTCTCTTAAATTGGAGTGGGGGCTTAAACATATATACTCATTTGATTTGAGCAGTATGCGGCGACTTTCCCTAAACATGTGTATGTCTTTTTTAGAAATCACACTTCTACCCCCTCAAAATCAATTAATAACTTCTTTCAACAGTAAAATAATGCTGTTTGCAGTTGTTCAAGTTGATAAATGAATAAAAGTTCTTAGCAAGTTCACCAGAATTACCTGAATCCGCTTCAAACTTTTTAACATCTTCCATCGTTTCAAAAGTTGCAAAATCCGCCCAAGTATCACCATCAACAAGCTGTTTCCACGAAATATATCCTTTTTGTTTTGAGATATACTCGTTATTAAGAGCTTCCGCTGCATTCAAGAAATCTGGTACGGAAGCTCCTTTTTTAAGTTTATAGGCGCAATAAAAAACTGCATTTGACATGATAAGTCCCTCCTGATTTTTAGTCCCATGAGTTTCTATAAACACTCCGCTTCCATTCTTCAATATGCTTTTGAATCGCTATGTAACTTTCTTCGCTCATTCCATGTTCCATTTTACAAGCATCGTTAACAGCCGTTTCTTTATCAACGCCAAGAAATATAAGCCAATCAGAAATTAACATGTGACGGTCATATATTTTTTGTGCTATTTCCCGCCCGCTTTCGGTTAAAGTTATGTAACCATTTGTGTCCATTACGATATACCCGCTTGAGCGTAAGTTTTTCATTGCGACACTAACGCTTGGCTTTGAATATTCCAACTCCTTTGCAATATCAACAGAGCGAACAGGCAATCCGTTATGGCTAAGCATTAAAATAGTTTCTAAATAGTTTTCTACTGATTCCGGCGTTTTATTCAAGCGTACTACCCCCCTCAAAGTTATACAGCACTAACCTGTATTAATGTTGTATTTACTTTAGCACAAGCTGAGCACAATTTCAAGAAAAAAATGAATTGATAATTTATTCCACAAGCGGGTATTATTTAAATAAACGAAGTTTTTGTATTTATACCAAATTTGCTATTGACTCAAGAGTTAGTCTATGCTAACATAGTCCTAGTTAGAGCAAGCTAACCTGAATTGTTGGACTACAAAATTTATAACTAACGAAGGAGCACACAAAATGAACATTATTATTATGAGCCTTTTGGCAGGCGTAGTAGGCATGGGACTTGGTGGCTTAATAACCGCTGCTTTTGGAAGCCGAACAGACAAAATGGTAAGCATATTTTTATCTTTTGCCGGCGGAGTTATGGCAAGCATTGTATTCCTTGAATTGATCCCTGAATCAATTGAGTATTCTAATATATGGACCACTGTTATAGGCTTACTTTTGGGCGTTGCAATGGTGCTAATTTTACACAACATTATAGACAAAATATCCGCCGCATCTAAAGGTAAATCAGGATTTCATGAATCATACGCCGAATTTTTTCATTCAGACGGGATGTTATCAAACAAAAGCGGCATGTTACGTTCGGGATTAATAATGATTTTTGCTATCGCATTACATAATATCCCCGAAGGGCTAGCAATGGGAGCTGCGGGATATCATGATGCTGCCCTTGGCTTGACTCTTGCAATTATGATCGGTCTTCACAATATTCCTGAGGGGATGGCAATTTCAGCTCCGCTTATTTCCGGAGGCCTTTCCAAAACAAAGACTGTGCTACTGGCGTTCTTAACAGGTTCAACAACGGTTATAGGTGCGTTACTGGGAGTTTTAATAGGCGGAATTTCTTATACGGCGCTTGCTCTTTCATTTTCAGCAGCAGGCGGTGCTATGCTATATGTTGTATTTGCTGAAATTTTACCGCAATCTGTTGTTACGACCAAAGATAAAGTTCCTGCAATTTTTGCACTAATCGGAATTATTACAGGGATGTTATTTACACAAATTTAATCAAGCTGATGAAATAAAAAAAGCCACGTGTTTTCAAAAAATCCGTGGCTTTTTTGCGTTTTTATGTAGTAAGTCAATTCTTGGTAATCACTTTACTTATTTGCCACTAGGTTCCACATTACTCCAAATTTATCAAACACAACCCCTGCACAAGGGCTGTAAAATGTTTCCTCAAGAGGTATTCCAACATGCCCCTCTTCTGATAAAATATTGAATGCATGTTTTATCTCATCAACACCGGTTTCAACAGCAAGTGAGATTCTCTCAGATTCTTGCTCATTAAGTTTGAATCCCGGCGCATAACCGCAGTCAGACAGGCGGATAAAATCGTCTCCAAATTTCATTGTTGCTTGCAAAACTCTGACTTTATATTCTTCCGGCACTTCAAACCCGGGAATCGGCGGCATTTGACCGAATAACATACACTCTAAAGTGTCTGTGTTAAACGCTCTTTTATACAGTTCAATAGCTTCATTACATTGACCGTCAAATGTTAAATATGGTCTTATTTTCATAATGTTCCCTCCTAAAGTTATTCTTATAAGAATTCCCAATCTGTCATTGCATATGGGTTAAGTATCTTTTCAAGTTCTTGCTCTGAAAGCATTTTTTCTCTTAACACTATTTCCCTGATAGGCGCACCGGAACGGATTGCCTCTTTTGCAAGGTCAGATGCTTTATCGTAACCGATATATGGGTTAATAGCTGTTATAATCCCAACGCTGTTTTCCACTTGATTGCGGCAATGATCTTCATTAGCAGTTATACCAACGATACAGTTATCAATAAATGTCCGCACTGCGTTTGTTAAAGTATCTATTGATTGGAACAGCTTAAAGAAGATTATTGGTTCAAAAGCGTTAAGTTCAAGCTGACCGGCTTCAGTTGCCATTGCGATAGTCATATCGTTGCCTATAATATTAAAAGCAACTTGATTTACAACCTCGGGAATAACCGGGTTAACTTTGCCCGGCATAATTGAAGAACCATGCTGTCTTGCAGGCAGGTTGATCTCACCAAAGCCTGTTCTCGGACCGGAAGACATAAGCCGTAAGTCGTTTGACATTTTTGAAAGAGTTACTGCGCAAGACTTAACAACTCCGGAAACAAATGTATAGCCGTCTAAGTTTTGAGTCGCATCAATTAAATCGAAAGCCTGTACCAAGTCAAGACCGGAAACCGTCGCAAGATTACGAACAACTTTTTTGATATAGTCCGCATCAGCATTAAGCCCCGTCCCGATAGCTGTGCCGCCAAGGTTTAAAACGCTCATTTCTTCTTTTGCGTGGTTAAAGCGGTTTATATCCCTGCGGATTGCCGTTGCATAAGCTTGAAAACCTTGTCCAAGCCTAATTGGAATCGCATCTTGAAGCTGTGTACGTCCCATTTTTATAACATGATCAAATTCTTTTGCTTTATCATGTAATGCATGCCATAACCGCTCAAGCTCGGTAGTTGCATTATTAAGAAGGTTAAGAGCGGCGATACGCCCGCAGGATGGAAACACATCGTTTGTTGATTGACCGCAATTCACATGGTCATTTGGATGAACAACAGAATAATCACCTTTTTCCCCGCCAAGAATCTCAATGGCACGGTTAGCTATGACTTCATTTGCATTCATGTTAAGTGATGTACCCGCACCGCCTTGGATAGGGTCAACGATAAATTCATAATGAAGTTCACCTGCAATAATTTCATCACATGCGGTAACAATTGCGCCTGTACGTTTTTCGTCCAACGTACCTACCGCAGCATTTGTTATTGCAGCAGCTTTTTTGATTTTGGCAATACTTATAATGATTTCGGGATGCATGTAAAGCCCTGTGATGTTAAAGTTTTCAGCCGCACGTACCGTTTGTATTCCGTAATACGCATCAACAGGTATATCTTTAACACCGATAAAATCTTTTTCCTGCCTTGTTTTAACGTTGTCTGTGCTTCTCTTTCCCATTAGAGTAGAGTCCTCCTTCTTCTATTAGCTAGGGCGTGTTCCCACTATCTGAAACGCTCATCTTTTTGCAGGTTTTGCGCCACTCTTCTCAGCACTTTTGCTATACAAAAGCCGCCTTTGGCGTCCGACCTTCTTGTCGATGCATATTAAAAATTCTTGAAATACGTTCAGTATTTCTGCAAATTTTTGCCTCGATTTACACAAAACCTGCTGAAAATCTGTGCATTC
>WRBF01000010.1 GCA_009784685.1 Defluviitaleaceae bacterium | reverse complement strand
ACCTTCTTGTCGATGCATATTAAAAATTCTTGAAATACGTTCAGTATTTCTGCAAATTTTTGCCTCGATTTACACAAAACCTGCTGAAAATCTGTGCATTCCCGATAGTGGGAACACACCCTAAATTCCAAAAACAAACGGTATCAAAGCAACTATTAGAATAAATGCCAAAATGTTAAACAAACCACCAAGTTTAACGTAATCCATAAATCTATATCCCGCAGTTAGTGTCATAGTAATCGGCGGGGTAGAAACCGGGGTTGCATAACCTATATTAGTAGCTACTGCAACAATCATTACAGCAGCTTTAATATCGAAACCAACTTCCATCGCCGCAAAACCGGCAATTGGTACTAAAATAGAAGCGGCGGCTGTGCTAGACATAAAATTTGTCATTATCATCGAAACGAAAGTGAGTGACGCTAATAAAAGCCACAGATTTAAGTTTTCGCCCAAAATGTTTATCATTCCAGTCGCTATCATCCTGCCTGCTCCGCTTTGTTCCAGACCTGCTGCAAAGCCAAATGAACAGCCCATAATTACTACTGTTGTCCAGTCCATTTTTTCAAAAACTCTTTTTTGCGATATACATCCGGTAACAACGGTCATAGCAGCACCTGTCATGGCAACAACACCCATCGACCAAAGCCCGGATATAAATCCGATTATACAAAAAATTAGAATTCCTAAGGAAATACACATTTTAACAACGCTTTTAGGGGATTCAACAACTTTTCCCCCGGTATTTGATTTTGTGACATCACTTTCTACTTCTTCAAAATCAAAAATCTTTTTTTGCAGTTTCATCCCAACTGTTAAAAAGAAAACTAGCAGAAGAATCAGCATAGGAATTCCAAATTTACTTACTTCAAAAAAGCTCATTTGCTCATGACCGCCTTCAATAAGAAAACCTTGAGCGATAAGTTGAGGCGGTGAACCAACAAGCGTTATGCCGCCGCCGACACATACTGCAATTCCAACCATTAAAAACGAGTTTTTCTTCGTTAGCTTACCTTTTGACGCTGCAATCGCAGAAGCGGCAATCGGAAGCATAAGCGCAGCAGTTGCGCTGTTGTTCATAAATAACGAAATAACAGTCGTAACCAGTATGATAGCGATAGTAAATATTTTTTCATTCGTTCCGACTACTGCAATAATCTTTTCGCCAATTACTTGAGCAACTCCTGTTTCAAAAAGTGCATTTCCAACGATAACCATCCCGACTATTAAATAAACCATATCATTTCCAAATCCTGCAAAGGCTGTGTTCATAGGGATAACGCCAAATATTGCAAGTGCCAAACATGCTAAAATTGAAGTTGTAGCTATGGGAATACGTTCCGTCATGTATAAAACTAGCATAACACCCATGATGATTAATGCAATAGTGCTTGTGTCTAACCTGGTGATTAATGCGATGATGCTTTCGATCAAATTGTAACACTCCTCTTTCGTTTAAACCCGTCTTTATTAGCATAAGACGGCAGAAGCAACGGAGATATAACTTCACTTTTTATCCCGGCCTCTGTAATTTCCTTTTCATATTTTTCCACATGTTCAATAGATAATTCAGAAATTTTCACATTTTTGCATTTAACAGCCGCATTTCTACCGGCACTTCGTCCAAAAACAATAATATCAAGCAAAGAATTACCCATTAATCGGTTACGCCCATGAATACCTCCAACAGCTTCACCGGCAACAAATAAATTATCTATATTTGACATTCCATCAATATTAATTTTTATACCGCCGTTTTGGTAGTGCAGTGTTGGATAAACCAAAATAGGCTGTTCCCGCATATCAATACCGTACTTCATAAACATACGAAGCATAGCAGGGATTCCTTTTTCTATTGTGCCTTTTCCACGAACTATCTCGATCATAGGAGTATCAAGCCAAACAGCCGAACCATGCGGCGTTTGAAGCCCTTTACTGTTTGTAGTGCATTCTCTGATAATTGAAGCTGATGTAACATCCCGTGTTTCAAGAGGATGCATAAACGCTTCGCCTTCGGCATTTATAAGCATAGCACCTAGTGCTCTAACCTTTTCAGTAACTAAGCATCCAAAAATTTGTGTCGGAAACGCCGCACCGGTTGGATGATATTGCAATGTATCAGGATATATAAGCTCTGCACCAACACGATAAGCAAGAATCAGTCCATCTGCTGTTGCACCATAATGGTTTGAAGTTGGAAATTTTTGGTAATGCAAACGCCCTGCCCCGCCGGTCGCTACTATAATCGTTTTCGCACGAGCAACATGATATTCACCTGTTTCCATATTAACAAGCACTGCCCCGGCAGCTTTTCCATCGGTGTCAAGAATTAATTCAACTGCCGCTGTAAAATCAACAACGGGTATATTACGATTAAAGACTTCATCCCTTAAGGTGCGCATAATTTCTGCACCGGAATAGTCGGCGCAAGCGTGCATTCGTTTGCGTGATGTACCCCCGCCGTGTGTTGTTATCATCGTCCCATCAAGTTCTTTATCAAACATAACACCAAGGTCATTAAGCCACTTAATAGCCCCCGGTCCATCATTGACTAATTTTTTAAGAAGCTCCGGCTGTGCCGCAAAATGTCCGCCGCCAAAGGCATCAAGATAATGCTGTGCAGGTGAATCATTTTCTTTATCTGCCGCTTGAATGCCGCCTTCTGCCATCATAGTATTAGCATCGCCAATACGCAGCTTCGTGACAATCATAACGTTTGCGCCGCATTCATGGGCCTCTATCGCCGCCGCAGAGCCTGAACCGCCGCCGCCTATTACTAAAACGTCAACATCATAGTCGATTTTATTTAAATCAATATTTTCATCTTTAATTCTGCTTCGCCCTTCAAGCAGTGCCGCTAATTCATGAGGAACATTTTCTCCCTTATTAGCACCAACTCTTAAAGCAGCAAATTCTTCCTGCTTAAAATCCGGATGATAAGTTTTAAGCAAACCCTCTTTTTCCTCAGCAGTCATCCTGCGGAGTTCCATATTAATTCTTGATGGTCTTGAAGCTTCAACCTTTTGGATAGATGCAAGCATCTCAGCTGTATACATACTCGCTCCTCCTATTTCTCAATCTCTCGATTGTTATATAATTCTTTAATTTCATCAATTGGGCGGTTCATAAGCTCTTCAATTAAAGATTCAAAGTTTCCTTTTTCGATTTCTTCTACACGCCTTTCAACATGTTCAGAAGGTGAAGCTATATATTTGCCATAAAGTCTGCGTGTTAAAAGACCTACTTGCGGATGAGATATCCCCGCCGGGCATCTTGACGAGCAAATCCCGCACATAACACAGTCAAATGACTCTTTTGCACATTTTTCGTATTCGCCTCTTTGCGCATAGGCGATATATTGCATAGTGTTAAGCTCCTGCGCACAGCTTTTTGTGCAAGCATTACAGCCTATACAACTATAAACTTCCGGGTAAAGCTGCATAATAATACGTTCGTCCGGTCTAGCCGTCTCTATGTCAAAAGGCTGCTTAACAAGTGGGAAAAACGGAAGCGTTGCGATATACATATTGTCCATTGCTTGCTCTTGACAAGCGAGAGCCGTTTTAAGCTCCTTATCGCCTTTTACACGATATATGGTCGCACATGCACCACAAAATCCACATCGACAGCCGCATCCTCTTACAAGTTTGTATCCGGCATATTCCATAGCGCTCATAATCGTAGCTCCGGCAGGAACTTCATATTTCTTTCCAAATATAAAGACATTTATTTTATCTTCCATAACTTGGCATCCCCTCTTCTAATATTCATCAGGCAGTTTAGCAAGGTCATCACAACGAAAGACAGGACCATCTTTACACACATATTTAGAGCCGATATTACATCTGCCGCATTTGCCTATACCGCATTTCATACGCAGCTCCATCGTTGTATAGATTTTCGTACTATCAAACCCCATTTCTTCCAAAGTTTTAAGCACGAACTTTATCATAATAGGCGGACCGCATACAAGTGTTGTCCGATCAGGCGTAAATTTAAGAGACTTGACAAAGCCCGGAACAAAGCCAACATTACCATCCCAGCCTTCTTGCTCACGATCAATGGTAAGGTGTACTTTAACTCCATTTTTACTATCCCATTCATTTTCGATTTCTTTACGGAAAACCAAGTCATCGGCAGATCTCGCTCCGTATACGATATCAACCTCTCCATAATTTTCACGATGATCTCTTACATAGTTAATAACCGAACGTAAAGGCGCAAGCCCTATACCGCCTGCTATAAATAGAATATCTTTGCCTTTTAAGTCATCTTCGACAGGAAAAGCATTACCATAAGGACCTCGTACGGTTATTTGCTGCCCAATCTCTGCCAAATGCAACCAGTCTGTTAAAACTCCCGCTTTTTTAATGCTGTATTCCATAAACTCCTTGTTAGTTGGTGAAGAGCATATCGAAAACATAGCCTCCCCTACTCCCGGAATTGACAACATAGCACACTGCCCGGGCATATGTGGAAAAACAACCCCGCCATTTAAAGCAGTAACGCTAAAAGTCTTAACATCCGGCGTTTCGTCACGGATATCGGTTATTATGCCAAGTTTTGGGATAAGTGCTTCTTTATTATTCAATTTACTTCATCCCTTCGTATTTTAATGCTTTCGCCACCTTAACAATATTCATCGAAATCGGGCATTTTTGAACACATCTGCCACAGCCGACACAAGCATAAGCCCCATCATTATTTTCAGGGAAATAAACAAGTTTGTGCATGTATCTTTGCCGAAAACGCTCAAGCAGGCTAGTACGTGGATTTCCATGCGCCATCAGCGTAAAATCATAATACATGCAAGAATCCCAACATTTAATCCGATGTATTTCCTTGCCTGTATCAAAATCTTGGATATCGTAGCAGTGACAAGTCGGGCAAATAAATGTACAAGTGCCGCAGCTTAAACATGTATGACATATTTCTTCCCATTGATTCGAGCTGAACTTTTCTATTAAAGCTTCACCGGTAAAACCATCTAGGCTTAAATCTTTGAACGGAAGCTTGTTGATTACGCCTGATATTTTTGCTTGATGATCTGCAATTTCTGATTCATCTGCTTGCTCAAACATCTTTTTTATCTTCTCTGTTAGTCCACTGCCTTTTTTTGTCAGGCTATTCCAGTAAAGTGTGTCATCAATAATCCATGTTGAAATATCACCGCCGGGGTTAGCTGCATCAATGTTAAAAACATTACAGAAACATGTTTCTTCCGGCTCATTACAGGCAGTTGTAATAATTATACCATTTTGCCTTCTTGATTCGTAAAAAGTATCTACGAAGTCTTTGTCATTTAAAAAAATGAGATCAAGCAGGTTAAAACTTTCAGCATCACATGCTCTCACGCCAAATAAGGCGAAAGGCTCAATTTCACTTCGTATGTCATCCATTATAATTTCCTTGCCCTTTGTTTTAAAAGCGGCAATGTTTTCAGAAGCGGGAAAGAAAAAATCCTTCGGGGATTTAACAGTATTAAGCTTATCAAGCCGTATAGAAGCATCGGAAGACCATTTATCAAAACATATTTCGCTGTTCTTTTCAAGCGGCATATATAGAGTTCTTTCACTGTTAATCAAGGAAAAAAGTTCATCCATTTTAGAAACAGGTAATTTCAACATTAATTGATCCCCCTCCCCTTTGAAATAACGTTTGGTTCAATATCTTCAAAATTATAGTCAAAAAGCGGCGAACGAGATTCCACCGTTTCTCCCGCTTGAAAATCCCCATAAAAATTATTGATGTCTTTGATAAATTTGCGGTTTAACAGCTGTAAAGGAATTCCTTGCGGACAAACTCTGGTACATTCCCCGCAATCGGAACAACGCCCTGCAACATGAAACGCACGGATAATATGGAACATATTTTCTTCAAAATCAGTAACGTTCACTTTAGCATTAACGCCCGAATGGGGATTATCGAAAACACATTTACGGCAAGTACAGGATGGGCATACATTACGACATGCATTGCATCTAATACATTTTGAAAGCTCGCATCGCCAGAATTCAAAACGATCATCCGATGACATTTTTTCGAGCTCATCAACCTGTGAAAATTTATCTCCTAAGGCTGTTTCTTCAGACAATTCAGAGCCTATAAGTTCATCATAAACCATATGATCCTTGCCTTTGCAGTTCAAGCATTTTTCAAGCAAAATATCTCGCCTAACACAAGTTTCATCCCCGTACAATGTTTGTATTTTAAGGCTTTCACCGTCTTCTTCTATTTCTAAAATCCCCTTAACGCCTTTTGCTCTAAGTTTTTCAATATCAATTTTGCCATCACATCCTATGCCTACCGCATAGATTTTATCCTTTATAACACGATGATTACTTAGAAGCTGATTTAAACTGTATGTGTCGCAAGGCTTTAAAAACACAAGGACTTTTTCATTTTCGCTGTCTTTTTCGATAAGATATTTGCTAAGATTACTGCAACAAAACCCGTTATAGACCATATCCTCAAGGGCATTTGGGCTTTTAAAAAAGGCAGGAGCTGCATCATATACTAAGTCGCCTTTTTTCCAAGCTAAAACAGAACTAACGACTCCGGATTTAAGCAGTTCATGGGCTTTTTGCTTGATTTCGCCTTCTACTCTTTGCATCGAATATCACCTAACCTTTTGTTTTCACCCATTTCACGCAGCTCACCAACAAATTCATTCATAACCGAAGCAAATCTTGCGCCTTCGGCGGCTGAAACCCATTCAAGGCGGGTTCGCTCTTTCTCAATACCGATAAAATCAAGCATACTAAAAAGCATTGCCATCCTTCGACGAGTGTAATAATTTCCGGTTGAATAGTGACAATCCCCGGGGTGGCATCCGTTAATGATTACGCCGTCAGCACCTCTTTGAAATGCCCGCAGTACGAAAAGAGGATCTACACGGCATGAGCAAGGAATTCTTATAATCTTAACCTCAGCAGGATATTCAAGCCGGCTTGAACCTGCTAAATCAGCGCCTGCGTAGCTGCACCAATTGCAACAAAATGAAACAACAAGCGGCTTAAAGGGTTTTTCCTTAACTAAGTCCTGCATATAGCATCAACCTCCGCCATAATTTGCCTATTTGTAAAGCCTTTTAAATCCATAGAACCGGACGGGCAAGCAACTGTACATGCCCCGCATCCTTGACAGATTGCTTCATTAACTTGAGCAACTCTGCGATTATTTCGGTTACCGTGATCATTTATTTCTTTTTCGGTATATTCAATAGCACCATATGGGCAAACATTTTCACAGCATGAACATCCGTTGCAAAGCAATTCATTAGATTCTGCAATGCACGGATTTCCGATTAACTTATTTTTTGATAGTATTCCAAGTGCCTTAACAGCCGCCGCTCCTGCCTGTGCAACTGTTTCAGGGATATCTTTAGGACCTTGGCAAACACCTGATAGGAATATACCTGCCGTCGGACTTTCAACCGGACGAAGTTTAGGATGCGCCTCTGTGAAAAAGTTATTTTGATCCATACTCGCAGTCAGCATAGTGCCAAGTGCTCGAACATCCGGGCTTGCTTCAACCGCAGTCGCAAGAACTACTAAATCCGCATCAATGGTAATCTGCTTACCATCAAGCAAATCTGAAGCTATGACACGTAAGCGGCCATCTTCATCCGCTAATTTCCCAACCATTCCCTTTATGTAGTTGACATCATATTGTTCAGCGGCACGACGGTAAAATTCATCAAAATTTTTGCCGGGGGTTCTTACATCTATATAGAAGACATGCACGTCAATATCCGGATATTTTTCCTTCACAAGCATTGCGTGCTTTGCTGTATACATACAGCATATTTTTGAGCAGTACGTCTTGCCTTTTTTAGCATCGGCTCTTGAGCCTACGCACTGAATAAATACAATTGACTTAGGCTTTTCATTGTTCGAAAGACGTTTAAGAACACCGCCTGTAGGTCCTGCCGCATTCATCATCCTCTCAAATTCCAATGAGGTTAAAACATCCGGGGACTGTCCATATAAATATTCACCATATCGCTCCGGTGAAAGCGGCTTAAACCCTGTAGCAACAATTATTACTCCGTATTCTCTTTCAATTATTTCATCCTGCTGCTCGAAGTCAATAGCTTTTGTTCCACAGATTTTTTCACAAAGTCCGCATTTGCCTGTTTTGAAGCGTGTACAATTTTCCCTGTCAACAACAGGAATATTTGGAACTGCCTGTGCAAACGGTACATATATCGCACTTCTTTTAGAAAGACCTTCATCAAATTCACTATTGGCTTTTTTAACGGGACATTTTGTAATACAGTCCCCGCAGCCGTTACACAACTCTCGATTAACAGAGCGGGCTTTTTGACGTATTTTCACTGAAAAGCTTCCCACATATCCAGAAACTTCATCAACTTCACTATACGTGTAAAGCGAAATGTTATCATGCTGCGCCGCATCAACCATCTTTGGTGTTAATATACAGGCAGAGCAGTCAAGCGTTGGAAATGTTTTATCAAGTTGTGCCATTCTACCGCCGATGGTTGGCGACTTTTCGACTATATCAACTTCATATCCGGCATCAGCGATATCAAGCGCAGTTTGAATCCCCGCTATTCCGCCGCCAATAACCAACGCACGCTTAACAACGCCGCTTTCCCCTGGGAAAAGAGGTTTATTCAAATTTAGTTTAGCAATTGCCGCACGCATAAGAATAGTTGCTTTTTCCGTCGCTGATTCCCTATTTTTATGTATCCAAGAACAATGCTCTCGAATGTTAGCTATCTCAACCATGTATGGGTTTAACCCTGCCGCCGCCGCAGTTTTGCGAAATGTCGTCTCATGCATTCTCGGAGAACAAGCACAAACAGCTATACCTGTTAATCCATGCTCTTCAACCGCCCGCCGAATGGCTAATTGTCCACCTTCGGAACACATATATTGATATTCCGCTGAATAAACAACACCAGGCTCATCAGCTGCTGATTTAGTTACAGCATCTATATCAACCGTCCCCGCAATATTACTTCCACACCAACAAACAAATGCGCCGATTCTCTGCAATGTGTTCACTCCTGTTAATATACTACTTGCTATATTTTCTAAAAGCACTAACAATTAGCTGCTGAGGAATTTCATTATCAAGCTCAATAAATTCAGGGATATCATCCACTTTTAAGTAATTTTCGCCCTTCTTGCGAATAACTGCAAGCCTTACCGCCTCAACCAAGTTAGCCGGCTCAACTGCACGAGGACAGCGTTCAACACAAGCAAAGCATGAAAGGCATTTCCACAGCGTCTTTGACTTCAACAGATTTTCGATATTTCCATCCCTAATATTTTTAACAAAATGATGAGGCAAAATATCCATTTCAAACGAAGCCGGGCAAGAAGCTGAGCATTTACCACAGCTCATGCATTTTTTAGGGTTCGCACCGCTTATTCTTAAAACTTCTTCTCTTATGTCGTTTAAGGCACTTGCACTCATTCATAAACCTCCAAGTATGCGTAGTTAGTTAGCGTTACTTCACGCCAAGGGCTTCGGCAAGAAGTTCTGTAAAATAATACACAGGCAAATCGTCATTTTGCATCAAACCATATCTACACAATGGACATGCAGTAATCAGAGATTCTGCTCCTTTTTGAATAGCAGAATTTATTATATTTCGGGAAAGGTTTTGCACAAGGTCTTTGTTTTTAAGCGCTGAATATGACCCACAGCATTCGTTACGATAAGAATAAACAATCGGTTCTGCGCCTATAGCACGGATAAAGTCTTCAATGATTGTAGGGTTTTCCGTGTCATCAAACTGCATTACATCACTAGGGCGAAGAAGCAGACAACCATAATAAGCACCTATTTTGCGCCCTGTAAGTGGATTCACAACATGATTTTTAAGTTTGTCGAAACCAATATCATCCCTAAGCATTTCAAGAAAATGAAAAACCTTGGATTCTCCGGCATATTGTATATCCAATTCAAGGTAATTATTGGCTTTCGTCCTAATATCTATGTCGGAAGCTATATCAAAATTAACCCTCTTCATAACATGGAAACAAGCAGAGCAAATTGTAAGCAAGTCTCTTTTTTCTTTACGTGCCTCATCAAGGGCACGAATTGAAGATAATCTTGCAGCAATTTCATCTTTTGCCTGAGGGTAAACAGCACCACAGCATTGCCAATCATCAAATTCTTTAAAGTCAACCCCAAGGGCTTTCATTGATTTCACAGCATAAGCATCAAGCTCTTTTGCCTTTGTTTTTAGTGTACAACCGGGATAATATAGATATTCCATATTTTAACGCCCGGCAACAAAAACATATTTAACCGAGCATATGCCTCCTTATCATAACTTCTAAACAATAGCAATTATAACCCAAATTTCGGCCTGTGTAAATCCCAAATAAAATTATGATTTTAAAGCTCTTTAGCATTCTTCAAATTCTTTCTTGGTATTTCATTTTCATGAAAATTCCGCAAAAAGATACAAAAATTCCAAGTCAACTATTGACAAGTTGCGACATCTTTCGTATAATGGACAAACTTCTTAATATTTAGTAATAAATTTGTAACATATCGGAGGTGCTCTTTCAGTGAAAAGACATAAAATACTCAGCTTCATAAGCATCATGAGTATTACAATTTTATTATTTGGAGTTCAAACAATTTTTGCTAGAACAACAGGGGTTGTAGAAGGTACAACTGTTAATGTAAGGCAAGAAGGCTCTATAACTGCTAGAATTCTAAAAACAGCTCCGCCGGGAACACAGATTGAAGTTACAGCTGTTGCGGCAGACGGGTTTTATCGGGTTAATGTAAACGGAACTACAGGCGCATTTATCCACTCTGACTTTATAGCGATTCAAACGGCAGGGGGAAGAATTAACAGCCAGTCGGTTAATATTAGAAGAAACCCTTCCACTACCGGGCAAATCCTTGACAGGGCAGCTTATGGCAATGAATTTACAGTTACCGGAACATCCGGCGAATGGTTTGCAGTTGAACATAATTCAGAAAGAGCATATGTCCACAGTGATTTCTTATCAGGTACTTTTTTGGGTCATCTTTCTGAAGCTAGACCGCAAACAAGCCAACCTGCGCAGGCGGCTCAAGCATCTCCTGCTCCTCAATCTCCGGCATCAACACCCGGCACACAAAATGAACATGTCATTATTATATCTGAAATCGGTGTTAATTTCAGAACGAATTCTTCTGTTGAAAGTGATATTATTTTAGCAATAGCTAGCGGAAGACCAGCTCAATTTCTGAGAGAACAAGACGGATGGTATAATATTATCTATAACGGAAGAGAAGGCTTTGTATACTCAGAATTCGCCCAAAGAAGATCAGGTGCAATTCCTGAGACATCAATAACTTCCTCAGCTCCTGTAACACGAGTAACAGTTGAAGCTCCATCACGAAAGGCACAGGAGATTGTTGACTTTGCAAAACAATTCCTTGGAACGCCTTACCGTTTTGGCGGAACGGATTTGCGCAATGGCGTTGACTGCTCAGGATTTACTTTCTCGGTTTTCAGACACTTTGGCATAAACCTACATAGAGTTTCTCGTGATCAAATTAACAACGGAACAAGAGTTGGGAGAAACGAATTAAAAATAGGCGATTTGGTATTCTTTAATGTTGGAGGAAGCACCCCTATCTCGCATGTTGGGCTTTATACAGGCGGCGGTAGGTTTATACATTCAGCTACCGGGTCACAAAATAGAGTAATTATCAGCAGTTTATACGAACCTTACTATGTTCGAACATTTGTTGGCGGAAGCAGGATACTTCATTAAATTAGGGCGTGTTCCCACTATCGGGAATGCACAGATTTTCAGCAGGTTTTGTGTCAATCGAGGCAAAAATTTGCAGAAATACTGAACGTATTTCAAGAATTTTTAATATGCATCGACAAGAAGGTCGGACGCTAAAGGCGGCTTTTGCATAGCAAAAGTGCTGAGAAGAGTGGCGCAAAACCTGCAAAAAGATGAACGTTTCAGATAGTGGGAACACGCCCTAACATATTTTCTGATGCACCGCTCTGCGTAAAACCTATTTAGCATACATTTATTTAAAGCACCGATCCTTTTTATAGCGGATACGGTGCTTTTCCTATTTTTATAACCTAGTCCTATATATCTGTTATGGTCAATAACCGCCTCGGCATGATTGCAATTTTTGCCAAATCCTGACGAAAACACTACTCAAAGTGAACATGCATAAATTATTATCTACATATTACATGAATTGAGCAAAATACGGCTGAAAATCCTTATAGTCTATTGACATCTTCATAGAAAAGATGCTATAGTGAATAAAGTATCAAATAAATTGCATATGGGCAACATTGTTGAAAGACAATGACGCAAAGCTATAGGGTCTAGTTAGAGTAATTTAATAGGCAGCCAGCTGCTACACAAAACTTGATTTTGTGTAAAAATTCTTCTGCGGACTTTTAGCATATCAATGATTTTACAAAATTTTTTATTTTCAGATTAGGAGTTGACAAAATGCTAAAGAGACATTCTATAACCAACAAGCAAGCCGTCTGTCTTTTTGAAGTTCCGGGGAGTCAAATATCTCAAAATATGGATAATGGTTGTTCTTTGCATTTCAAATGTAGAGGACGACCATATTTTGTGTTTTAGCACATAAAATACAACATTTTGGCACATATACTCGTATCCCCAAAACAGTAACAAAAACTTGTCTTTTTTCTGCTACTGTTTTGAGAGGATACGAGTATAGCCAGACCATATCGACGGGTAAAAAAGCTTATTGAGCAATCCATAGTGTTTATTTAATTGTTATATGAAGAAAATGATAACGAAGGGAATTGTTGATAATGAAGAATCTAGGATTCAGAAGTAAAATACTTTTACCTGCTACAATATTAATATCAATAATACTTGTGGTAACGCTTGCGACCACTATTAGGCAGTTTAGCAATTTTACCGGGCACTTAGTAGACGAAAGATTAGAGGTCGCTGCTAACGGTCTAAGAGAAATAACAGAAGAGCTTCGCATGAGCGCTATTGACCGCGGAGTTCACGTTGCAGCAAACCCTCAATTAGCTCAAGCAGTGTTAAACAGAAGCACCCCTGAAATTTTTAGGGTGATTGATGAATTGATGCCAAGATATGGCATATCGACAATCAGCATCGCAGACGATACGCCTATTATTTTAGCCAGAAGCTTTGAACGTGACCGATATGGAGATCCACTAATAACACCTGCATTAGCTGCTGCTTTGGATGGCGTAATATCTGTTGCTTACACACCGCTTACAGGATATCATATGCCCATACGAGCTGCTGTACCTATCCATTACGACAGAGAGGTTATTGGAATTGCGTTTGTCGGCTTTGCGTTAGACACTCAAGATTCAGTTAATGAACTCGCCGAAAGATTTAATGCCGAAATTACCGTCTTCGTAGACGATTTACGAGTTGCATCTACTATACTTGATGAAAACGGAAACAGCGTTGTGGGAACAAGGTTAGAAGATACCGAAATATTAGAGCGATTGGCAAACCAAGAAGAAATTTTTACAACAACTACAATTTTTGGTCAAGAGTTTAGTGCATTTTATATGCCGCTTGTAGACCCAAATGGCAACATGTTTGGCTCAATGTTCATGGGACTTCCCCTTGAAGGCATTAACGCTCGGAACGCTTCGGTAATCACAACCGTAATTTTGATATCACTTATAGGTCTTGCAATTGCACTTGCCGCAATGTTCTTTATAGTAGGCAAACTTACTCAGCCAATAAAAAACTTGACACAAATAGCAAGCGATGTATCGAAAGGTAATGTGAATGTAAATATAGATAAATCAAGAATTACTGGTGATGAAGTAGGTCAGCTCTACAGTGCTTTTTTAGAGATTGTGCAAAGCCTGAATATACTGGAAGAAAACTTTTTAAAAAGTGAAGATGCATATACTCATGGTGATGTCCTTTTCAGGCTTCAAGACTCCCGGCTTGAGGGTGCTTTTGCCAACATCCTGGAAAAGGCAAATGGTATCGCTGATGAGTTTTTGCTTAGCCTTGATGTAGTGTCAGAACCCTTTATATATATGGATACAAATTGCAAAGTGCTATATGCCAATCAAATTGCAAAAGAACACACGAATACCAAGAACCAGAGCGTAGTTGGTATGCACATTAACGACTTTTTGCACGATGATATTGCAAGCAACCTAGCAATTGTTAATGCTTTAAGAGATGGAACGACACAGGTAATAGAAGATATACAATTACAGCTAAACCCAAGCCAACGCTTTAATTTTCAAGTTGGCTGCACGCCGTTTGTCGTTGATGGTAAAGTTGTATGTATCTTGATGTTCATGGTAGATACTACGGAAATTCGTGATATTCAAAGACATACGGACAAGCTAAACTCTTACCGTAGTGAACGCACTGAAAAGTTGACTGACACTATTGTTTCGGCTTTCGAAAAAGGGAATTTGGATGTAAGCATTGCTAAGAGCGACTATGATGATGATACGAAGGATATTGCTAAAGCACAGGATGCTGTAGAAAGCGTAGTTCAAAAATCTACAGGCATTATCAAAAGTTATGTGGATGAAGTCAACATGGCATTAGCAGCGATTGCTAACGGCGATTTAACCGTTAGCATTGCACGTGAATATATCGGAGATTTTGCCGCAATGAAAAGCTCAATAAACAATATCAGCGCCACCTTGCACAAGACTATGTCAGAAATTTCTTCAGCTTCTGATCAAGTGTTGTCCGGCGCAAAACAAATTTCTACCAGTGCAAACGATTTAGCAAGCGGTGCACAAAAACAAGCCAGCTCGGTGGAAGAACTTAATGCTACTATAGATGTGATTAATCAACAGACCCAACAAAATGCGGATAATGCAATTACCGCTAACGAACTTTCTAACAAGTCTACAGCTAACGCCGAAAGCGGCAATGAAGCTATGAAGCAAATGGTGGGAGCTATGGCAAAAATCAGAGAATCATCTGATGACATCTCTAAGATTATAAAGGTTATTCAAGATATTGCGTTCCAAACCAATTTGCTTGCGCTTAATGCGGCAGTGGAAGCGGCAAGAGCAGGGGAACATGGAAAAGGTTTTGCTGTGGTTGCAGAGGAAGTGCGTAATCTTGCAGCTCGCAGCCAACAGTCCGCTGTAGAAACTACAGCCCTTATCGAAGACTCTATTAACCGAGTAGAATCTGGTTCAGGAATTGCGGAATCCACTTCACAATCCTTAGAGACTATTGTTCAAAATGCTGATGAGGTATTGGAAATTATAAGTAATATTTCCACCTCTTCAAAAGAGCAAGCGGAAGCGATTGAGCAAGTCAGCGATGGGCTTGCGGAAATATCAAATGTAGTACAAAGCAATTCAGCTGTTTCTGAAGAAACTGCTGCTGCATCAGAAGAACTTAACTCGCAAGCAGAAATACTGCGGCAGTTAGTAGCATTTTTTAAATTGCACCAATAAATGCAGATGGCAGTCCATCCAATGGATTCCAAAGACCAAATTTTTTTACAGTAGTAACACTTACAAAAAAACCGCCATAGCGAATGGCGGTTTTTTGTCTAAGACTTATCGTCTAAGCGTACTAATTCTAATCTGTGAAGTATCCATTCCCGTTTTGCGTCTAACGATATCTTCGATTTGTGCAACATCAGCGTCTGTCAACGCTTCTTTTCCTACAACTACATCAACAGTATCAGGACCAATGCGTACATACGCTTCTCTAAATCCTTTAGCCTCTATCATAGCTTCAGAAGCCGTTTCTTTTTCGATTCTACTTTGAATTTCAAGCATTGCATTTGCGCTTTCAGCGCGTTGTGCTTGTTCTATATTATCATTGTTTATCATCTCAAGCAAAATATCACGCTGTTTTGACCTTGCTTGCTCTCTTTCAAGCTTTGCCTCTACGAAAAACGGAAGATTGACGCTCGTGCTTACAAATACTGCTTCACCCGGCTCTGACATGACTTCGCTGCTTGTGGGCAAAACGGCAATTCCATCAGATACTGCTATGTATGGATTATGGGTGATTTCAAGAGAATTCTCTAAATCTCCGCCAAAAACGGATGTTATCGTTTCCCCGTCTGTCATAAACGTCGTAATGTCACTCCGGTCATCAAGCATAATTCCCACCGGATCATCCATTCTTCTTGCATCGGTATAGTTTAAATACCCCGCTACTGCTATCATAACAACTAAAGCGGTTATAATTACTTGGTTCCTTCTTAATGCAAACATATGTTTGTACCTCCTATTTCATTTTCAATACTTGAATTCTGTTTATATTTATTCCTAAAACGGCTTGCGACGCTCTTATCAGTGCGTCTCTTACTAAGATGTTATCTCCTCCTTGCGCTATTATTATAATACCCTCTATTTGGGGCGAATTTTCGGTTAGTATGAGAGGTCTTAGTCCTCCGTTATCTTGAATAAGTATATTGCGTTCTTCAATATTTATGTCTGAAATTTCTCTAATTCCTCCGTCACTGTCTGATTCTTTTGTTATAAAAGTATTATGAATAGTATCTGATGCGATAATTAATTCTCTTTCCTGCCGTATTGTAACCATAACTCTTACTTCACCTGCACCTGAAACAAGCGATAATATTTCTTCAAGCCGCCTTTCAAGATCTGCCTCGTGACTAATATTTCTGTCTTGGCTTGGCATAACATTCATTGCCATAACAGGCTCAATATTCTCTTGCAGTATGATATCTGATGATGTATCATCTGTTGTCCCACCGAAAAGTGACCCACTGAAAGTTAGCAATATAAGCCCGGCAACCAAGATTGCTAAAAGATTTACCACGGTTTTTTTATCCTTCTTTTTAAATAACTCTTGTAGTTTGCTTTGCATCTCATCTCATCTCCTGTACTTCTATATATATATTATCAACGTCTACACCGTAGAAGTTCGAAATCATTATTTTCATATCTGTTATTTCTTGCGATTCTACATTTCTAGCAGCAAAGTTGTTTATTCTAATTGGCTCTATTCGAATAAAAGGGCGTCGGTTTTGATCTGAGTTTGGTTCGCCTGGCGGAGATTCTCTCTCTTTTACTGTTAAATGCATTGACATTATTGTACCTGTGTTTATATCAAAATCTGCTGAAAGATCTGTTAAAACAAAATTACTTTCTAACAAAAGATTTTCCGTATAAGCCCTTAAAGATGTCAAAAATTCACTTGTAATAGCTCTGTTGCGCATTTCTTCATACTGCGAAACATCACTTGCAAATGCTGATGATATATTTAGCGAATCAATAAGCTCATCAACATCAAAATTACCAGTGCTTAAAAACCTATAAAATGGAGAGAGCAGTATAACGATAAGGACTAGCCCCAAAACAACATTTATGTATTTTTTATATTTGCCTTCCGGCAGGATTATCCCCGCAAATGATGCGAATATTAAGAAGAAGGCTATGTTTCTTACATAATCGTTTATGTAACTCATACTAATCCCCCAAATGACAGCATCATGACAACAGAAAATATGAACATAACTGTAACCACTGTTGTAGCGCAGGCAAATAGCAAAGTATATGTACCAATAGTATCAATGCATTTTACGATACGCTTATCGCAAATAGGCTCAATTACCGCCGCAGTAAATTTATAAATAACGACCATCGCAAGCATTTTTATGATAGGAATCCCACAAATTAAAATAATCGCTGTAATGATTGAAACAAGTGCCGCACTTCTTACTGCTGCTGCCCAAAAGAGAACAGTATCAACAGCACTTGTTAAAAATCCGCCGACAACCGGAACGGCTCCTCCGGCTGATCTTGCAGTTCTAAGGGCAAGGTTATTTATTATCGGCGCACTTATTCTAACAAGGCTTAAAATAATTGAGAACAAAACGGCAAACACAGTAAATGCCAAAATACAGCTCTTGCGTATTAGCTCGCTTAGCTTGCCTAAAGTTTCTTTTTCTGTTAAATAATTTACAGTTTGAATTACCGCCGCAGATATCGCCAAAGGGATAATCAGCGTTTGGAGCAGCACGGTTATTGAGTTGACAGATAAAAGAACAAGCGGCTCCATCGCAATTGCGCAAGCAACATCCCCCGCCATAACCATAAGCCCGGCCATTAAAGGCAGAGATGACTGCATAAGATTTGCCATGTTAGATACCGCTGTGCTCATGGCATCAATGCTGATTCTTATTGAAGAAAGTAAAACGGAAACCAGTGCCGCATAACATACATAAAAGCCTATTTCACCTACCGATTTTGTTTTGAACGAATCAGTCAAGGCGTTTATTACTGCGCTTAGAAGGGCAATTATGACAAGCTGCACCATTAGAAAACCGCTTGAGTAAATTTCATTTAGAGCAGTTCTTACAATCCATCTGAATATTTCAGCAGGTGATAACGAAAGTTCGCCTGCAAGAACTCCGGTTATCAGCTCCGTAAAGCTTATTTGAACAGCTCCGCCTGATGATTCCATAGTTCTGTCAATATTTGCAAAATCGAATGATGACAGCTGTTCACTAAAGAGATTAACCTCACCAGATGCTAAAGCTACGTCCGCCGTTTGAATAAAAACTAGCAGCGATAGAATTATAATTTTTATCATATGTACACCACCAATCTAACTTGGTAAAATAGCCAATATCATATCAAGCATAGAAACAATAATCGGTGCGGAAAGAACCATTATGATTATTTTGCCGCTCATTTCTATTTTAGATGCAAGGCTTGTCTCTCCTGCATCGGCACATATTTGTGCTCCAAACTCCGCTATGTAAGCAACGCCTATTACTTTAATCACGATAACAACATAAGCCGTATCAATGCTTATTTGGCTTTCGATGCTTGAAAGAATCCCTATAACACCTGAGAGCATCGGTAGTATCGTAACAAAAATAAGCACACTGCCTGCAATTGATATTATCGCCGCCATATCCGGGCTTTGTTTTTTAACTGTGATCGCTAAAATAGCGGTTATTATACCGATTATAACAATTTGCATTATCTCCATAAGTTCATTGCTCCTACAGATTAAATATCGTTTGGACTGTATTAAACAAGTCGCTGCTCCTATAAATTAAATATCGTCTGAACCGTATTAAACAAGTCGCTGCTCCTATAAATTAAATATCGTCTGAACCGTATTAAACAAGTCGCTTATATAACGTATTATCCAAAACAATACCACTATAAGCCCTGCAAGCGTTGTCATCATAGCCTGCTCTTCCCGTCCGGCACGCACAAGCACTTGGTTAAGAACAGATACTAATATACCTACCGCTGCTATTTGGAAAACAATGCTAATATCCATTTAATTCATCCCCTTAAATCATTTATATCAAGATTACAACGATTAAAAGCCCTGTCAAAACCCCTGCCGAACTATACATTTTCCTGTTTTTAATCTTAGTTGCGTTAAGCTCATCAATTCGATTTTCTATGTAATCCAAAAGCAGGGTAATATTTTTCAGCTGCATGTTGCTGTCCAAATATCCAAGCGCATTTCCGAATTCCAAAAACTGTTCTACGTCTTTTTTTGAAAAATATGCCTCATCCACAGCCGGTAGAAATGCAGTTTTCCATATATCCGCCATACTATCTTGCCTGTTTGTAACAACTAATTCGCTTAAACGCTCAAATATCCTGCTAACAGACCCATTTGTTCTCAATGCCACGTTCGAAGCAGCCTCAGACAACGGAGTCCCTGTATATTCTATTTCGCTTTGCAAAATAGATATTGCACGCTTAAACTCTAAAAGATCGCTTATACGATATCCATCAACGTTTGAATAATAAAGCCCTATAAGCCCTGTAGAAACCATTATTAAAACAATCCCGGTTATATTAAGAAAAATTAACATACGCCCCCCTCAGCCCTTTCTAATTTAGAGTAGGAATTTGATACTGTACACATTCCATGTGCAAAGCCAAATTTCGATTTTTCCAGATGGTTTTGCCGGGAAAAATTTTCATCATATACACCCTCAACTTCGCCAGGCTTTTTTAGAACAATAAACCGCTTGAATATACCCTTTTCAATTATTTCACTAAGTACAGGCTTTTTCCTAATATCTTCAAGTGACTTGCCGTGAACTGTGCAAATAATTGTAACGCCAGCATTTATTATGTCATCAATTGCATGTACGTCCTCATGTTTACCAATTTCGTCAACAGCAATTACCTTCGGTGACATAGCTCTAAGCAGCATAAGCATGCCCTCGGCTTTTTTACATCCGTCCAAAACATCCGTCCGTATTCCAATATCATTTTGTGGAACACCCATATAGCACCCGGCTATTTCAGACCGTTCATCAACAATTCCTACTGTTTGTCCTATTATCAGGTCTTGAATCCCATTACTTATCTGTCTTATCATATCCCTAAGCAAAGTCGTTTTGCCGCATCCCGGCGGGGAGATAATCATTGTATGAAAAACTTCCCGCTTATTTTTTGTTATATGACCCATTATGCTGTCCGCGCATCCAATTATTTGATGCGAAATACGTATGTTGAGCGAATTAAAATTTTTAATAGTTTTAATTCCGTCGGGAGAAGTTACAACCTTGCCTGCAACTCCAATGCGATGTCCCCCGTTTATAGTCATAAACCCATTTTTAATATCCTCTGAAAAAGCATACATTGATCTACCGCTGGTAAGTTCTAAAACCGTCAATATATCTGCTTGACCAACCAAACAACCCATGTTTATGTTCTTAGAAATCTCTTTTTGATTCGTAATTGTGTATTCCGTCCCTTTTTGAATCATAATGATTGGCTGCCCGGCACGGAAGCGAAGCTCTTCAACTTGCATAAAAAAATCATCTTGAATCCCGGTAAAAAGTGTTTCAAGCCGCTCTCCCAGGCAGTTTAGTATTATCTCTTTTGTATTCATAACTCTCTCCTCACTTGTCCAAATCTTTGTTGAATTATATGACTCAATCAAGCCAAGTATTACTAAAATATTTATCAATCCATCAAAATACAACTTCAAGTTGTATTGATAAAAAAGGACTATTTGAAAAAATTTTCAAAAAACTATTGCTATTCCCTAACTAATAAGTTAAAATATTAAAAAGTGGTCTAAAGTGGTTCGAAATGGACTAACATGGTTTACAAACTTAAACTTTGGACAAGCCTATTATTTCAAGTAGGAGGTGACGACAAATGTTCTTGGGCGAATACAAACATACGGTTGATGAAAAAGGAAGAATGAAAATGCCTGCAAAATTCAGAGATGAGCTCGGAGGGCGGTTTGTTGTTACCAAAGGCCATGAAAAATGCCTGTATGTTTATACCGCAATTGAATGGGAAAAAGAGCGTGCGAAAATAATGAGTCTGCCAAAAAGCCATCCCGGCTCAAGACAATACTCCCGCCATTTCTTTAGTGGGGCAGACACAGTTGAAATGGACGGGCAAGGCAGATTCCTTATACCTCAACCACTAAGAGAATATGCAGATTTTACAAAAGATGTTGTAGTTGTCGGTGTCTCAGACAGGGCAGAAATTTGGGATAAGACTAAATGGGAAGAATATTGCAACGGAATGGATGCATTGGATTGTATTGATGAATCTCTAGCCTTAAAAATGGCTGAACTCGGTATATAAATGATTAATGAGCTCTTGAAAAGAGGTAAAACAGTTTGGAATTTTCTCATAAATCCGTGCTGCTCAATGAGTGTATAGAATATTTAGACATAAAAGATGGCGGTGTTTACGCTGATGGAACACTTGGCGGAGCCGGACATTCACTTGAAATTTGTCAGCGATTTGGAAAATGCGGCAAACTCATTGGAATAGACCGGGACATTGAAGCAATCCAAAAGGCACAACATGTCCTGAAAGACTTTTCTGGAAATGTAATTTTTGAAAACAACAATTTTAACAATATCAAAGAGATAGCAAAAAAACACAATTTAGAAGAAATAGGTTTCGATGGAATTTTAGTTGACCTCGGAGTTTCATCTTATCAGCTTGATAATGCTGAAAGAGGATTCTCATACATGAATGATGCACCTCTTGATATGCGTATGAATTCGAGTGACAGCTTCAGTGCATTTGATGTGGTTAATGATTATAAACTTGAAGGACTTTCAGATATCATTACAAAGTATGGAGAAGAACGTTGGGCAAAACGCATAGCCCGGTTTATTGTAGAGGCAAGACAAAAAAAGCCGATAGAAACAACATTTGAGCTAGTTAGCATAATAAAAGCTGCTGTACCAAAAGCCGCAAGAGAAGGCGGACCTCACCCGGCAAAACGTACATTTCAGGCAATACGTATAGAAGTAAATAATGAACTTTCCGAGCTTGAAGATGCTATTGAAAATATGGTTCAAGTCCTTAAACCAGGAGGAAGGCTGTGTATTATAAGTTTTCATTCTTTAGAAGACAGAATAGTCAAAAATACCTTTAAAAATCTTGAATCCCCATGCACATGTCCTATAAGCCTCCCGATATGTGTTTGCAACAAAGAGCCTTTAGTAAAAATTATAAGCCGAAAGCCTATCTTGCCTTCTGATTTAGAAGTGAATGAAAACCCAAGGGCAAGATCAGCTAAACTTAGAGTGGTAGAAAAAATATGATCCGGTAAATAAATAAATCGAATGGAGTTGTATAAATGGCAAAAAGAGCAAGAGACTCAAGATCACCAAGAAGACAAAGACATCATTACAACGGCTATTCTGAGTTTTACTCTCCTTCTTCTGAGGCATATGACGTTTATAACATACCTTATGAAAGGCATAATAGACCGAAATTTGAACCAAGAATAGTAGCAAATCGCAAAAAAGTTAAAAGAAAGCGTGCATCAAGTAAAAAGCCAAGATTTTTGATTGACATGAACAATCGCACAAGAGCTGCTTTTATGCCATATGTTGCGTTATCTGTCTTTTTCATAGGAGTAATTGCAGTTGTTTTTTGTGGGGTTAGAATAATTGAAATGAGGATGGAAATTAATGCCCTTGCTCGTGAACATCAAGAACTTCAAAGCTCGAACCTGCTTAAAAGCGCACAGCTTGCCAGAAGTCATGATTTAAGAGAAATTGAATTGTTGGCAACAACAAGGCTCGGGATGGTTACTCCGGCGCAACACCAGATTATCCACATATCTGTTCCAAGACAAAACTATGTGGTTCAAAATCTGGCTGTTCAAGACGACGACGAAGGTGTATTTTCAAGGATATCATCATTTAGCAGACGAGTGTTTGCTATGGCGGCACTTTGGTAATATATTGAGGCGTCAATTAAATCGTTTTAAGGGCGTGTTTTAATTGAGAAACGGGCGAAGAACAAAAGCCACGACACATTTTGATGAAAAAAAACGAAGAGAGAAATCTGCAGAGGAAAAAAGGCAGTCCCTTTCAAGAGCCAAGCTGCTTACTTTAGGCTTTATTTTCACTATTGCGTTAGGATATTTAATCTTGCAGGTCTATTTGCTGATTGTTAATTATGGCGAAGAATACAGATTGATTACACAAAGACAACAAGAAGTCAGAAACAGCATGGAAACAAGAATCAACCCAAATAGAGGGAGTATATTTGACAGAAACAACCAACTCCTTGCCGCAAGTCATACTGCTTATAACATTATTGTAGACATAAGAAGACTTGATGAGCGCAGCCGTGAAGTTCAGTTAAGCATATTTGAGGCACTTAACCATTATCTTGATATACCTCTTTTTGAGCTTGACGCACTTCTTGAAAAAGATGCTTACGGCAGGCTTGTCCGTGATACACACCATTTTATTATCGAGAGGCATGTTGATAGGGCAACAGCCTTTTCACTCGTTAATCGTGCTACAGCAGATGTTTTTATGGAGTCGGAATCTATAAGAAGTTATACATTTGACACTTTAGCTGCAAGCATATTAGGCTTTAGGAGAGGAGACACCTACTGGGGGCTTGAAAGGCAATACAATGAGTTTTTAACCGGCGTTCCGGGAAGGCTCTTTAGAACATACAGCACGGCAAGTGCGGCAACAAGTATGCAAATAGACCCTCAGGACGGCTTTACGCTTATAACAACAATTGATGCAAATATACAGAGAATTGCTGATGAAATCGTTCTTGCGGCGGGAATTAGATACGAACCCGAAGAAGCTTTAATAATAGTTATGAACCCACACACCGGTGAAATTATTGCCATGTCATCTTATCCAACATTTAATGCAAATGACCCGGGGAACTCTAATTATTTTGGCAGTGACCTTTTAAGACATGAGTTTGAATATCTTGAATCACAAGAACGCCTTAACAGGCTTTTTGGTGTCTGGGCAAACTTTGGCGTAAGCGGCAGCTTTGAACCGGGTTCAACCTTTAAGCCCATAATTGCCGCCGCCGCACTTGATGAGGGTGCTATATCAAGAAATCAAAACTTTTTTTGTGCCGGTGGAAAACAGGTTGCTGACCATCACATAAGATGTTGGGCATGGCGAACCGGCGGGCATGGGAATCAAACTCTTACAGAGGCAATTGCTAATTCATGCAATGTTGCATTTATGGAAATAGGCATAGAGCTTGGACGTGATCGCTTCTTTGATTATCAAAGAGCCTTTGGGTTTGGACAAAGAACCGGAATAGATTTACCCGGTGAATTTTCAGCAGAAACACTTTTACATTCCCGTGACCAACTTAATATTACAGAGCTCGCAACAGGCGGAATGGGACAAGGTTTCAATGCTACATCAATTCAAATACTTACAGCATTTGCGGCTTTGGTAAACGGCGGTGATATTGTTCGCCCCTATGTTGTTTCCCAGGTTATTGACAGAAATAACAGAATTATAATGCACAATACGCCGCAAGTCGCACGAAGGGTTATTACGGAAGACACTGCTAATTTTTTAAGGCGGGAAATGCAAATGGTTGTATCCGCAGGAACAGGCGGAAGAGCGCGGATCGAAGGGTTCAATATTGGTGGAAAGACAGGTACAGGCGAGCAAGGTGTCCGCGGAAGCGAATTATACACTTATTCATTTGTCGGATATTTAACAATTGAAGACCCAAGATACATTGCAATAGCGGTTATACATCTTCCAAGAGAGGATAACCAAAACAATACAAGCGGAACAACGGCTACGCCAATGATTGGCGAACTATTTGAAAGAATAATACAACTTAGAGGTATTCAATCCGGCGTTACCATTGAAGAAATAGCAGCCAGCGCATCTGGGAGCAACAGAATTCTTGTGGATTACATAGGGCAAAACATCATATATGTAACAAGGGCTCTTAACGCTCTCGAAGTAAATTTTGAAATAAGCGGCAGAGGAGATATTGTAAGCAACCAAATGCCGAGAGGCGGGCTAATTATTTCGGATGGATTAACCGTTCATCTACATCTGACCGAAAGCGAAGAAGATCTTGATTTAATTTTTGTTCCTGATATTCTTTCTTCGCCAATTGAAGTTGCAAAAAATATTCTTACAAGTGTAGGGTTTGAGTTTTTAGTTGTGGATATAAATGGTAATACTATAATAAGTCAAGAAGATGATGATTATGAATTTTTTGTCGTCAGACAAATGCCGACAACAGGCACTATGATGTTAAGAGGTTCGCAAATTAGATTAATTGTAGAAGGTCAGTTACCCTTCGACTAACGTTGGTTTATGCATATGCAACTTACTAGGCTAATAGAATGTTAGAATAGGAGGTTGATTGCTAAATGGAAAAAATTACGTTATTAAACAAGAAAAAAATGCTATTCGTTCTTGCGGCTTTTCAAGCAATTTTATTAATGCTTATCGTAAGGGTTATATACATCGAATATGTGCAAGGTGAATTTTTACAGGAAATGGCGTACATTCAACAGACGAGAGATCGTCTTATTGCGCCAAAACGAGGAGATATTTTAGACCGCAACATGGTAGGCATTGCAAGATCGGAAACAGTTGCTTCAATAAGTGTAATACATAATCAGCTTCAAAACAAAGAAGTAGTTGCAACAGCTTTATCTGAAAGACTTGAGCTTGATTATGATGAAGTGATGATAAAACTTAACAGGCGTGTAGCACTTGAAAGAATCGCAATTGGAGTTGACAAAGAAACAGCTGACCAGATTCGTGCTCTTAACCTTCCCGGTGTTGTTGTTGATGAAGGGATTAAGCGAATTTATCCGTTTGACAACCTTGCATCTCATGTTATAGGCTTTGTCGGAAGAGATAATCAAGGTATTATCGGGCTTGAAGCTAAGTTTGAAAGATTTTTAAAAGGAACTGACGGTAAAATTCTTACCGAAACTGATGTTCGGGGACGAGAACTTGAAAGAGGACAGGAATATAGGACGGAACCAATCCCCGGAAACAATTTGGTTTTAAGCATTGATGTAATATTACAGCAATATGCTGAACAGGCGATAGCAAATGCAGTAGAAGCACATAACGCAAAGCGAGGGCTTGCCATACTTATGAACCCTCAGACCGGCGAAATTTATGCAATGGCAAACAAGCCTGATTTTAACCTTAACGATCCGTTTACCATAAACGTTCCGGAGCTTTATGACTCTTGGAGTATTTTTACTCAAGAAGAGCAAATGAGCTTTTTAAACCAAATGTGGCGTAACTTTAGCATAAATGATACTTATGAACCAGGTTCCACATTTAAAATAGTAACAGCAGCCGCAGGGCTTGAAATGGGTGTTATAACGCCGGATAGTCCGTTTGTATGCGGCGGATCTTATATGGTAGGAGATAGACAGATTAAATGTTGGCGTTACCCAAGGTCACACGGTGCTGTTACATTTACTGAGGGCGTATTTAATTCATGCAACCCTGTATTCATGCAAACAGCAGAACGCTTAGGAGTTGAAACCTTCTATCGATACATGTTTGATTTTGGCTTTAACGAAAAAACAGGCATAGATGTACCCGGAGAAGCCGCCGGGATAATGCACAAAATGGATAATGTTGGACCTGTTGAACTTGCAACAATGAGTTTTGGGCAAAGCTTCCAGATAACACCACTGCAACTTTTAAGAGCAGGCTCCGCAATAATTAACGGCGGATATTTAATAACCCCCCATTTCGCCCGAAAAGTAATTGACTCGGAAGGTAACATAATCGAAGTTTTTGAGCATGGAAAAGGGCGGCGGGTTATTTCTCAGGAAACATCTGACATAATGCGTGAAATACTTGAAGGTGTTGTATATGAGGGAACAGGTAGAAGAACTTATATTCCTGGCTATAGAGTCGGCGGCAAAACAGCAACAAGTGAAAAATTACCTAGACGTTCCGGTAAATATATAGCATCATTTTTATCTTTTGCGCCGGCAGAAGACCCTCAGTTAATAGCACTCGTTTTAATTGATGAACCACAAGGAGCATATTATGGAGGTCAAGTAGCCGGACCAATAATGCAAGAAATCTTAGGAAATACCCTTCCGTATCTTAACATTCGCACAGATTTTAACGAAGAAGAACTTGAAATGCCGGATGTTGGATCTGTAGTTTTACCTAACTTTATGCTTATGCCGATTGCTGATGTTAAAAAGGACTTAGAGGATATGGAACTTGAAGCAGAAATACGAGGGCTTGGAAATGTTGTTATAAACCAGTTCCCGCTTCCGGGTGAAGAAGTTAATAAAGGAAGCACAGTTATACTGTTTGTTGCAGCAGATGTTTAGGAGGTTATAAAAATCATGCAGTTATTCGAGGTATTAAAAAATATTGATCACACGGTAATTCAAGGCAGCGATTTGGATATCAAAAATATCGTAATAGACTCGCGCGAGGCACGAAAAGGGTCGCTGTTCTTTTGCATAAAAGGGCTTAACCAAGATGCAAGAAAGTACATACCGGATGCAGTTTCACAAGGAGCTTCTGCAATAATGGTTGATGATCTTGAAGGTGTTAATCTTGTGGGTAGTGCTACATTTATAAAAGTTGAAAACGTTCGTTCAGCAATGGCAATTGCTTCAGGAAATTTTTATGGGAATCCTTATAAACATTACAAAATGATAGGCGTAACAGGTACAAACGGCAAGACTTCAGTTACGTACTTTATGGAAGCAATAATTAGGGAATATGAAAAAAGTGTCGGGGTAATCGGCACTGCAGGTGCAGTTTTAAACGGTGAAAAGCTTAGCATATCTTACGCAACAAGTACGACTCCGGACCCTATAGAACTTCATCAAATATTTAAAAAAATGCATGAAAACGGCGCAGAATACGTTGTTATGGAAGCAACATCACATGCATTTGCGTTTAATAAGCTTGACGGAGTTAGATTTGATATCGGAATTTTTACAAATCTTTCTCAAGATCATCTTGATATACATGGCACTATGGAAAATTATCGTGATGAAAAACTTAAGCTATTTAAATCATGTGATGTTGGCGTTCTTAATATTGATGATGATTACTTTGAGTACATGCGTGATAACGGCACTTGCCGTGTGTTGACTTACGGCATAGATAAAGAATGTGATTTTAGAGCTGAAAATATTGAATATTTAAATAACGGGTCAATATTTGATATAAATATTGACGGGGATATGCACAGCCTTTTTCTCCCGGTAGCCGGCAGATTTTCAGTGTATAACGCCCTTGCGGTAATTGGAACTGCTGTTTCAATCGGTATACCGATTGAAGTTATTAAAAGAGGTCTTGAAAACATGAAAGGTGTACCCGGCAGGATACAGTCTGTTCCGAACGATTTAGGGTTTAACGTTGTCATCGACTATGCTCATACGCCGGATGCACTCGTAAATATAATATCAGCCGTTCGGGGTTATACAAAAGGCAGAATAATAACAGTTTTCGGATGCGGCGGCGACAGAGATAAAGCAAAGCGCAGTATCATGGGGCAAACTGCAGGTGAACTTTCGGATTATTGCATAGCAACATCAGATAATCCAAGAACTGAAGACCCTGTCAGTATAATTAACGATATTGAACCGGGTATCAAAAACAGCGGATGCCTGTACGAAAAAATAATTGACCGCTATGAGGCTATTGCCCGTGCTCTTGAAGTAGTTGGTATTGGAGATTCGGTCATAATAGCAGGCAAAGGGCACGAAAATTATCAAATTTTCGCAGATCAAACTATACATTTTGATGATTATGAAATAGCAAGCAAGTTAGTAGCAGATAAAGCAGCAGGAAGGTGATACTTTGAGACCAATTCCAATAGATGACGTTGTAAAAGCTGTAGGCGGCAAAGTGTTACATAATGCTGATACTTTCGGTGTAAAAATATACGGAGTTACAATTGATAGCCGTAAAGATGTGTTTAACAGCCTTTTTGTGCCGCTTAAAGGCGAACACAACGATGGGCATAACTTTATCAATCAAGCCTTTGAAAGCGGAGCTGTATGCAGCTTCACAGAACGTGATTCTGAAAATATTCCAGGGAAAGTTCTTATTAAGGTAGATTCAACTAACGAAGCACTTAAAAAACTTGCGGAATATTATAGAAGCTTATTTTCAATGCCTATTGTTGCCATAACCGGATCTAGCGGCAAAACTACTACAAAAGAGCTTATAGCTTCGGTTCTCGCCATGAAATATAAGGTTCTTAAAACAGAAGGCAACTATAACAACGAAATAGGCTTGCCGCTTACTGTGTTTAACATAGACGACTCAACTGAATGTGCTGTTTTAGAAATGGGAATGAATAACGCCGGTGAAATTCACAATTTAAGCAAAATAGGCAAGCCGGATATTTGTATTATCACAAACATAGGTGTTGCGCACATAATGAATCTTGGCAGCAGAGAAGGAATACTAAAGGCAAAAAGCGAGATTTTTGACTACATGCAGCCTAATGGTTTAGCAATATTAAATGGCGGAGATAATCTACTTGCATCTGTTAAACCAAGACTTAAAAACGTTATAACATTTGGATTTGAAAGTACGGATGAAGTTTATGCTGATAATGTTATTTCAAAAGGACTTGACGGTGTAGATTTTGTACTTAAAAGCAGTGATTCTCAATCCCCTATTAGTATGAAAACATTTGGGAAGCATGCTGTTTTAAATGCCCTTGCAGCAGCTGCGGTTGGTTTAAAGCTAGGAGTACCTGTTTCAGATATTAAAAAAGCGTTGGAGGTCTTTAATCCGCCGGCAATGCGGTCAAGCGTAATCAAAGGGCTTGATAACAAACTTACAGTAATAAATGATGCATATAACGCAAACCCTGACTCAGTATGCGCTGCCATTGACGTACTTTCAGAAGTTAAAGGCAACAGGGTTTGCATATTAGGCGACATGGCAGAGCTTGGAGACTTCAGTGAAGGAATGCATAAAGATGTCGGTGAATATGCTGCAAAAGTTGGTATAGAGCATGTTGTCTGTGTTGGTGACAGTAGCATGTCAGGGAAAATTTATGAAGCAGTACACTCTGAATATTCAAAGCGTTCAGATAAATTTGTTTATTATTTTGCCACCCAAGATGAAATGATTAAAAAGCTTCCGAATATAATCCACGAAGGCGATATCGTATTAGTTAAAGCTTCAAGATCATCAGGTCTTGAAGTAACGGTTGATGCACTGTTAAGTATGCAGCTTAGGCTTAAATGATATGGAAAAAATATACGAAGAAATAAGAAAAATTGCACGAAAATATCATATCCATAAAATCGTATTATTTGGCTCAAGAGCAAGAGATGATAATTATGAAAAGAGCGATATTGATATTGCTGCCTATTTTGAAAAAGGGCATTATGAGAGAGAACATGCATCTTTTACGCTTGAAATAACAGAAGATATTGACACACTTTATCCAATAGATGTTGTTTGTGTTAACAGCAAAACTGATGAAAAACTAAAGCAAAATATTTCTGAAGATGGAGTGTTGCTTTATATGAAAGAGAAAAAATTTGACCAATATAAAAAAGCAGTTAGCAAAGTAAAAGAAGTGACCAAAATGATAGAAGAAGAACGAGGTAACAATAATGCTGTGCTTCAAGATGCATTAATCCAACGCTTTGAATTCACATTTGAACTTGCATGGAAAACTATCAAAGATTATTTAGCAAGTCAAGGCGTAATTGAAGATATTAGCTACCCAAAATCTGTTTTAAAGAAAGCATTTTCGTCTGACATCATTAACGACGAAAAATGGCTTAACATTCTTAATGACAGAAATGCAGCATCTCATATATATTCTGAAGACATGGCAGAGGTTATAAGCAAGCGAATACAGTCGGATTACGTAAGATTATTTGAAGAATTAATCGAAAAATTAGAAGATATTATCGAATGATGATGACTTTAGAAATATATCAACATAACATCAACAGGAGGTAACAAATGCCGTTTACAATCGAAATGGGGATTATTGCTGCTCTAGCGGCGTTTACGATAACTGTCGCCATAAGCCCATTAATATTGCCATTTTTAATAAGGTTAAAGTTTGGGCAAAACATAAGATCAGACGGACCGCAGTCACATCTTAAAAAAGCCGGTACTCCAACAATGGGCGGGGTTATGTTTTTGATAAGCACGACCTTTGTTTCATTGCTGTTTCTGCGTGACAATCCGGCAGGGCTTGCTATTTTATTTGCTATGGTCGCCTTTGGTTTTATTGGTTTTTTAGATGATTACACTAAAGTTGTAAGAAGGCGGTCTTTAGGGCTTAGGGCGTATCAAAAAATTATTGGACAGTTTGCTGTAACAACGATGTTTATAGCATTTGTGTTGCATACAAACGGCTCGGATGTGTTTTCAAATACCATAATCCCGTTTTTCGGTGAATTTAATATAGGCTTTTGGTGGATCCCCATTGTATACATTGTAATGATCGGCGGCACTAACAGCGTAAATTTAACAGACGGTCTTGACGGTCTGGCAACCGGCGTTACTGCTTTGGTTGCAACCTTTTTAATGATTATATGTTATCAATTTGCAAGCGGCGGTGTTGGAATTTCCGGAGCTGTTTTAGGCAGTCTTATGGGCTTTTTATTGTTTAATTCTCACCCTGCCAAAGTTTTTATGGGTGATACCGGTTCTTTAGCCCTTGGAGGATATGTAACTGCAACGGCTATTATGCTCCAAATCCCATTTTTCTTAATTATAGTTGGATTTGTGTATGTTATTGAGGCTTTATCTGTTATTATCCAGGTCGTTTACTTCAAAATGACCAAACAGCGATTTTTCAAAATGGCGCCTATTCACCATTCATTCGAAATCTCAGGCTGGTCTGAAACTAAAGTTGTTTCGTTTTTTTATGTTTTAACGGCAATTGGTTGTTTGATTGGGTATTTAGCTATATAAGGTGGTATTTATGGACTTTAAAGGTATGAACATTCTCGTATGCGGCATGGCACTAAGCGGCGTTTCTGCTGCTTTGTTGTTATTTGAAAAGGGCGCAAATGTAACTTTGCAGGACATTAAACCTGCTGACAAGCTCGAAAAAGAGCTTGAGATGCTTGCCAATACAAATATTGATATATATTTGGGGAAAGATCCTGATGATATCGTTAGCAGGTTTGAGCTTATTATAGTAAGCCCGGGGCTTCCGCTTGACCTTCCTTTTGTAGACATTGCAAACAAGCTTAATATCCCTATTTGGAGCGAAGTTGAGCTTGCTTACCGCTGCTGCAAATGCTCAATAATAGCTATAACAGGAACAAATGGCAAAACTACAACAACTGCCTTAACCGGGGAAATAATGAAGGCTTATAGAAGCGGCACTGAAATTGTAGGTAATATTGGTCTGCCATTTTCTGATAAAGTTAAAAAACTTAAAGCGCAAGATTTTGCAGTTGTTGAAACAAGCAGTTTTCAACTTGAAGCATGTCATGATTTTAAGCCATTTGCGAGTGCTGTTCTTAACATATCCCCTGATCATCTTGACAGGCATAAAACTATGGAAAACTATATAGCGATGAAAAAATCAATATTTAAAAATCAAGATAGCGGCAGTTATACAGTTTTGAATTATGATGACCCTGTTACTCGAAAAATGGCAGAGGAAGCAAAATCGAAAGTTATTTTTTTCAGTGCTTCAAGCGAATTACAAAATGGTGTATATGTTGACAGCTCAGGATATATCCGTATACGAACAGAAAAAATGGATTACCGAATAATAAAGTCCGATGAATTATTAATACTCGGAAGGCATAACCTTGAAAATGCACTTGCGGCTGTTGCTCTAGCATCCGTATGCGGCGCACCACCGGATATTATAGGTAATGTGTTAAAAAATTTCAGAGGTGTGCAGCACAGGCTTGAATATGTAACTGAAAAATCAAGCATTCAATTTTATAACGACTCAAAAGCGACAAACCCGGATTCTGCAATTAAAGGTCTTTTGGCTATGAACCGCCCTACCCTTCTTATCGCCGGAGGATTTGATAAAAAATCAGATTTTAACGATTGGGTTAAGCTATTTGAAGGGCGAGTTAAATTTGTTGCCATCTTAGGCGAGGTCAAAGAACAAATAGCCGATACACTAGCGGCTCATAATTTCTTGAACTATGAAATAGTTAATTCCATAGAAGATGCTGCGAAACTGTGTTACGAGAAGGCTTCAAAAGGGGATGCGATACTGCTTTCCCCTGCCTGTGCAAGTTGGGATATGTTTAAGAGCTTTGAACACAGGGGCGAT
This sequence comes from Defluviitaleaceae bacterium, assembly GCA_009784685.1. Lineage (GTDB taxonomy): Bacteria > Bacillota > Clostridia > Lachnospirales > WRBF01 > WRBF01. The sequence goes on along the minus strand of WRBF01000010.1, from coordinate 12,480 downwards.
GCATTTAAAAATTGTGTATTAGATTTGTAATACCGAGGTCTGAAAGTCATTACTCGACTTTTAAACTCCATCCCTTAGAAAGGGGGTAACGGTGGAAAATTAATGGACTTATTAAATTTCCGCTTTAATATCCGAGAGGTGATTTTTGAATATGTCATACCCAGGAACTGCAAAGGCATTAAACAGAAGCGAAAGATATGGCAAAAGAAACGCCTTTAACAATCGAAGGCGGCAAAACAATTCTAAAGATGAACCGGCATCTGAAATTCGAAAAAGACCGGAAATACGCATAGGCAGAGTTGATCATGCGTTAGTTTTCATAATTACTCTTTTGGTTTTTTTAGGATTTGTAATGGTTTTTACATCTAGCATTTACATAGCGGAAAACGCATTTGGTGATATGTATCATTTCCTTAGACGTCAGACATTGTTTATTGTTATGGGGTTTACTGCAATGTTTATCATGTCTACAGTAAGCTATCAATATTTGAGAAGGTTTGTTGTTCCGCTATATCTTGTTGCAAATGCATTGCTTATTGTAGTTCAAGTTATAGGGATTGCATACGGCGGTGCGACCAGGCAACTCCAAGTCGGCGGCTTTGTTGGACAGTTTCAACCGCTAGAAATTGCAAAGGTTTCAACAATACTTATAATGGCACTTATTCTTTCAAATAATAAAGACTTACTTAAAAAATGGAGCGGATTCTTTATTGCATGTAGCATCGTTATGGTTACAGTCGCACTTATGCTCAGAGGCGGGCTCAGTTCTTCTATAATAACTGCTATGGCAGGTTTCGGAATAATTTTTATCGCAAGCCCGCATGTTATGCGCTTTGTGGCACTGGGCGCAGCAGGAGTAGCAGGCATAACCGGCTTTATCCTATTTGCGGCACAATTTCGTATGGAAAGAATACAGTCATGGCTTGACCCATTTTCTGATACGTCAGGTGCTAGCTATCAAATAGCTCAATCGTTGTTTTCTATAGCATCAGGGGGAATTTTCGGTCTAGGAATAGGTCAGAGCAGGCAAAGAAGCTTTTTGCCGCTAGCACATAACGACTTTATATTTGCAATAATATGTGAAGAACTTGGGCTCTTTGGGGCTTCTGTAGTCTTACTGCTCTTTGGAATGCTTATTTGGAGAGGTATAAATATTGCGCTTAAAGCTCCTGATGCATTTGGTTCATATATCGCCGCCGGAATAGTGATTTTGATTGGCAGCCAGACTATTATAAATGTTGCAGTTGTAACAAACAGCATCCCAAATACAGGGATAACTATGCCGCTTATAAGCTACGGAGGAACTTCGTTTCTTATAACAATGTTCCTTATGGGTATTTTACTTAATATATCAAGATTTTCAAAGAGTTAATATTTCACTATACTGGTATAAACGATGAATTGCAAGGAGAAAATATATAAATGAGCTATTTCAAATCAAGGGGGCTTAGGGGAAGCACTTTTGAAGAAATGATTAACTTAACAAATGAGGCATATCGGGACAAAAAGCTTGCGCTCATTCAAAAAATACCAACTTCGATAACCCCTGTGGAACTTTCAGGAAATGCTATATCTTTGGCATACTTTGAAAAACGAAGCACTGTTGATTACATAGGTGTTGTGCAAGGAATAGCCGTTTGCTTTGATGCAAAAGAAACAGAGCTTAAAAGCTTCCCTCTTAGAAATATACATCATCACCAGTTTGAGTTTATGCTAGATTTTAGATCACAAAACGGTGTTGCGTTTTTAATAGTTCGCTTTTCAAAAACTAATGAAACATTTCTTTTGCCGCTTGAAGTTATTGAAAAATATATACGAGAATCAGAAGAAGGTCAAAGAAAGTCAATACCTTATAATGCTTTTGAAAAAAAGTATTTAATAGGAACAAAGCAAAGATTTCTTGTTCATTACCTAGAGGCTCTTAGCACGTATCTTGAAGCAGCAAAATAAATAAAAAAGGGGGAGATTTTTTACAGGAGCACTTAATATGCGACAAATAATTAAATTATCACTTTTTATTATTTCACTTTTTGCAACAGCCTTTCTTGCTGCATGTGGTTTCGACTTTAACTTTGATTTTGCCCTCGAAAACACCGCAGCTAACGTCTCCGAGGCTGTTTTTGATGTTTCAGCAGGCTTTGTTCCGCTTGAAGAACTTGAAATAAGCGACGAACCCTTACCTCTTATGCTTTACATTCGATATGATGAATACATTCTTGCAATGTATGAGCCACCCACTAACTACATTTACTTGGGTGCATTTATTGAAGAGGATAATCTTCTTGCGGGAGACATAGGGATGTTTGAGCGGTTATCCGGGGTAAGCCATGCTATTTTTGCATATAGGTATACTTTGGGAGATCCATTTCCGGTAAGATTCGTACTTCAAAGCCTCGCACGCAGTAAAATGCCGCTAATAGAAATTCACCCGGGAGATATATATGACGAAATTGACTATTATCAGATAGAAGACTTAGCGATGGCGTTTGGTGAGTTTAACGTGCCAATTTTTATAAGTTTTAACGCAAGCGAAGCCGGGCTTGATAGATCGAAAAGTAAAGAGTTTTTTATAGCACTAAGGAAAGCTTTTTCTATTCATGCGCCTAAGGCGGCTTTTGTGTGGGGTATAAGTTTTGAAAGCGGTAGTCGAATGTTCGATTATTACCCGGGAGATGAATGGGTAGACTGGGTAGGAATATCAGCTTTTTCAAATATTACCCCTGAAGGAAACCACAGTGATATTTTTGAAAGGCTTGATGCCTTTTATTTCGCTTTTCAAGAACGCAAGCCAATTATGATTACAGGGCTTGGTGTAAGCAATTTCAGCACTATAGATCATTCGTACAGGGTAGCGGAGGCTTCATTTGTTCTCCAGTATATTTATGAAAGAATTGCAGATCGTTATCCACGAATCAAGGCTATTATTTATGCAGGTTACAGAAGGGAAATAGGCGGGATAACCCAAAGCCATCAATTAACTGACAGCGATCGTCTATTAAGTGCTTATAACGCTGCAACCGAAGGCGACCGATTCACAGCTGAAATTGATATAACATCAGCAGGTCAGAAGGTATCTCAGTGGATTTTGTCACAGCATACTGTTAAAATCATCGGCGATACTGTTTTTATACCAAGGCAATCTCTTGAGAGTGATTTTGGTGCTTCAAGTGCTGAATTGAATAGATGGGTTGAGTATTTAGAGATTATTGACGATGAACAGTTTTTTAACGTAAACCTGCTTCATAACTTTGGAATGAGGCGTGTTGTTATTGATGAAAACAATGCCAAAGTGTTTATATCAAGTGACTAACGGCAAATGAATTTATATTTTTGACACAATAGCTCAAGGGGCGATTATTATCACCCCTTGAGCTATTTTAGAAAGTTTTATCCTAATATTCTCCCAACTCAATCAAAGTCAGTACAGTTTGAAGAGCATCCATGCCCGGAAGGTTTCGAACATTTGGTGCAATGCCGTATTCTTCAAAAGACCGACCGTACATGTCTGTGATATATCCAACGTCAATACGGAAAATTATTCCGGTATTAGGCAAAACAACAAAGGAAGTCAAAGCACCCATAATCCCTGATGTGTTTTCACCAACAACAGTAGCAAAGCCTGTTTCAAGAGCAATAAGAGTGATTGCCGCCGAGACAGACGCAGATCCGTCGTCAACCAAAAGCCAAATCTTGCCGTCAAAGTCGATTTGATCATCGGCAGGCTCAAACATACTGAACCAGATGACAACATATTCAAGCATTTCCAAGTCATGTTCATTGATATATGCCATGTCATGATACTCTACAAACTCAATCGCTGGCATGACATAAATATCTGTTATTGTTCCTGTTCCCAAAATTCCCCATGTTAGAAAATAATCCACCCACTCTGTCACCAAGTCGCCGGAGCCAAAAAATTCATGACCGCTTACTTCAATAGGTTCGCTGATAAGGCGACGCAAAATGGGATTATTAAAGTTGGATTCATAACCGCCGCTATTGCCGCGTATATCTATAATTAAGTGATCGAAATCTTGAATTTTGTTAAGGAACGGATAAATTACGGAATCATCCAATTCTGCGTTGTTTATGAAACTGTCAATGCTAATCATAGCTATTTCACCAGGAACTATGATATCTGTTCGGATGTTATAAGGATTATAATACCCCAAACCCTCTGTTTCAAAGTCGATTTCATCATCACCGTAAAACCAAAGAGCCATAGGATGTGAAAGAGTTTGCAAGATAAGCCAGTTTTCAAAATTAGAATCAGGACTTCCACCAAGTTCTAAATATAGCCTCAAGTTGGCAGCAAGCATATCTCTGTAAAGAAATGGGGGAACAGGCGACATATGACCTATGACATCAACAGGCAGAGAAAATTCATAAACAAGTAGTGCGAAAAGATAATCAGCAGCAAGATCTCGAGCTGTGTCATGATCTCTTTGCCAATCAAGATCCTCCGGCAAATCGAGAGGAATAGCTAACGGATACATATTGTAAATCACATATCTATTAAAGTCAATAATCTCGTCCAAATCAACGCCCAATCGACGGTAAATCACATTAGCCCAAGGAGAATTTGTTAATATTAAATCCATCAAATATTCAAAATCCTCAATGACATATTCCTGTGCCTCGCTGGTCAGCTCAATAAGACGGATGGGAATTGGAGCAAACAAAATTTCAGCAATATCCAAAGGTATCCAAGACACACCGTTTTCTACAAAACCACCAAGCATTGTGATCTCGTTTATATGAATCGACTGTGGAAATCCTCCCGGAAGGATGATATGTATAAGTCGAGCCTCATGATCCCACTGGATCTCAGAACCAAAGGCATATGCGATTTGGCGCAGAGGCACAAAGACCACACCATTTTCAATTCTCTCTTCGATTTCATCAAAGGGGCTTGCCAGTGCCACAACCGGCATCGCCAACAGGAAGGACAACACCAGAGCAATTAATGATGCTTTTGTCTTTTTCATAACGATCTCCTCATGAATTTTATAGTCAAGCACAACTATATTATATCAAGTTTTTATACATTATCATATTGTAGCAGATTTTGTCGATAGGCGCAATGCCAAAAAAACTTAATTTTTGATGCTAACTCAAATAACAAAATAGCATCTTTACTTTTAATTCCTCTACACCCCTACCCGCCAAAACCTCCGTGACCGCCGCTATAGCCCCCACCATAACCACCCTTGCCTGTGCCGCCGTAACCTCTAAAACCGCAATGCCCACGGAAAATTCTTCGTCTGCGCCTAGCACGATCCTCTTCATCCTCATTACCATCGATATTATCTAAATATAAGTGAATATCCGTAAAAGCAATTATTCCATAGTAAAGGACATATGTAAAAAATACCAAAATTTAGATGCAACCCGTCTATCAGTAGACTTTCAAACATTCTTTGCGCTACCCACTGCGTTGGATAATCGATCGCTGCCTTTTTGATATCCTCATTTTCAACACTTCCTTCCATTAAATTTACGGAAAACAAAAAAGTCCCAAAGCAAAGTGCTATGCACTCGCTCGGGACTAATTTTGCAACTTGCTTACACGGGCGATTGCTGCTTGATCCGGCACAGCAACCGGTAATCTTTACTTAGCAGGCTTTGCCTGTATAACTAAAACACTAGGTAATCCAATGTGCCCAAAATATAATGCGGAATAACTTCTCCTTGGAAATCAAGAGGCTCAAGATGAACACCAAGCCTTTCGCCGGACATCATATATATATAATCCTCCATAACACTTGTAAGCACATCCATGTCAATGACACCATGCTCTTGAGGAACGTTACCAAGCATCCACTCTATTCCATAAAAAGCTCCGGCATATGTCCACAACATACCTGCAGGCACAGGCCAGGTTGATAGTCTACCTGATGCGCCTCTTCTGGCTATTTCGCTTCGTATCTTTTCAACTGCTTCCTGGAGTGTATGCATACGCAGAATCTCCCAACCTTCCTCGTCAACTTCACCTGTAGGAACGTGAGAGGCTATCCCCAAAGCAGTCGGAAATCCATGATAAGGAGATGGGCAGCAAGGCGATGGATAAATAGCGCCTGTGGCAACTACTTGCTCAATCATTGGAATTTGCATCCCGCAATTAGTACCAAAGAATGCAGTATTTACACCAAGAATTTCTACCTGTCTAGGTAAATCTTCCGTTATATGTCTTTGAGTACCAGGCATACCAGCATCACCCATTGGATCAGGGGCAACAAGCTCAACAAACGTAATACCATTTGCCTCAGCAGTTTCCCTCATAACATCACGGCGCATAGCAAGTAATGGTACGGACATATGCCTTGGAAAAGAATAATGCACAATCGTTTCTGCTCCCATAGCAATTGCTTGGTGAACCAATCTAGATCCAAATTGATAACCATTCATCAGGTCTATGTTTAAGAGCAAATTTGCTCTTGCGGCGACCTCCAATGAATCTTCTGCTGCTTGTGCATACACAATAAAAATATCATCACCTCGAAGTTCACGAACTCTATCAACAGCGGCATTAGTGTGAATAACTGCTTGGTTGATAACCAAGACTTTAACATCTGGGTCAGATGCTATTTCTTCAAGAATTTCGATCATCCTATCGCCTTCTTGCACAAACATAATCGGCCACACTCGGTGGATTGCATAATCTTCACCAAGACCTAGCATATCTATAGTATACCTAGCGGAATAGAACTCGTAACCCATGTTAATGTCACCTGTAACAATTGCAACCTTTCCCGGAAACCTACCCTCAAACTCCGGTTCAGGTTCCGGCTGAACAACAGGCAACTCAATTATAGGTGCCAACGTTGGCTCAACAGGCGGTTCGCTGCCTCCGGCGCAAGCAATAAGCCCTAAATTCAAAACACCGACTATCAACAAGCTGAGTATCTTTTTATACATTTTTAGTGACCTCCTTTAAAGATATCTACTGAATTTTATTAGCTTGTTACTGCTTTTTAAAACCATTTTTCTTTGAGCTCTTTTGCCAAATCATCAATTAATTATGTACAGAGACAATAAGCTCAGTTTTTTAAATGTTTCTTTTGGATTTTTCGCTTAACAAAGCCCTGAATCCAACTGGTAATATTTGTAATACATAATAACATCTGTCAACTATAATTGCAATGATTTGGAAACATTTTTAATCATAAATACATTAATAGCTTAGCTAAAAATAAATATACATAAAACTATTTTGATATTGCAAGGCTATTTGCGGCAACCAAAAAAGCCTTTGAGTAAAGTGCTATGCACTTGCTCAAAGGCTAATCTTGAATTTCTAAATTATTTACACGGGTAATTGCTGCCTGATCCGGCACAGCAACCGACAATCTTTACTTAACAGGCTTTGCCTGTGAATGTCAGTATTTGTGCGGTACGCAGCCTACCTGTGCCTGTCGTAAACGAATTGGAATTAGTTTTAGCACCTGTACGCAGTATATTTAGCAAAGAATAGTCTTTTCCAAGCAAAGATTTAACTATCTCTTTGCGCAGTACCCAGCCATTAGCTTTATCGTCAAACACAGTACCAACCCAAATATCATCCACATAAACACAGTATTGCATGTTACCTGTCATTGTAGTTTCTTTGAACGTGACTGTCCCGTCAGCCATAAGCTGTGTTACATATTCGCCGTTTTGGTTCTCCGGCAATAGTTCCGATGCTTTATAACTGACCTTTAGGCTAAACTCAGCACTGTCTTTAAAAGGCAGCATGTTAAGCCTATCCTTGGATGGAATCTTGGGAATAATTAACGAAATACCGCCTTTTAAGTCACGGTAAACTTCATAGCTCCCATTGGTTAACGCCACATCACCAAAATAAGTCTTGCCGGGGTCTACGCTCTCGGGCAGCCTGCATCTTCTGTTATAGACGATGATATGGGCTGCTTGATCAAGCAGCTGTGCAAGATAACGAGGAACTTCCTTGCATAGGTTGATCTCGTAGTAGTCTGCTGTTTTAACATCGTCCAGCAGTGCAACCATACCGTCCGGTAGCGTTAAGAACGGGAAACTTTGCGAACCGTAGCCGTTTTCTATAGACAGCACATATGCCGCATATGCAAGCGCAGCCCTATCGGTAGATATGGCTCTAAGCGCATCATCGCTGATGTTAATGATGTTTTCCAATGAATTATTAAAATCGTCCTGACTTGAAAACCCTTCGTTCATCGCACGGATGTTGCCTGCAATGTCTCGGCAGTATGCTTTATACACAGCACGAACAGCATCCATTATGCGTTCTACTTCGTCCATATCTAAGATTGATGCAGCTTTTATCGACTCTACTATGGAGAAACAGCTATTAGCGTCTATCTCCATATATAATATCTGCTCTTGAACAAAACGCCGGATATTTGCCATAATGGTTTCGCCATCGGTCATCATCTCGATTGTGCGCTGAACCCATTTTTGATTACCTCTGCTGCCGGACTTGAGCGTATCGGTTATCATCTTGGCTATCTTACCGTTATTATAGCTTTTGGATAATGCCCGTACAGGCTCGCCAATCTTATTTTGGTAAAGAGCTTCATCCGGTTGGTTTTGGAATTTACCCAATTGGTTCTTGATTTTGATGAACCAATAAGGCGAAAACGGTAACGTATACTCCTGTTGGTTGGCACAAAATCGGTTAACATAGCCGGTTTTGGGGCGGTCAACCTCTAGCTCTGATAAAGTAGTTAGCTGATGGTTTAACCTTTCCAAGTAGGCTGTAGCTGTAGGCATATCCAAAAACTTTGGCTTGTACGGCATTTGCGGGATGTCTTTGATATCAAAGCTCCTGTTTTCCGTATATCCTGCAAGCAGCACAAGCTTACGCAATGCTTCCGGGTCGTTCATCAGCTCCAGACAGCGGGTATTAATATTACATATGATACCCAACATATTCTGTTGCAGATTAGCCAGAATCCCCCGTTGCACTACTTTTTCAGTTAAGACAACTTTCTCGGCTTTATCACCTGTGTCGTTGGCATTGTAAATGATATAATCTGCCTGCCTAAACTTATCAGTAAACAGTTTAGTATTGATACACATATCGCCATCATGATCCGCGCCGCCCATACCAAGCAATGTTTCATCATGTGCATTGAAAATAGTTACCTGCCCGAGGTATTTGTACCAATGCGCACTGCTTTTGTGGTTTACACATTGCAGCTTGCGAATTTGAGCCCGATGTGTGAGAGGGTTTCGTGTTGCTAACAGCTCACCTTCATAATCACCGTACCTAAACTCACCGGCAGCAAGTTCTCTTGATTGATTATGTGCGGTCACAATCAATCTGCCGTTATCAATATCAGCATTATCATTATCAGCGAACCCATAACTGCCGTCCTTATATACCCGAAGACGGTTGAAGTACGCCAACGGATCCGGTGCCATTATACTGACACTGGAATGCGGCATAGGAATCTTACCAAACAGCATCTTCTTTGATACAAGGTCAATCTTACGTTTGATGGATTGCTTTATCCACCTGATATTCATTGACAACTGCGGATTAGCCTGTATTACAGCCGATACCTTATCCACACAATTATGGTCATTATCATCATCTCCTTCAAAATCGGAAATATCGGAAAGGATACCAAGGAATTTAAGGGCAGCCTCCGGACCGGATAATGCTTTTTCCATATAATCTTTTATATCTTCCACATACGGTAATATATCATCAAATGATAAGCTGCTATTAAGCGTAGTGAACATTTGATAATTGAATTCCGTATAACTGCGCAGCGGTTTGCTCACATTTGCCACAAGAAACTGTGCTTTGTTTACATCAAATTCAGATTTACGCATGGATTCGGTAAATAAGATGTCCTCTTTAATCGTGCCTTGGCTGTATTTATGGAAATCAAAAACTATAAGGATACCTTTAATCTGCCCGTAACGTATTTGAAAAGCAGATGGCAGGTAAGATAAACCAAGCCTTTCTGTAAGCTCACGGGCTTTTGACGGTGTTATAAATCCACAGCCGTCTGTGGCAACTTTTTTTACAGTGATGGTTTCTTCTGTTGTTTCGTTTTTAGAATCATTATAACAGCGCGCAGAAAATGAAATATTAGTTTCTAAATCAGGCACTGCGGCAAAAGTGAACTTAAAATCTTCTACTATATTTCCGTTAGTTTTACCCAAGCCTTGCCTGGCGATAGCCTTATGTGCTGTTTGTGTCGGCTCATATAGATACCGTGCATCACCGCTGACAGTCTTTGCAAAGCTTTCCCACTCATAAGTAGTCATTGTCAATTTACACTGCCTGTTTTCAGATGAACTTTGCATGGCAGCACGGTAACGTACATATTTCTTACCCGCAAGTTCCACAATCTCTGCTTCGTTATGGGGTATATAACCGATATCCATAAGTTTAGATAATGGCATATACAGCCCGTCAAAGCATAACATCTCTTTTACCTTTTTCACTTCCGGGTCAGCATCATTACCGCCTGTGCAATCCACTGTGATGAAATCATAGAGGGTATTATGCACCGTTTCTATGTCTAAAAGTGGATTGATAACATAATACTCTCTGCCATAATGCATAGCCATAACAGATTCAGTGCCGGAGATACAATCCACAACAGATGACGTAATCGTTTTTGTTTCAGGATCATATCTATCAGCGATAGTACGCAAATCACAGCACTCGTCATTTATAACCAAATGGTTTCCTACAATATTTATTACAGGAACTTCTTCGCCGTTTACAACTATAGGATTGAAGATCTCGGCCTTAAATGTCTGATACATTTTCATTTTTTTCTTCGCCATTGTAACCTCCACAAGCTGCCTGCTCCTTGCGGAGATCAGGGCTTATGCTTAATCCAACCTCCCGTGTATCTCGGGCTATGCCCAAGAAATAAAGATGCAATGTTCTCCCCTGATTTCGGCAAACAAACCTGCCGAACCCAGTTTTTCTGTGATATACTCCCATAAGGACATATCAGGCATTTCACCGAAATCATAGACAACGTTAATGCTGCCGCCCTCTTCCACAACTGCTTTTCCATCTTGACCGATTTCAATACAGACCTTACCTTGTGTGTGAAGGTCGTTAATTAATGTGGTTAAAGTGCCTATCAGAATTATGTTGTACCAACTGACAACACTTTCCTTGTCATATAGTTTTGTGCTTGTTTCTGGAATTTCGGCTAGTTCAGCAGCTTCCGGCGTATTATTAGAAACTTCAATATCCGCATCCGTTAGCGGGGTTACATTCAAGAAATGCAACGCCATGTAATTACTTGCGGATAAGCAAACGTCGATAAACTGCTGTTTGCCTGATGGGTAGATAACCTCGATCCGGGCAATGCCACCGTTTACGGCAAAGCTAATAGGTCGGCATACCCATCTCCACTTAGAATCCGGATGCGCAGCATATAGCCGATCACCTATACCCGATGCGATACCTTTTAAAGCCAAATCTTCTTTGTTCTTGGCTCTTTTGAGTTTACTCTTTTGCATAACCGTATGACTGAAAAATATCAAAGCCGCAGTGAGAAAACCCATAATAGCAATCCACATAACATAACCGCCTCTCAAATAAGAAAGGGAAACAACAAGGATTAGTCCTCATTGCCTCCCTTGTCTTCATGCTGTAACTTTTACCTCAGCAGATTTCTAGAACGGCTCATCATCAAGACAGGTTGTATCACCTGCATCTTCATGATGCTCATCAGTGCTTTGATCTGGGGTTTGCCCATTACTATTGTTTGTGTCTTTGCTGCTATCAGTATCTTTTTTACCGTTCGGAATATAACTCCATGCATGTACGTTGATTTTTAGGCTATATCCCAATTGACCGTTATCACGGGTAAACTCTGAAGTTCCAAGCTTTCCTGTAACTTGAATCACAGAGCCTTTCTTCGCTTTTGCATTAACAAGACGTTCAGCTTCTGTGCCAAAGGCTGTACATTCATAGTACGTAACCTTTTGCTTGCCGCTTATAACCTCGTTGACTGCAAGGCTGAAGTTTACATAAACACAGCCGCTTTCTTTACCTTTCTTGAGTTCAAGATCCTTTGTGATTCTCCCGAAGCCTGTAATTGTCATCATAAAAATGACCTCCCTTTTAATATGATTTTTCTAGTTTTTGGACAATAAAAAAAGCAGGAACAGCCAAAACCACATTTTTGTGATTTTGAGTCTATTCCCGCCAAATCCAGAAAATAAAAAAATACCGGATACAAGGCACTTTGACAGACTTACGTTAAGCATGTCAGTAATTCCAAGCAATACGGCGTTTGTTTATAACATCCGTTTGCAAACGTGCAATCCGATACTACATCTATAATCCGAAATTTTAATATCCTAATTTTACCATAAGTAGTTATTGAAGTCAAGACAGCTTTTTATTTTCTCGTTAAGTTTTATTTTACATTTTTCTTGTTGTTTTGATAAAATTTGAGCGCATTTATGATGTCGTCAATGCTGATATGACAGCGAATTGATTCAATTAACATCCTT
>WRBF01000009.1 GCA_009784685.1 Defluviitaleaceae bacterium | reverse complement strand
CTTATACTGCCCGGCAATTAAAACCCTTGCAAAATCTTGTCTTTTTACCACAATACTGCGTCAACTCCTCCTAGCGCACCGCTAGTGCGCGTCGTCGTCATTTCCTTGTCTTGCGGCAAAAATCCTGCGATTTTTACAATGATTTTAATTGCCGGGCAGTATTAAAGAGCGGTTTGAAGAAACATCAAGACATTAGCCGTTGGCGCACAACTTCATACATCAAAACCCCGCCGGCGACAGAGGCGTTAAGTGATTCAGCCTTTCCAACCATCGGGATTTTAACTAAAACATCAGCCATCTCTTCGGCTTCAATTGTTAAGCCGCCGCTTTCGTTTCCAAGCAAAATTGCGACTCCTCTGCTTAGATTAACATCATAAGGCAAAAATTCGCCTTTTAAACTTGCGGCAATTATTTTTACTTGATGCTGTTTTAAAATGCTAACGACATCAAGTAGGGATTGCCCCTGAATAACCGGAAGATGGCACAAAGAACCCGCTGTTGAACGGATAACCTTTGGGTTATAAATATCTGCGCTTTGCTCTGTAAAAACAACACCGTCACAACCGCAAGCATCAGCAGTTCTTATAACAGTTCCCATATTTCCCGGGTCATTTATATTTTCACCTATTATGATAAACGGATCATCGTTTGAGATTATATCATTAAAACTGTACGTTTTTTGCTTAACAACCGCTAATATACCCTGAGGCGTTACCGTGTCTGATATACGTGCAAAATCATCATCCGAAAACACATGACATATATTTGAATTTAAATGGTCAAAAGCTGCAAAATCGTTTTTTGCAAGATAACCTTCTGAAAAAATATACTCTGTTATGTCAAAACCGTATCCGATATCTTTAACAAATTTTTCGCCTTCAACGACAAATAAGCCCGATTCATTACGGGCTTTTTTATCATTTAGGCGTACAAGCTTTTTAAATAGATTTTTACTTCCGGATTGTATCATAATGCAATCTCAGGTCTTTTAGTTCTTCTAGTTCTCTTAGTATGACACAATTATGCTTCCGGCAGCGGCATAAGTCGATGACAGTCCGCGCATTTCCACTATAACTATGTCTTTGAATTTAGTCTTTTTAAGCAATTCATCCCGGAGTTCGGTTGCCTTTTCCAAAGCACGGCAGTGAGATATCGCCAAAACGCTGTTTTTGAAATCTATCTTCTCATCAACTATCGTATCAATCATTTTTTTCAGTGCGTTTTTATATCCGCGTGCTTTTTCATGAAGGGCAATTTCACCTTCTTTAGCAGTACAGACCAATTTTATTGATAAAACAGATGCTGTTTTTGCAATAAGAGGGCTCATACGCCCTGATTTAACCAAATTATCAAACCTGTCCAAAATAAAAAATGTTCTGTTTTTCTTGATAAATTCTGATGCTTTTTCAATAATTTCTGAATGGGACAGCCCATTTCTTACAAGTTCCATAATTTTAAGTGCTGAAACCGTCTCTGAAACTGAAGCACTGAAACTATCAAAAACATGAATAGCCTTTTCACCAAATTCTTCCAAGTACATTTGCTTAGCAAGCATCGCATTAGAGTATGTTGCACTTAACTTTGATGATAACGTAACAACAAAAACCTGGTCACAATCAGCTTTATACCCTTCAAGAAATTGTTCGGGAGAAACAGCTGCTGTTTTTACCGCTTGCTTGCTGCCTTCCATAGCGTCTACATAATTATTGATATCAAGGTTTGAATCATCTACATATACTTTCCCATCAACTTCAAGAGTTAACGGAGCCGATTCAATTATTATGTCAGTACAGCTCTTCATTTCATCAGTAAGCTCTCCGCTACTGTCTATAATAATTTTAGTCATAGTTATCCCTCCTGCTAGGACATGTCAAGCATTGCCCAGATTACTACTATAACACAAAAAATGATAATGTAAAGCAAAAAAAGCGAAATTTGTCATTGCAGGCATAATGTTTACCCATCTACCATAATCAAAGACAAATAAGTTTTTTCTGATACTTTAAAATCCATAAAACCCGACTATCATATCTAAATGACCTGTAATTTTGGTATCTTCTCTGTGATATAGTCAAAGTCCGCATCATTATGAAGCAACGGCAAGCTATAATATATAGCGGTATAGGCAATAAGTATATCTATAGTATTTCGTACAGTAGTTCCTTCCTTACGCAAATCAAAATATATCCTTGCGGATTTAGCAAATACATCGGGGGTATTTGGCAGTGAAAATATTTTTTGTGTTGAAAAATAGTCATATAGCTTTCTAAACTCTACTTCCGATTTTGCCCCTTGAAGAACTTCATGAAAGGTGTATATCGAAATTCCAAATGGCGCACCGGATCGATGAAGCTCATCAAGTTTTAGCGTTTTTTCATTTTCTATTTTTCGCAGCTTGTCAATCAAAACAGAGGTATCGACCAAAGTCATATGTTTATCGTACCCCCACGCATTTCTTTATAGTCGTAGTCATCGTCAATCAATCGCTCATTTGAATCAAATAAATCGTATAGATTTTTTTGCCTTCTTTTTTCAACAAACTCTTTAAGCGCATTTTCAATAGCCTGTTTTTTTATTTTCGTACCACCAAGCTCCATCGCTTCGTTTAGCAAGTTTTCATCAATTTCTAAGCTAGTTCGCAATGTAACCGTTGTATTCATGACACATGCACCTCCTATTTATATAATATATATTGTACTATATATTATATGAATATACAAACATATAAGTATTACGCCTCGCTTTTCTTCCTAGACATATTAAAAACCGCCAAAACATAGAAGAAAATCCCGGTAGCAACTAAAATCAAAACACTGCTTAAAACCGAAACTTCATTGCCGTTGAAGGAAAAAACAACGCCAAGCGATTCACTAAACTCAGAAACAGCTTGGACAGGCGCACCTTCAAATACGACTTGCATAGGCTCTTCCATCATTATTTGCCTTAAAAGCGCACCGGCATGTGAAATAGGGAATATTTTAACAACGAACTGCATTACATCAGGCAAATTCCCTATCGGAACGTAAATTCCTGTTAAAAATCCGATAAGAGTCCCTATTATTGCACTTGCCGCTGAAAATGCGTTTTGACTTTTAAATAACGAAACAAGAAAAAACATCATAGAGCTTGAAGCAAATGCTGAAAGCAAAATAACTCCAAAAGCTCTTAACAATGCACTTGTGGACAGGAAGTCACCGCCATATGCTATAATATAAATTTGAGCGAACACAAGCGAAATTGCGCTCATTATAACGCCTACTAGGTATGCGCTTAAAACATACCCGCCTGTCAAATATGTCCGGCTCATTGGCGCAACAGAAAAATCTTTCAAAATTTTGCGGGTACGGTCATCAACCATTGTTCCAAAAGCACCCATAGTAGAAGAAACCGAAGCAACGGCAATCAGCCCCGCCATGATCCAACTGTCCATCATGAATCTAAACCCCGGCGTATCCTGGTTTCCGGACATCATTACATTCCCTAAAAACATAACATAAAGCAAAATAATTATAAGCACGCTTAGAAGGGAAAAAAATACTGCTGCTTTGTCTTTGAAAAAAATCAATAAATTTCTTTTTGTTAAGGCAAATAGTGCTGTCATTCCCGAATTTCCCTCCCTGTAATAGCGATAAAAGCATCATCCATAGTGCCGTTTGCTACTTCAACATTTGTTACATGGCTTTTGCAACGCTCCAAAATGGCTATGCTGTCAACTGTGCTCTTTAGCTTGATTATGAAGGTATGACCATCTTCAGTAAAGCTAACGGAGTTTTCATTCAAAATCTGCCGCAATTCATTTGGTTTATTTGACTGGATTTTTAAAATATCAGAGCAATACGCCTGCTTGATTTCGGTTGGAGTTCCTTGCGCCGCAATTTTCCCGTAATCAATAACCGTTATATAATCGGCATTTGCTGCCTCTTCCATATAGTGAGTGGTGAGAAAAACTGTCATATCTGTTTCTTGCTGCAATTTTCTAACCGTTTCCCAAATATTTTGCCTTGTTTGAGGGTCAAGCCCTGTTGTCGGCTCGTCAAGGAATAAAATTTTAGGAGAATGAATTAACGCCCTTGCGATATCAGCTCTGCGTTTTTGCCCCCCAGATAAAGACCCATATCGCCTGTTTTCAAATTCACGAATGCTTGTTGCATCCGCCGCTTTATCATATGCGGCGGCAAGTGCCGATTTTGAATGACCATAAAAGCTGCCTCGGATAAACAGGTTTTCTTTAACGGTTAAAAGTTGGTCAAGGTTGCTTTCTTGAAAAACAACGCCTATTGAACGTCTGATATCAGCGTCGTTCTTACTTAATTTGTGCCCATTGATAACTACGTTTCCGCTGTCGCTTTGCAGCAATGTGCAAAGAATAGATATCGTAGTTGATTTTCCCGCTCCGTTAGGACCTAAAAAGGCGAATAAAGAACCCTTTTTAACCTCGAAGCTTATATCCTGCACAGCTTTAACACTGCCATAGGACTTAACTAAGTTTTCGACTAAAATCGACATGCTTGCGGTACTCCTTTCGCACTATTTGCTAATTAAATCATAGACTTCACTTTTCTTCAAACTAAGCTCTTTCGCTGCTGCCTTTATAGCATCCATTTTCGAAAGTCCGCTTGAGATATGTTTTTCAACGGATTCAATAATATCAGCCTCTGTTATAGGTTCGACTTCAGCAGAATCAGCCGAAAAACCATCCACTACCAACACATATTCACCTTTAGGGTCGTTTTGCGAGTAAAACTCAACCGCCTCGGAAACGGAGAATATTTTAATCTCTTCAAATTTCTTAGTAAGTTCCCTTGTAATCGCAATTTTGCGGTCTCCAAGCTGTGCGATTATATCGCTTAACGTCTTTTTAAGATGATGCGGTGCTTCATAAAT
Source organism: Defluviitaleaceae bacterium (assembly GCA_009784685.1). Taxonomy (GTDB): domain Bacteria; phylum Bacillota; class Clostridia; order Lachnospirales; family WRBF01; genus WRBF01. Next base: position 45,920 of record WRBF01000009.1, on the reverse strand, counting down.
AACGATAGGATAAGGCAATAGCTTAGCCGACTCAAGCGCACTTGCCCTATCTTTTTTATTTGCGGGTAAAAAACCCAAAAACGCAAACTGCCTATTCAAAAACCCCGAAAGTGCAAGTGCAGTTATAAGAGCTGTCGGTCCGGGTACTGCTGTTACACTCAAACCCTCTTCATAACAAAGACGAACAAGGTCACTGCCGGGGTCGCTTATACAGGGCATTCCTGCATCTGTTATAAGGGCAACACTTTTGCCGTTTTTAAGAAAATCAATAATTTTTTCGCCGCTTTTTCGCTTATTATGTTCATGATAGCTTAAAAACGGCGTTTTAATATCAAAATGGTTGAGCAGCTTTAGCGAATGACGTGTGTCTTCTGCCGCTATAAAATCTACTTCTTGAAGAGTACGAACAGCACGATAAGTCATATCCTCAAGATTACCTATCGGCGTTCCACATAAATACAATGTTCCTGTCATTATTCTTTACCGCTGTACCAGACGCTTATTCCACCGGCTATTGCTCCAAATAAAACGCCCGCTACCGGCCAAACTATCCAACTGTTATTCCAAGCATTCCACCCAAAGCTCCAAATAAGATATATTGCTGTTACTGTAGGCCAATAAACTGTGGCGGCTGTCCCGATAATTTTCTCAGCTTTTCTGTACTTTTTCTTGCTGCTATATTCTCCCTCGTTAAGCAGCACATCATACGCACCTTTAGTCATTGCCGCTGTTACGAACAAAAGCACCGAAAATCCAACCGTAAAAAGCAACAAGGCTACAGAAAATAATTCTATCGCATCAAAAGTAGCAAGATCGTTTATGCCAATAAAGCTAAAAGTCGGTAAGTCGCTCGCAAACGCTACACCAAGAACCGCAAAAAGTATAAGTGCAACACCTATAATTATTTGAATAGCAAAGCGTGGTAAAAATCCGGCGGCTTGTTGTTCAATTTCTTCTTTTGTTTTAGCATCAAGCCGTATGTCATATTCTTCATATTCTTCATATTTACTCATTCCAAGCCCGCTGAAAATGAAAAGCCCTACAGCAATTGCAATTGCAGTAAATAAAACAGAAATTCCTGCCGCATCCGCAGCTTCAATTCCGCTTCCGCTTATTAAAATAAGCCCTGCAACACCTGTTAAAATTAACCAAACCCCAAGACCTATTTTAATGCCGTTTTTCTTTGTTTTTGATAAATATTCAAAGGCATCTTCGCTTGATACGTCAATAACATCTTCTCTATCATCTTTAATTGGTTCAATCCCAAGCTCGGCAACAATTTCATCAATACTTCCAAAGTTAGCAATTACGCTTCCAACTGCTTCATGTTCGCTTTTACCTTCACGCAATAAGTCGTTATATTTTTCTTCCAACCCCGCTAAAATATCACGTTTTAATGATTCTGTTCTTTCATTTTTGGGGAATGCCGTAAAAATATTATCAAGATAAGTTTTAATCGTTTCCATTTTATTTATATCTCCTTTTTTATAAATTTTGCAATCAATATTTTTGTATCTGACCATTCAGAGCATTTTTGCCTGTAATATTCAAGCCCTTCTTCGGTCAGAGCATAATATGTTCTTTCACGCCCACCGGAATAAGAACCGGGGTAAGAACGAACATAATTTAGTTTTTCCAAACGAGAAAATGCTGAATATAAAGTTGTTTCTTTCATCGAGTAAGAATTTTCGGAAATTTCAGTAATTTTTTTAGATATTTCATACCCGTAAGAATCTCCGTCGGTTAAAACTCTTAATATCATAACATCAATGTATCCGCGGATTACATCACTGCTTATAGCGGCATTACCCAAGAAGCACACCTCCTTTTAATTATTACTACGTTTAACATAGTAGTAATAATACCATGGCTACTACGTCACGTCAAGTAGTTTTTGAAAATTATTTAGAGTTTTTTTGCTGGCTACAATTCTTGATTATTATTTACACATATGTTATATTCAACCTAGGGTGCGTTCCCACTATCTGAAATGCACAGATTTTTAGCAGGTTTTGTGTCAATCGAGGCAAAAATTTGCAAAAATACTGAACGTATTTCAAGAATTTTTAACGAAGAGTGGCGCAAAACCTGCAAAAAGATGAGCGTTTCAGATAGTGGGAACACGCCCTAGGGTGCGTTCCCACTATCGGGAATGCCCTAAGGAGGTACTTACGAATGAACAAAAAAGCATTATTTATTATATTATCAACTTTTATGCTTATAACAGCCAATGCTGTAACTGTCTTAGCAAGAGAAGTTCGGGTTTTGGTTAACGGTGATTATTTAGAAACAACCGGGATTATTATAGAAGACAGAACCCTTTTACCGGTTCGTGCTGTTGGCGAGGCGGTTGGCGGTGATGTTGATTGGAACAGCGAAACAAGGCAAGTAACTTTAATTCATGATGAAACCACTATTTTATTGACTATTGATGATACTACGGCAATTGTTAATGGTGAAGCAGTAGAGCTTGACGTACCTGCTAAAATTTTAAACGACAGAACGTTCTTACCTTTGCGTTTTATTGGCGACATCCTAGGTTTTGATGTCGATTGGGTGAGTGATCCCCCAACCGCTATTTTAAATCTCCGGCATACTCACGACAATATAACGTTAACTCGCTTGGAGGTTATAGGCTCTAAAGGCACAGCCCAAACAGTATACTTCACTTCACAGTTACTTCCCAGAGAGCGAGCTGTAGTGCGAATTACAGGGCAGCCGGAAACGGTTTATAATCTGAGAGTAAGATATGCTTCCGGATATAGCGTAGCAACAGGATTGGGCGATCAAATTTCGGACAGCGATGGTCTTTTGATATGGAATTGGGTAGTAGGAAGCAACACTTCTCCGGGCAGTTTCCCTATAATTATTACTTTGGAAGATGAATATTTTATTTTCGAATTTGAAGTTTTGGGGGATAATTAATTGAAATGGGCAGCCATAATAGGCATGTTCTTTAATCATATGGTTCTTGCATTAAGGGAGATTATCCCTTTATGGTTACAGCTTCCCCTTTTTACCGTAGGCGGGGTTAATCATCTTGAAGCTCACTAATCTTACGCCGACGGATAACAAAACTTGCCGCCGTACCAAATATAACAGCCGGGATAATAAGCAAGCACACAAAAACAAGAACAGCCTGCGTTGTTTGATTCATAAACACATAAATATCCGGCGCATTGCGAGGCAATATGAATAAATTATTCTCTCTATCCTGTGTCCAATTAATTGCCGACAGGATAAATTCGTAATTTCCGCCGACTATTGCGGCGTTTAACACCTCGTCTAAAATGGTATCCGTCCCTATGACTATAGCTCTAAAACCTGTATCAAAATTGGTTATTGCGACAGCTACATTAAACGGTCCTTCTAAATAGCCGTCGACAAAATCAATTATTTGTGCATTAAGATCTGTAATTCCATAGGCATCATCACTCGTTATAAGTAAAGGCTCTATCCATATATAATCATCCGTCTCAAGCGCAGTAATCCCTGTTGAGTTTGGCATAACTGTCAGCGCATTCCGGCTTATCATATGCTGTACAATCTCGTTTGTTGAAAATTCCGGATGTCCGGGTATTATCGTAACAGGGCTCATACCCGGATAATGGTTATTAGCCCCTTGCTCAACGATAAGCGAATTATCAAAACTAATCCCCATAGCCTCAAAAATTTCATCAAATATCTGCCATTTTGCAAATGCACCTTGAACAGCGGCAAAAATCCGGCCTCCGTTTTTAATATATTCGATTATTAACTCTTTTTCAAGCGGCGCAAAATCTCGTCCCGGAGTTGTTATAAACAGCAAGTCAGTATCCGAAGGTATTTCCCCGATCATTAAAAGGTCAAGCTGTCTAAATTCGTAATTTGATGCTTCTATTCGCTCTGTTAAAGAAGTGGGCACCGGTGTTTCATTGTGCCCCACAATATGATATATTACAGGCGCATTGTCGCCCGTTACAAATAAAATTGCATTTGTTATTTGCGGCTCGACGGTTATTTCTGAAATAAATGGAATAAATGTTTCTCCGTCAAACATGTGATCTACCACAATCAGTTCCGCAGGAGATATAACATGAAACCTGCCTCCGCTTTCAACAACTATGCCGCCGCCTTCCGGTAGTCTGGAATCGGAACGGAATCTTTCGATTATTTGTGGGAATATCGCCGGATCTCTGTATTCTAAAGATATTTTGGGTGCAATACGGTTATACCGTGCCAAAAGCTCGTTTATAGTATCGTAATGGGATGAATGAAACATGTTTTCTGAAAATAAAGCGTAAATTGTTACTTCTTGGTCAAGGCTTTGTATTATTTCTATCGTCTGGTCTGAAAGTGTGTATCTTCTTTCGGGGGTTAGGTCAAAAGAAAGGTTAAAGGGCGTTAACACTATGTTTGTTGCCGCTAAAATGAGTATTATAATTAAACATGCGAGCCTTGAAGCGATTTTTCGATTTTTAAATTTATTTAAAATTCTAATCATATTCGCTCTATTTTACCCTTCATTTCGCCGCACATCTACAACAGTTATTGTAATAATAACCAAAGCGGCGGCGAATGTAATGTAGTATATAATATCTGATATATTAAGGATTCCCCTTGAGAAGTTATCAAAGCGAGACATGATGCTCAGCCATCTGAAACTTCTTGTAATAAGCCCTGTGTACATATCGTTCATTGCAAAATAAGTAAGCGCAATTAAAAAAGAGCCCATTGCACCTGTTGTCATTGCGGCGTAGAAGTTCTTTGTAAAGGCATACAACAACACAGCTGCTATTATAACAAGCGCAAAAGCATAAATAACAGATGCAAGTTCACCGGATGGAAGAATAGATACAACAACATCAACTAAAAACAGAAATAAAATTGTGCAAAAAGTACCTATAGCGGATAATATTTGACTGTTTGAAACTGCCGAAATTAAAAGCCCAACTGCAATAAACGCACAGCCAACAAGCGCAAACCCAATAAATGTTCCTGCGATATGCGCAACGGGCAAAGTTCCAAAAAACGATAGAATAAATGGGAATATCAGTGTCAAGCCAAGTGCAAAAAGAAACAGTAAAACCCCGCCGAAAAACTTACCCAAAACAATTTCCACGGCACTAATAGGCAGCGTAAAAAGAAGCTTGTCAGTATTTTGTCTTGCCTCTCCTGCAAAAAAGCGCATAGTTAACGCAGGAACAAATATCATGAACATTATTGTTTTGTTTTGAAGTGTTAAATTATAATAAGGCAAAAGCCCAAGTACGTTTATAATTGAGAAATAAACAGCGGACATAAATACAAAAAGACCAATAAAAACCCACCCGGTCATTGTTGCGAAATATGAAAGGAGCTCTCGTTTAATTATTGTTTTCATTTTCGTTTATCCTTATATAACCTCAAGAAAAATATCCTCAAGAGACATAGTTATCGGCGTAAGTTCAATAAGCTTCAAGCCGTTTTGTGCCGCACAATCAAATATTTTTTCCCGCAAAGCCTCGGAAGTTGTTCCCTTAAACACTGCATCACATATACCGTTCTTCTCATTTTTTGATACGGCAAAAGATGCAGATTCTATTTTGGCAAACGCTGAGTTAACAGTGTTAAAATTTCCTTTTACTTTAACAAATATTTTGCTTCCCGCTAAAACCCTCTCGGAAAGCTCGTCCATGCTTCCGGATGCGACAATGCTGCCTTTGCTTATAATTATTATCCTGTCGCAAACTGTGCTAACCTCATGAAGTATATGAGAGCTCAGTATGACAGTATGTTTTTTGCCAAGGGTTTTTATAATATCACGCATTTCAATAATCTGTTTAGGATCAAGCCCTGATGACGGCTCATCTAATATGATTATTTTTGGGCTGCCGATAATCGCTTGAGCAAGCCCGACACGCTGCTTGTAACCTTTTGATAGTGTTTTAATCAACTTGTCCGGGATAGTTTCTGTTTTTGTAAGCTTCATTACTTTATCAGCTTCATTGTTGATTTCTGACTTTTTAACACCTCTAAGCTCTGCAACAAATTTCAGATATTCAAAAATAGTCATTTCGGGATAAAGGGGTGGAATATCCGGCAAATATCCAATGTTTGCTTTTGCTTTTTCAGGTTCATTATTTATGTCTATACCGTTTATTAAAACCGTTCCTTCTATCGCCTTTAAATATCCGGTTAAAATATTAAGAGTTGTCGTTTTTCCGGCACCGTTTGGACCTAAAAGCCCGATTATTTCACCTTTTTTTGCAGAGAAGCTTATGTCTTTTATAGCAATTGACTCTCCATATTTTTTCGTTATACTTTTTACTTCTATCAAGACATTAAACCCCGCATTCGATATGCCGCTTTTTATTTCCTTTTATTAGGGTGTGTTCGATAATTCCATTCCGTCATATTTTCGGCTTATTTTCCGCTATGCACTTTTGCGGAAAAGCCTTACGTGCCTTTGGGTATGTGCAGTTTTCCGCAAAAGCACTTATCGAAAAAACGCTCAAAAATCTAACGAAAGCGAATTATCGAACACACCCTAGATATAACTATGCCTCATGTTCTTTAAGCATCTTAACATAGTCAGCCAAGCAACGCCTCATAATGTCTTCAGGTGTTACCCTTTCACCATTTAGTTTAGCAGCATCCAAAAATACTTCATAATCCTCTCGTCTAACAGCTACTATGAGTTGTGCTGTGAAGAGTGGAAATAACACAGAAAATGCTTATACTATTTAGAAACCCTCTTTTTAATTGCTGCAGTTTCTCGTATGACTTGATAAATAAATAAATAACTCATGCTCATCATATACTCGCCCCAACATATCAATCATATCAATTCTGCCACTATAAATACAACTCAAAATCTTACTTCCTTATAGCTTAACAGTTTCGCACACAGCTTTAATTTCCTGCAAAGCTTTGAATAATTCTTCGAGCTTAATAGCAATATCTGCCTCCTTCATGCCTTGCTTATTATCAAAAAACCAATCTATATGTTCCTTTAGGTCAGCTGTCTCTTTTTTCACAAAGCGAAACGTGTTTTCATTTTGCTCCATCCAAAAATATATATCAATATTTTTATTATGCAACGTATTAATTTTCTCAACGAAATTATCAACATACGAAGGGTCTTCAGTGCGGTTATGCGAATAAATCCGAATATCATACATTACCGACAGTGCCTCATCTATTCTGCGTAACAGCTCCAAAATATGATTATGCTTTATTGCGTTACTAAACTGTCGCTTTTCGAATCTCTTTTGAAGTGCAAAAATCAAAACTCCATTTAAAAATATAGGAATTAAAAGGAAAATCCAATCTCTAGGAATCATATAGTGCTACCTCCGCAAATAAAAATTTTACGCACGTACCACATTCGTTATGGTACATAAGTGCGCCCTTTGGGTTATTGATTCATTGCATCAATAAGTTTTCGTAAGTCATCTTTTGATAAGCTACCAACACGCATTGGTTGAATAGCCGTTATCGGCAACTCAACGATTCTACCAATATCTATATAGGATTGCTTCGCAAGTCCCGCTTGCGCCCATTCGTCAATTGGAATAAGTTGTGATTTAATGGCTGCACTTTTGTTGTCATATTGTGAAGTAATCTGAAAAACGGCTACTTCCTTTTGGTCAGAGGACAACACCAAAATAGGACGACGTTTTCCATCGTCGCCCCATGAAACATAGGCAATATGAATGTCGTATAGGTTCATCAACCATTCACCGACCAATCGTAAATTTCTGGATGTTTATCTTTGTCCACAATGGCATAACCGTTTTCGTCTGCTTCAAGTTTCACTCTCGGGATATTTCGCTTGGCTATCGCCGCTGCAAGTTGCTCCTCTAACATAGGGGCAACAATGGGCTGAAACGGTAAACGTCGTTCGGCAATGATTTGTCTGTAAAACATATCAATAGCTGTAGTCTGGTCAATACCCATGCGGTCTAAAAGCCTGATGGCTGTTTCTTTCACTATAGTATCAATTTTTACATTTACATTTGATTTAGCTGCTGCCATTATAATCACCTCCCCATTATTATATTCTATTATAACGCCAGTGTAAAGATATGATCGTCATTTTAACAAACAAATTGATTGCCAACTAGCTAAGTGTTATTTACACCCTTCACAGCACACATCCTACAACCTCTCGGTTTAATTTCTCATAAAAAGGATTTTTTACTCCTTTTTTCAGTTCATCAATGGTAAATTCAGTTTTCATAATTTGATCCTCCCGTAATAATAACCAACTTCAATTTTGCTTGCTTTTCTTGCCGATATTATTCGGATTATTTCGCCATCTTTGCCGTGATAACAGTAACAAACGTCAAGTTCACGAAAGCTAATATCTTAACCGATAATGTGAAATCGTTCTCCATCTGTCTTTTCCTATAATTTAAAACATATTTAGGCTCCTTAATTAAACTCCACACGCCCATTATGCACACAAATCCACGTTTGCCCAACATTAACTCTAAGCCTTTCGCCGTTTGCGCTAAAAAACTGTGTTTGCCCTGTAATTTCAGACTTTTGCCAAGTAATAGGCGCAAAGCTTCCGTTTGTTATAATATATCCTGACCCGCCGCCTGTTACAACAACATCAAGCCTGCCTTCAGTATCTCCCGATACAACGGACAGCGTTGTAAGCTTTACGATAATATTTGTTGTTGTAAGCTGTTCACCCGTCTCAGCATCAATTTGCGCGTTATCCCGATGGAATACACTGTACAATCTCGTTTCTGCATCGAATATAAATGTCATAGGGTATGATGTTGAAAATGGCACAATGACCTCGTCTGCAGGCTGTGCTCCGGTTGGAGTTGTTGGCTCTTCATAAAAATCAAACATGCCGGTAAAGTCATGTGGAAGTAATGTTTCAAATCTTTCAGCGGCTTCTATAAGCCTTTCTGAGCTCGTAAAAGAACTGTGTTCACGCATTGCGGGTACTCGAAATCTATCAGGATCTCTAAAAAAGACACTGCCTTCAAGCCGCATCCCGTCTAAGTTGTCGCTGCCTAAGCGTCTTATTAAATCATAACCCTGAGGGCTTCCGCCATGATGCACGAAAATTGCGCTGTTGTCATAAGAAAAGCTCAAAAAATAATCTCTGGCACTGCGGACAGGACCTATTTTTTCCGATTCAAAATCATCAAACACGGCAACAAGCCTTGTTATTCCGCCTTCTGCCAATACAGCATATATTATACCTGCCTGTGATATTCCGCTTTGAGGCAGAGCTTGACGCATATTGTTTATTGTAACGGCAAAAGGACGCCGAGCTGCCGCTTCTTCATCAATGAACAGACCTGTCAAATGGCTTCTTGACAGACCTTCAAAACATTCTTCAGGCTCTTCTTCAGGTTCCGGATCCGGCGGAAGCGGGATAAATACAGGCATCGGCTCTTGTATAACAGCGATCACCTGCTCAGTTTCACGCATTAAAAGCAAGTCCATGCCAAAAACAAGCCCGCCTATTATGAATCCAAAAATCACTGTATACATAATAAACCGTGTTCTATTTTTTGATCTTTTTGAAACCGATCCTGTTCCCTTTTTAGGGTTAACAGGCTTAGCTTTGTTAGAAGGTTTTGGTTTTTGCAAATTAAGCTTCTCCATTATTTTATGCTGCATATAAATCATTTCATCTTCATCTGATTTTGCAATATGGTCATAACCCAAAAGATGCAATGCTCCGTGAACGGTTAAAAACGCAAGTTCCCGCTCGAAAGAATGTCTGTAATCCTGCGCTTGACTCTTAACTCTATCGAGGCATATAACTATATCACCAATAGTAATTTCATCGGTATCGTTCGAGACTATATCACGATGGAGCGGAAACGACAAAACATCCGTCACACTGTCCATACCCCGATATTTTTTGTTAAGCTTCTGAATTTCTTCGCTTGTTACTATAGATATGCTTACTTCAGCATTTTTTATGCGTCCATCAAATAAAACTGTTTCTGTTGCCGCAGCTGTTATAAGATTTATATATTTTTCGTCAAAACCTTCATAAGATTCATAATTTATGATAATTTCCATCAGTTCAATCCTTTTCTAACAGTTTGTAGACACGCCTTGAGCATTCCGCCTTGTGTCCACACGCTCTAGGGGCGTGCTGCCTCTACTAGCTCACAAATATCATCTACTTTTTATCCGATGTATCTTCCTGCTTAGGGTAAGGTATTCTTTCATGATACATTCCCCTAAAAACTCGCAAAAATGAGTTTATTATTATCTCCATATCTTTAAGCGTAAGAGGGCATTCGCTTAACTGGCCATCATCCTGTTTATCTTTAACAAGTTCACGGACGAAAGCTTCTATTTCCGATGAATCTTTAACTGTGTTAAGCTTTGACCTAACGGCAGCTTCTACTGTGTCTGCCAACATAACAATTGCCGCTTCTTTTGTTTGTGGTTTTGGGAAATTATAGCGATAATCATCAACCGGGATTTCTTCATCCCCGCTTTGGCTTTTCGCTTTAAAGTAAAAGAATTTAATAAGCGTGTTGCCATGATGTTGGGCTATTATATCTTTAACCTGATTTGGCATACGATATTCAGACGCAAGCTGCAAACCGAATGTTATATGCGAAATTATTACATGCACGCTTGACCTTGGATTCATATCATCATGAGGGTTTGGTCCTACCTGGTTTTCAAAAAAGTAGCCCGGATGCTTAAGCTTACCAACATCATGATAATACGCCCCAACTCTTGCAAGGCTAGGGTTTGCACCTATGTCATAAGCGGCAGTTTCTGATAAGTTTGCGACAATCAAGCTGTGATGATATGTTCCCGGAGCTTCTATCGTAAGCCTGCGTAGAAGCGGGTTGTTTGGATTAGCTAGATCTAAAAGCTTTATCGGCGTTATTATTCCAAAAGTAACTTCCCAAATTGGAAGAGTACCCATAGCAAGAACTACAGATACCATACCCATTGCTCCGCTTCCCAGTGCGAAATAAAGCGAATCAAGCTGATATCTTCTATCAAAAACAAACATAACAATAATTGCCACGGAAAAATTTATAAAGCTTGAAATGATCCCTGCAAATATTATTTTGCTTCTTTCGGTTGTGTACGTTGATAAAAGGGCTATAAACGACCCTGTTATTATGAAAAACAGCAAAAACCGTATGTCTCCTCCATATATCAAAGCACAAATAACAGTAATAAATAAATTAAGTATAAGCGCAAGCTCGCCATTTATTAAAATAGCTATCAGAAGAGTCGCAACAAGTATAGGTACAGCAAAATAAGGAAGTGATGAAACGCCAAGTGTTACAAAAACAGTAATCAAATAAATTGTAAAAAGAACTAAGCCCTCTTTCCTTCCAAAAGTGTCCAAATTTTTATAAAACAGCTTGAAATAAGATATTATGATGGCAAAAGCAGCAATAACTATCCCAATAAGACCTATTTCGGGTATTATATTTGTTTCGCTTGCACTTCTTAAAAGCCCAAGCTCATTTAAAACAGCAAACGCTTCTTCCGATACAATTGCACCTTGATCGACTATTGTCTGACCTTGAAGAAAGTAAATAACCTCATATTCTTGCGCCCGTCTTTCACGAGCAGCGGCGGTTTCTTCTTCGTTTTCGATTAAGTTTGGTCTTAAAAACGTGCTTATTATTTCAAAAGACAGTTCTCTTGTGTCCGCATTAATATCCAGATTATTAATTTCAGTTCTTAAAGCATGAAGCTCAATCTCACCTACATTTACTATACCTCTTTCAAGCGTTGCTCCAACTACTTCATATACTTTATTTTGAAATTCTATAAACGCACCGGCATCCATAGTAAGCAAAATTTCTGAAGATGTACTTGACATAGGTATTCTAAATGCAAAATCTCTTTGATCCGGAACAACCGGAACAGGGATATCTTCAGCATAATTTTCGTCAAAATCAACATTATCAGCGCTATCAATATTGCTATCAGGTTCAATCGGCGGCGGCGCAGTATTAAAAATAACCCATTCCGCTCTTAGCCTGTCCGCATCTTGAAAAAATTCTTCAATATCAATTTCGATCCAATCTCTGACTCTTTCGTCCCGCTCACGTACCGGTTCAAGTCTGTACGCCGCTTCCTGAGCAAGCCGCCGATTTTCCTCTGTTGCAACAATGTTTTCAACTCGCCTATCAGCCATTATGCGCCTATCAGACGGCAGCCCGATTTCAAGATCATACCCCAAATTTGCATAAGCACTGAAAATAACAAGCCCCGAAGTTAAAAGGCAAGCTAAGCCGGCAAGCAAAGCGTTGAATTTGTTATTTTTTTTACTTTGAGAGTATTGAGTGCTTTGAGTGCTTTGAGTGCCTTTTGATTGATTGTCTTTTGTTTTCTCTTTCATAACTTCACCCCGTTCAAGAAGCAAGATACAAAACTCAAGATACAAGAAAGTATGCTTCTTTCTTTGTCCTTTGCTTTTTAACTTTTGGTGCTTTTATGCCTTATTAACCTAGTTTTACGATGTTCCTCTGAAGCTCTTTGTTTTTCATAAGCAACCACTATCTTTTGAACAAGCGGATGTCTTACTACGTCTTTTTCAGTTAGGCGTGTTATACCTATACCTTCTATGTCTCTTAGTAAATGCGCAGCATCATTAAGACCGGATTTTTTTCCGTCCGGCAGATCAATTTGGGTTATATCACCTGTTATTACTACTTTTGAACCAAAACCCATACGTGTAAGGAACATTTTCATCTGTTCAGGTGTTGTGTTTTGTGCCTCGTCAAGAACTATGAACGAATTGTCAAGTGTTCTGCCTCGCATGTAAGCAAGCGGCGCAACTTCAATAAGCCCACGCTCCATGTTTCTAAGAAACGCCTCTGATCCCATTATTTCATGAAGAGCATCATAAAGCGGTCTTAAATATGGATCAACTTTTTGCTGTAAATCACCGGGTAAAAAGCCTAGCTTTTCCCCCGCTTCTATAGCCGGGCGGGTTAGTATTATCCTTTGGATTTCACCATTTTTGAAAGCAGTAATAGCCATTGCCATTGCAAGAAATGTCTTGCCTGTTCCCGCAGGCCCTATGCCAAATACAACTGTGTTTTTCCGTATTTGGTCAATATATTTTTTTTGCCCAATGGTTTTTGGGCGAATAGGGCGGCCGTTCATTGCAAGGCATATTGTGTCATCGTTTATCTTTTCAACATCCGAAAATCCTTCGTCACCAAGTGACTGTATAAGATAAGTAACGTTCTGTTCTGTAATTTCAATCCCTTTTTCCGCAATTGAAACAAGTTTTTTCATAACCTCACCGGCTTTATTTGCATTTTCGCCGATAATTTGCACTCCATCATCCCTATTTACGATTTTAACAGAGAACGCATTTTCAATCCTTTTAATGTTTTCATCAAGGCTTCCAAAAACATTAGGAAGGAGACTGCTTTGAATCGCCGGTAACTTTTCTTGTCTGTTCATTAGTATTCCAATTCCTCCTGTACGTCAATCCGTTCGATTACTGTAATAAGCGCATCAACTTGAAGACCTTCTACAGTATCTGTAAAGTTTACGATTTTGTCTATAATATCGGTTTCAAAATCGAACTCTCTAATTATTCTTGAAGTAATCATCCTGTTTGCGGTTTCCCTTGCCTGTTCAGGAGAGTGCCTTTTTACTATCGGCATGAACTCCCGAGCTTCTCTTCTCACTGTAATAATTGGCAATGGATAGTTCTCGCCCAATTTTAATTGTCTTGTACTTGTAATTCTATCATAGTTTGTATAGTAGTTGTCAATGTTTATTAAAGAAATTTTTTTGCCGAAAATAATAAAATCATGAGTTCTTCGTGTTCTTCCTGTAAATTGCTTCTCAATGTACTCATATGGAAGCAGGAAATTTATCTCATAATTCACTCTTGCCCAAACTTCTGACTCCGCATGAACAAAATTTATTATCTCGCCTGATTCGTCTTGCTTAACGATAACTTCGCCGGAAACTAATATTTCGCCGACTTGAACTAAATCCCCAACATTTCTAAGCGGAGTACCTGCTGATGTTGCAATTCTTGTTATAACACCGCTTTTGCTCGCTATTACGTTAGTGGGAATGCCTCTGTCTATTACTTCCGGCTTTGGTAAAATTTCAGTCAAAGTAATATGCGCTCTTGTGCCTCTTATATGTATGTTGACCCATGAAATATCGTCAAATTCTTCAAGAAGAATATTTTCTATATCGTTTGGGCTTATTTGATTTTTAAATGCGCCTACTGTAAGCCCTTCACGGTTAAGAGATTCAATAATTGCATCGACTTCAATCCTTTCAGTTCCTTCAATATCAATAAGCCAAATGAATGATGACATAAAATAAAGCGTAAACAAGAAAAATAAAACGCCTCCTAAAAGCAGCTTCCTTTTCCTGTACCTAAAAAGAAAAAACGGCACTCCTGTTTTAGAAATAATTTTAAGCTTAACCCCTGTTTTTCTGCGGGCATCTTTAAGCTTTTTAAACTCCTTAACTGATACTTTCATAACAATCCCGTCTCGGGTTTTAAAAATATCCCACATGTTAACGCCGTTAAAAGCGGCAACATTTATAAACCTTTCAACTGAAAGACCTGTTATCTTTACTAGCACAAACCCTCTTAAAAAATTCCATATATATTGCATCGTCAAAAACCTCCGTATTTTATATTGAGTATACAGCCCGTTATCCTTATTTGGTCTGGTGTTACTTGTTTTAAACAAAGGTTTTTGCCTTCGATATACAAAATACCTGTTTTGGTATTAAGTCTAAGCAGTTCCGGCTTGTATTCAATTATACTTTTATAATTTTCAACCGAAAGCTCCTCGTTGCCAATCATTGAAAGGCTGGGAAGGTCAAGAACAATCTCCTTCGGAAGCTCAAGTGCCTTAACTACTTTATATTTGAATTTATCGGGTATATATTTTTTCATAATCTCCACCTGTTCTTACGAAATACACCGACTTTGATGGTGTTATGCGATGCATATACTATTTAGTTTATTCATAATACATGGCATAAATTCACAGCAATTAAGGAATAATGATAATATAGCTGTTTCGGTTGAAAACCGAAACAGCTATAGCATATAAGAAAAGGATGATTATGTTGCCGCAGCAAAAAAAAGAAAAGGAATTAACGCCACAGGATATAATGAAATATGAAATAGCAGAAGAGCTTGGTCTTACAGTCAAAATTAAAGAAAGTGGATGGAAATCCTTAACTGCAAAGGAAAGCGGGCGCATAGGCGGGCTTATGACTAAGCGGCAAAGAGAGAAGGGAAAAGAATAAACTTAGTTCCCTTGAATATTTTTCGGGAACATTTTTCGAAAAATCTATTTGACATCATGCCTGCAATACTATATAATACGAACCGATGGATAAATACATCATGCGGATGTGGCGGAACTGGCAGACGCGCAGGTCTTAGAAACCTGTCTTTATTGGTGGGGGTTCGAGTCCCTTCATCCGCAGACAATGGCGCAGCGAACGAGCGGTTTTCTCGTTCGTGTTTTGCGCCAACAGGAGCAGACAATGGCGCAGCGAACGAGCGATTTTCTCGTTTGCGTTTTGCGCTAGCAGGAGCAGTGAAAAAACAAAAAACCTCGCTTCCGGCGTTAAACCGGGCGAGGCTTTTTGCTGTAAAGGCTTATTATTAACAAATAGCCTCACAATTTATCATTCCATCTTCAAGCCAATAACTTCAATAGCCTTCAAAAGCTGCAAATCTTCCTCTGGCTCAAGCGAAGCTATTCTATGTGACAGCTCTGTATCAAGCACCACAATATAATTAGGCTCTATCCCAACATCATTTATCGATAAGCCGCTTGGAGTATAATATCTTGCAACCGTTACTTTAACAGCACTTCCGTCGGATAGCCTATAAATTGACTGAACAAGACCCTTACCAAATGTTGTTTCACCGACCAAGACACCTGCGCCAAGATCCTTAACTGCACCTGCTAATATTTCAGATGCGCTTGCACTGTTTTGGTTTACTAAAATAACCAGAGGAATACCAAGATAATTTTCATCTGAAGCAAAGGATCGTTCTCTGCCGCGCCTGTCTTCGGTATAAACTATAGTTCCCTCCGGCACAAGCAAGCCTGCTATTTCCGCAACTGAATGCAAAAGCCCGCCGGGATTATTTCTAACATCAATTATAAGCCCTTCCATTCCCTGTGATGTAAAATCCATAAGCGCATTTCTGAACTGGCTAGCCGTTGTTCCTTCAAAACTGCTTATTCTGATATATCCTATATTGTTTTCAAGCATCTCCGGAAATACAGACGGAACATCTATTGCCCTTCTTAAAATAGTAACGTCAAAAGTTTCATTTGTGCTTTCACGGAATACTGTAAGTATAACTTCTGTGTTTAAAGGACCACGCATCATCGCAATCGCCTGATCTAAAGAATCCCCCGACACATTAACCCCATCAACTTGGATTATAAAATCATTGGGGCGAATCCCCGCCTCGCTGGCCGGTCCGCCTTCAATAGGTGAAAGTACAAGCACCCGGCTGCCTCCCGGCTCCGGTGTTACAAATAAACCAACGCCCGTGAACGACCCTTCGATGTTTTGCATATACCTTTCAAAAACAGCCCTTGGAAGATATGTCGTATATGGGTCACCTACACCATAGACAAAGCCTGTAAAAAGCCCGTCGAACAGTCTATCCATATCCAACTCTCCAATATAGTTCCGCTCAAGAATATTAACTATTTCAGCAAGTTTACGTTCCGGCGGAATAACCCCGCTGACACGCATATATACTCTTTGAGCAAAAGCCAGGCAAATGCTAAACGCCAAAGCAATCAAAAGACCTGTTACAACGCCCGATAAATATTTTTTCATTTTATTCCTCTTTCCCGCAAAATTAAATTGTACTAGGTAAATTGTATTATACTACAGAATTTAATATACGTCATTATTGAAATAGCTAAATTTTAATTCCAAGCTATGCTTATGCTTTCCCACAATTAAAAACACTTTAAAACCTTGTCTTTTTGACACAATACATCGTCATCTCCTTCTAGTGTGCCTTCGGGCACACGTCGTCGTCGATTCCTAGCCTTGTGCCAAAAATCCTGCGATTTTATGCGTGTTTTTAATGCGGGAAAGTATTAATAAATTGTCGATAATATTAACCTTCAAAACATATATCGCAGACTAATAAAAGGATTGCAAGGAGTATCATTTTGTGTTATAGTTTAAATAGCAAATTTTATTGGAGGTCGCAATTATGTCTGATAGATTTAATATCACAAAAAGAGGATATGAGATTGAAGAAGTTGATGCTTATATCAGCAAGCTTGAAAGAACGATTACCGAATACAAAGATAAAGATGCTGCGATTAAAAACGCAATAATTAATTCACAAATTGCTGCCGACAACATAATTGATAGGGCTACTATTGAAGCCGAAAAAATCAAATTGGATGCACTTAGACAAGTTAGCGATATCCAAAATTCTATTAACTCACAACGCAGGCTTGTGGATGAGTTTGTTGAAGATTATATGGCGTTTGTCAAAAGATATATAGTCGAATTTAGCGAAGTTAATACAAAAAATATTTATTCAAAAATTCAAAGCCTTGAAGACTATTTTAGCTCAATTAAAAATGAAAATATCAAAAAAGATGACGAGAAATTTGCAAATTCTCAAGGTTTTATAGATGGAACGCATCAGGATATTGATCAGTAAGTTTTGCATAGTATCAACAAGCTGTCTTACCGAATAAGCGGCAAGGCAGCTTGTTTTATGCTTTTCAAAAAAGCTTAAGAAGTATGGCGATAATTTCGCCAAAATATGAATGTTGAAACTATTGCCCTGATTGAATGAGTGAATGAATGAGTTCTAACAGGATTTTGGGCATTAGACCCAATATTTTATACACAAGATGTTAATAAATCTGTGAATAACTATATGTAAATCTTATATTTTTATTGAACTTGCAATGATTTCCAACTAAATTTTTACTTGTTCATAATAGTTATCAACAATTTGCACAGATTTAAGCGAATTATCGAACACACCCTAGTAAAGACAATTTTTGCAAGCTATAAATTGAAGACCTACTACATACGTTCCATTTGCTAATGAAATAGCAGTTCGGAGGATTTTGAAGTGAATGAAGATATTAACATAATATGGTCTGAAGCGTTAACAATTATGAAAACGCGCTTAACAGACGTTGTGTTTAACACATGGATAAAAACACTTGAACCGATCTTTATTGATGAGGGATTGGTTATTTTACAAACAACCGATAATTTTTACAAAGCAACTATCGAAAGCAGATATTTATCGGAAATAAGCCAAAGCATCCAAATGGTCACGGGGGCAGCGTTTAACGTTAAAATTGTGTCCATTGAAGATATTAATAAAAAAACTGACCCGGACACTCCTAAGCCCGTTAGTCATGATGAACTTGCTTCTAAAGCGAATCTTAAACCTCGCTTTATTTTTGAAACATTTGTCAGAGGCAAAAGCAATGAGCTTGCTTATGCGGCGGCAGAAGCTGTTGCAAATGCTCCCGGGCAAACATCATATAATCCACTGTTTCTTTACGGCGGCGTTGGTCTTGGAAAAACACACCTTATGCAAGCAATCGGTAATTTTATTTTAGAGCAGGATCAAAATGCAAAAATACTTTATGTTTCCGCTGAAACTTTTACAAATGAATTTGTTGATTCGATACGTAATAAAACAAACCAAAGCTTTAGAAACAAATATCGTGATATAGATGTTTTTTTGGTTGATGATATACAGTTTGTTTCGGAAAAAGAAGGCACGCAAGAAGAATTTTTTCATACATTTAACACGTTATATGACACTAATAGGCAAATAGTTATAACAAGCGACCAACCGCCAAAAGAAATAAAAGGCCTTGAAGAGAGACTTCGTTCCCGATTTGGATGTGGCCTAACAGTTGATGTTACTGCGCCGGATTTTGAAACTAGAATGGCTATTTTACAAAAAAAAGCAGAGCTTGACCAGGTTGATATTCCTGTTGCGGTTATGCAGTTTATAGCTAAAAACTTTTCATCTAATATACGTGACTTAGAAGGTGCGCTTAATAAAGTTACGGCATATTCCCGCCTTTCAAGAACCGAAATAACGCTTGATCTTGTTGAACGTTCGCTTAAAGATTTAATTACAGAACGTGCGAAACGAGTTATAACCGTCGAGGTTGTACAGGATGAAGTATGCCAATATTTTGGCATAACAAAAGAAGATATTTGCGGCAAGAAACGAAGCCAGAACATATCGCATCCAAGGCAAATTGCAATGTATTTATCACGTAAAATAATCGATATTTCCTTCCCGAAAATAGGGCTTGAATTCGGGGGCAAAGATCACGCAACCGTTATTCATGGATGTAACAAAATTGAAGAAGAAATGGAAAAAGACGGAGAACTTAAAAGAACATTATATGAGCTTGAAAAAATTATCACTGAAGGGTAAATGTGAGGAGAGGTCGAAATGAAATTATTTATTATTCCAAAACCTGTGTTAAACAACCAAATGGAAGTTATTGCGTATTGCTTTCGATACAAAAGGGTAAATGCTAACTTTTTTGAACAGCCTATGTACGCATTTGATGATGCAGCAAGTCCTCTTTGTTTATCGCTTCTTAATTCGGTTGGGCTTGAAGGCTTTACCAATGGCATTCAAACTTTTGTTCCAATAAATAAATTATCACTGCTAACAGATATTGAGAATCAATGTTCTGAACCTCCGGAAAAAATAATTTTCCTGCTAAGCAAAGATATCCCTACAGAAGATGTGTTTTTAGACAGCATTAAAAGACTTAAAGGTTTGGGCTTTAGGTTTGCATTTGAAAATATAAAAGATTATTCGGGCTTGGATTCTGTTTTGGAGCTTTGTGATTTTCTATTTTTAAGTCTGGATATGAATGGATATAACGAAACTGCGGCTAATATTTCCCACAAATATGGTAATCTTAAATTAGTGCTAACAGATGTTGATGATATGAAATCATTTGATGAAGTTAAATACACCAAATTTTCGCTGTTTGAAGGTAAATTTTTCTGTGTACCAACAACTAAAGAATACAATACAATATCGCCCATTAAAGTGAACAGCATTCAATTAATTAACACTATCCGAGATGAAGACTTCGATATTGGAGATATAGCTAAAGTTGTTGGTCAAGACCCTTCTTTGTCGATTGCTCTAATGAAATTTGTTAACTCACCATATCTTGGTCTTAATCAACAGATTAAAACAATCCAACATGCAGTTGCAATGCTTGGGCAAAAAGAAGTTAGAAAATGGGTTACAACTGCTACAGCGGAAATGCTTGCCAGCGATAAGCCTGATGAAATTACAAAGCTTTCGCTTATGCGTGCAAAACTTGCGGAAAACCTTGCACCGTCATTTGAAATGGCAATCCATGCACCAAGTCTGTTTTTAATGGGATTGTTTTCGATACTTGATGCAGTTCTTGAAATGCCAATGGTTGAAGCTCTTAAAATTATCAATGTGTCTGACGAAATACAAAAAGCCCTTGTTTCTCTAGAGGGAAAATACGCAAAAGTGCTTGAGCTTATTTATAAATATGAAACAGCCGACTGGAACGATGTTTACAGACTGACAGTTTTGCATAATATAGATGCTGCTGATGTGTTCAGCGCTTATATGGATGCCGTTAACTGGTATAAATCAATTGCTTCAGGAAATGTTGAGGGTTAGAACAAAATGAACATAGCAATAGGTCAATACTACCCGGAAAATTCAGTAGTGCATAATCTGGACCCGAGGATGAAGCTTATAGCCGTTACGGCTTACATTGTATCGCTTTTTTCAGTAACAAGCGTATGGGGTTATCTCTTTACCGCAAGCTTTTTGATTTTGATTATAATAATGTCAAAAGTGCCTATTTTGTATGTCTTGAAGGGTCTTAAAGCGATTGCATTTATAATCATTTTCACATCTATATTAAATATTTTTTTCACTCAGGGCGATACAGTCCTTTTTTCTGTTTGGCGCATAACTGTAACAGCGGAAGGGCTTGCCGCCGCCGGCAGGATAGCCGCAAGACTTATACTGCTTATTGCGGGTTCATCACTTTTAACTTTGACAACCTCGCCAATAAAACTTTCAGATGCGCTTGAATTTTTCATGCGGCCGCTTAAAGTAATCCGTGTCCCTGCTCATGAAATAGCCATGATGATGACGATTGCCCTTAGGTTTATTCCAACACTTGTGGAAGAAATGCAAAAGATTATGAAGGCTCAAATGGCAAGAGGTGCTGATTTTGCGAGCGGCGGTCTTGTTAAGAAAGCAAAAAGCATAGTCCCCCTTTTAGTTCCGCTTTTTGTATCGGCTTTTCGCCGTGCAGATGAGCTTGCCCTTGCTATGGAATCCAGATGTTACCGAGGGGATATAAACCGTACAAAGATGAAGAAGATGAAGTTCATGACAAGGGATTTTATTGCCGCAGGCGTTATAGTCTTGTTTATCGGCGTTGGGATGATTGTTAATAATTTTTTGTAGGGTGTGTTTTGTCATGAAAAGCCAGTCGATACATAAACAAATAATGCGTGAATATGATGCAGTAAAGAGCGATGCAAGACAAGAGCTTGAAATGCGTAAAATTAAAGTTTACAGCGAAATTTCCGGGGTTGAAGAAATCGATAAAGAGCTTTTACTGTCCGGGATTCGCCTTTCAAAAGCGGCTTTTGAATCAAACGCAGCCGATATTGTTTCAGATATCCGCACAAAAATAGCAAAACTGAAAGCCGAAAAAGAGAACATTCTCAAAAAAAATGGTATACCCTGCGACTTTTTAAAACTGCGCTATAACTGTGAAACCTGTGAGGACACAGGTTATATCGGTGACAACAAATGCCGCTGTTATAAACAAAGGCTGATTGATAAATATTATGAAGCTTCAAGCCTTAAAGGGGTTTTGCAAAGGGAAAACTTTGATACATTCGATATCAACCTTTATTCTGATAAAAAAAATGAACGGATCGGCGTTTCTCCGCGCATAAACATGCAAAAAATTTATACTGCCTGCTCTCAGTTTACGAAAAACTTTATGCAAAAAGGAACAAACATAATTCTAAGCGGAGATTCGGGGCTTGGAAAAACGTTTATGTGCAACTGCATCGCAAAAGATGTTATGGATGATGGGCATTATGTATTATACGTCACTGCACCTGCCATGTTTAAAGCCATTGAAGCGTACCGTTTTTCGGATGACAAAACAGAAGAAATGGCTGAACGTATCAATATGCTTATGGATGTTGATCTTTTGATAATAGACGACCTCGGATCCGAATTTTACACAGTTATAACAGGCACAGAGCTTTTTCATATAGTAAACAGCCGAATGCTTGCAAGAAAATCAACTGTAATTTCAACTAATTTGTCTGAGGTTGATCTTCAAAGAATATATTCGGATAGGATTTTTTCAAGATTTGTTGGGAATTATGAAATGTTTTATTTCTTTGGGGATGATATACGGATTAAAAAACGTTTGATGGAGTAATTCTAAGCCTTGAATGATACTTCTTGCTAAATAATAAAAACAACCAAAAGCGAACAAACAGCAACAGCAACTGAACAAACAAACCCAAGCAGAACAGCTTTTCCGCCACTTTTTATAAGCTCTCTCAAGTTAGTGCTAAGCCCTATAGCTGTCATAGCCATTATTATTAGAAATCGGCCGGTTTTTCCAAAATCCGCCGTTATTTCAGTTGGAACAACCCCTGTCGTATTGATTATGCTTGCAAGCAAAAATGCCAGAACAAACCAAGGAAGCGACTTATATAGCTTGAATCCATTGCCTGCTAAACCGATCGAGTCCTTTTTTGCTTGGTAAACAGCCAAAGCAAACGTAACAGGTATAATCATAAGTGAGCGAAACAACTTAACAACTATAGCGACATCTCCGGCTGTATCGCTGTAAGAATATGCGGCGGTCACGACCGACGATGTATCGTTGATAGCCGATCCTGCCCACATGCCAAAGTGAAGATCGCTCATATTCATTAAATTCCCAAACAAACACTGCGATTACGTTAAACAAGAAAATAGTAGAGATTGCGCTTGCTGTTTCCCTGTCGGACGCCTTTATAGCGGGAGATGCCGCTGCTATTGCGGAACCGCCGCAAATCGCCGTTCCAATGCCGATAAGCGTTTTCTCATTGAATGTAACGCCTATAACCCGGCCTACGGCAAAAGATGCCAATAATGCTGCTGAAATCGAAACTGCAATCAGTATTATTGATTGACCTCCAAGTTCTGATACGTCCCTAAAGTTCATTTGAAATCCTAAAAGAACAACGGCGGATTGAAGCATACGCTTTGATGTTTCTTTAATTCCCGGCTTGAAAGTATTTTGATATTTCCGGAAGTTCGCCAAAATCATCCCAATTGAAATCCCAATAACAGCCCCGCCTGCTAAAGGTATAGATTGCCCTAAAAACCATGCAATAACAGCGATGACAAAGCAAAGGATTATACCCGGCAAGTTCTTTTTACTGTAAAATTTAACAGTCGCAATCGGAAGCGTTATTAACATCGCAAGAAGGATATATGCGGCAGAACTAATCATTCAAAAAATCCTTGGCGTATGTGTAAAGAGCAGGAACTCCGCCCGTATGAAGGAACAGAACGCTCTTCGTATTGTTAAAATACCCCTTTCTAACAAGATCTATAAGCCCTGCCATAGTTTTTCCGGTGTAAACCGGGTCCAAAATAACCGCCTCAGTTTTTGCAGCAAGACGGACGGCTTCCATCATTTCTTTCGTAACTTGTGCATATCCGCCGCCGACATAATCATCAAAAACAATAATATCATCCATTGCTACTTCATTATGTATTCCAAGAAAATCTGCCGCTTTTTGACAATGATCATGAATTGCGGATGTCTGTGGGTCTGCTTTATGATAAACGCTTATGCCTGTAACAGGAATTTCAGCATTCGCTGTCTTAAACCCTGTCAAAAGCCCACCATGTGTTCCACCGCTTCCGCTTGTACAAACCATATGTTCAATTTCGACACTCATTTCAAACGTCTGCTGTAAAATTTCCCGAGCGCATGATATATAACCAAGCATCCCGATTTCGTTAGTGCCGCCAAGCGGTATAACGTATGGTTTGCGCCCTTTTGATCTAAGATCATCCGCAAGTTTCTCCATTTCAATATTCAAGTCGCTGTCGTTTGAAACATGAATTATACCCTCTGCGCCAAGTATGTTAAAGAGTAGGTTGTTCCCACCTGCGGTCTTATCATAATTGCCTCGTAAAACTAAATAACAAGGCATGTTTTCTTTATTAGAAACAGCCAAAGTCAGCCGACAATGATTCGATTGAGGCGCACCACAAGTAATTATAGTATCAGCACCCTGTTTAAGTGCATCCGCCATCAAAAACTCAAGCTTACGAATTTTATTCCCACCTCCGGCAACGCCTAAAAGATCATCCCGCTTGATATAAATATCCGGTCCTCCCAAAACGGAGCTTAACCTATCAAGCTTTTCAATTGGGGTTGGTCCGGAAGAGTAAAAACGGCGGTTAAACTTGCTCAAATTCATTTTGAAGCCCTCCTAAACAGCATATTTATCACACTTAACATACTTTTATAGCCTTAGCAGGGCATTTATCGACGCATTTAAGGCATAATGTACATTTATCATAATCAATGTGAGCTATGTTATCTTCGACTGTTACAGCATCAAATTCGCAATGTTTTTCACAAAGCCGGCATCCAATACAACCGGCACGGCAATTTTCTTTTACGAGCTTACCTTTATCTTTTGAATTACAAATAACCCGAACCTTTGCCCTATCAGGCGCAATTTCAATAAGATTTTTAGGACAGGCTGTAACACATTTCCCGCAGGAAGTGCATTTATTCCTGTCAATTGAAGCGACGCTGTTCACCATTTTAATTGCACTGAACGGGCAAATGTTTTTACAGCTCGCAAGACCTATACAGGCATATAAACATGATTTGTTCCCGCCGGATGCCAGTTGAGATGCTGCAACGCAGCTTTTTGGTCCGTCGTAGAAATAGTTTCTTTTTATGTTATCATCAGTCCCGCCGCATTTAACATAAGCCGATTTTCTGCTTGAATCTGACACTTCAAGACCTAAAAGCTTCGCTATTTCAGCGGTCTCTTCAACGCCTGCGACCGGGCAGGCGTTGTACGCCGCTTCCCCGGAAACAACTTGCTCAGCAAAAACTGCACAGCCGGGAAAACCGCATCCACCGCAGTTTGCGCCCGGCAAAGCGGCTATTACCTGCTCTACACGAGGGTCAACTTTAACTGCAAATTTTTTAGCAGAGAATCCGAGAATTGCCCCAAAAGCAATTGCTAAAGCACCAATGCTTAAAACAGGATGAATCATACTTTCTAACATTTTTTGACCTCCGTTCTATAGCTGTTTCGAAACAGCTATATATAGTAAATTTTTTGTTATTATTTTCGGATAAAGAATATTCAAACACAAAAAACCACAAAGCTGTGATCCTAATGAAGGGGTAAGGAGCTTTGCGGCTTTTTGTGCTTGATAATATGCAATAGGATAGAAGAAAACCAGAAAACGAAATCTTAGGTGCAAAGTCTTGAAATTTTTCCTGAAAAAGATCCAAAACGAAACCTGAGGGGGGTGTTTCGAAATCTTCTTTGAAAAAACAAAACAGATCCTAAGTAGAAAAGTCTCAATATCTTTCTTAGAAAAAGATCCGAAACGAAACCTGAGGGGGGTGTCTCGGAATCTTACTTGAAAGAAAAATCAAAACAAATCCTAAACAAAAAGGTTTAAATATCTTTAACAGAAGAGTATGCCGAAACGAAACCTGAGGGGGTGTTTCGAAATCTTCTTTGAAAAAACCTTAATGAATGCTTCAAATTTTCTTCAATATGGACAAACTGGATAAAGTCTATCCACTGACTATTATATCAAGCTAAATAACCAATGTCAAGCTCAAATTTATTCTTTTGACAGTATAATTTTATTTTTCACTTGACCCATAATACCCCTATATTATCCCTTGAAACCCCATAAAAGCAATGCTCATAAGCCCTGCCGCAAAAAGTGCCATCGGAAGCCCTTCAAATGCTTCCGGAATATCCGGGTTATTGTTATATTTTTCACGAATCCCAGCAAGCAAAACTATCGCAAGTGTAAAACCAAGCCCGGCACCCAAACTTTCTATAATTGCTTCAATTAATGTGTATTCGTTGTTAACGTTGATTATAGTAACGGCAAATATAACACAATTTGTTGTAATCAACGGAAGATACACACCTAGCATCGCATAAAGAGCCGGGAAGTTTTTCTTCATAAAAACCTCTAAAAACTGCACTATAGAGGCAATTATTAAAATGAATACAATCGTTTGCAAATATTCAATTTCAAAACGCACTAAAATATGCTGATGAAAAAGATGAGTCATCGTAGATGCAACGACCATTACAAACATTACGGCAACGCCCATTCCAAGCGCAGTTTCGCTTTTTTTTGAAACACCAAAGTATGGGCACATTCCAAGAAATTGAACCAAAACATAATTGTTTATCAACGCTGCACCAATTAAAATTAAAAACAGATTCATACGCCCACGCCTCCTCTTCGCCTACGGATGCTGTGGATTATCATAATAAGCGCACCAAGTGTAAAAAATGCTCCCGGGGCTAAAACCATAATAACCATATGCGAATTTGTGTCACTTATAAGCTCAATTCCAAAAACGGCTCCGCTTCCGAAAAACTCACGAATAACGCCAATTACAAAAAGACCAAGAGTAAATCCAAGACCCATCCCAAGTGCATCAACAGCAGAGGCGAACGGCTTATTTTTTGATGCGAAAGATTCTATTCTGGCGAACAAAATACAATTAACAACTATAAGCGGGATAAAAATACCTAGCGATTCGTTTATCGCAGGCGGCAGGTACGCCTCCATAACAAGTTGTAAGATTGTAACAAAGCCTGCTACAATAATAACCGAAACAACTATCCTTATTTCGCTTGGAATAACCTTTCTTACAGCCGAAATCGCAAAGCATGCACAAATCAGAACCGCAGTTGTCGCAAGCCCCATAGTAATAGCGTTTACCGCTGAAGTTGTAACCGCAAGTAAAGGACATAAAGACATAACCTGTACAAATACAGGGTTTTGGTTAACTATTCCGTTTTTTATCAGTTTAAAATAGTTCATCTTAAGCTGCCTCCTATCAGGGAGTACCACTCTATTGCTCTATTAACGGCCTCTGTTACGGCAACAGCAGTAATTGTTGCTCCTGTTATTGAATTTATTTCATCTGCGCCGTCAGCACCACTTCTAACAACCCGAAGCGGCATTAAAGGCGCTTCATAGAATTGGCCATAAAAAACTTCCCTTGTTACAAGCGAACCTAACCCCGGCGTTTCCGTATGTCTTAAAATTCTTATACCGGTAATCTGTTCACTTTCAACCGAAATTCCAACCATTATGTCTATTCTTCCGCTGTATCCAAGTTGGTAGGCTTCTATCGCATAACCAATAACCAACCCGTCGTTTAAACCGACGAATACGTTAGTGATCCCATCGAAATCATCAAGTTCAACTTCTTCAATCATAGAAGCAAAGGGCAGAACTTCTATAGCAGCAATTTCCCGCATTCTTCGAGCTTGGGCGGCAATAGGCTCAAGAGTTGCACTGTGTACAAAAGTGAGCAAAATGACAGTGGCAGAAGCAACTATAAAAAGGACAATAGCCGGCTTAAGCACAAATTTCATGCTTTTTTCCTCCTTACTCGCCCGTAAACGTTTGGCTTAATATATTTATCAATCGTCGGAACGAAAATATTCATTATGAGTATCGCATAACTTACACCTTCAGGATAGCCGCCGAAAAATCTTATCATAACTGTTAAAAACCCACATCCAATACCCATGACTATTTTGCCTATCGGCGATATCGGAGTTGTTGCATAATCAGTCGCCATGAAAAACGCACCTAAAATAAGACCTCCGGATAACATTTCAAAAAGCAGCAAATGCCCCCCGGTAAAGAGCCCTTCCCGACCGAAGATAAAAGCAAAAACCGCAAAACTTCCTATATAAAACACCGGAATCCGCCAGTTTATAACCTTTCTGATAAGCAGATAAAGCCCGCCTATTAAAAGTGCCACAGCACTAACCTCACCGATACTCCCGCCAACTTTACCAAAAAGAAGCGACATATAATCAGCAGTTTCCGGTATAAAATAAGGATTTTCCGCAAGAATTGCAAGATAAGTTGCCTCGGTAACAGCATCAGGTGCAAAAGTCCAGGTAGTCATATGAGCGGGGAATGCTGCGAGCAAAAACGCCCTTGCGGCAAGAGCAGGGTTCATAAAGTTCGCCCCAAGACCGCCAAAAAGCTGCTTAACTGCGATAATGGCAAAAAAGCTCCCTATAATAGGCAGCCAAAGCGGAACGCCGGGCGGCAGGTTAAGCGCAATTAAAAGACCCGTTATAACTGCGCTTAAATCACTTATGGTCACAGGCTTTCCAGCTACTTTTTGATATAAAAATTCCGCTAACATTGCGGATAAAATAGATACAGAAATTACAAAAAAAGCATCAATTCTATAAAAATAGAGCGAAACCAAAGAAACAGGTAAAAGCGCAATTATTACATCAAGCATACGCTTTTCGATAGAATCTCTGCCATATATATGCGGTGGTGCTGATACTACTAGTGTTCTCATTTTACTCATCCTTGCTTAAAATATGAAATTACAAATTACAAAGCACAAATAAAACCTTGAATCATTTGCAATTTACTTACTTTTAAATCTTTATATTTGTGCTTTGTGCTTTGTGCTTTGTAATTTAGCATAAGCTTCTATGCTAATGTCTCCAAAAATAACATCTTGCTTTATATTAACCATTTTCATCTTCATCATTTCTAAAACAGCAAGAAACGTAACAATTTTTTCCTCTTTTGTAGCGTTTCCGTTAAACATTTGCCTAAACGACACAGTTTTTTTGCCCGACAACATAGCGGCTATCGCATTAATTTTATCATTAACCGTAAAAAGCTCTTTTGCGACACTGTTAAAATTTATATGAGCTTCATTAACCGAGTCTCTTTTGCGCTTTAACAGATCTCTATACGTATTATACAGAAAGCCTATTTCTACGCCTTCAAGATAATCTGTTCCGGGAGATCGATTATTTTTTTCAATTAAGCGGATTTTGCTTAATGCATTTTTATCAGATGCCTTGAAATACATAAGATCATCATGACCTTTAAGCTCCATCATCTTTCCTGCAATCTCTTTAAATGCCTTATATTCAATAAGTTTTGCGATAAGCGCATTTTTAAGTTCTTCCGGGTCTTCTTCATCGGCTGCTGCACGAGGCAGAAGCATCCGTGATTTTATTTCAAGCAAAGTAGCTCCCATTACGATAAAACTGCTCATAGACTCCATAATATCTATCTCAATATTTTGAATAAATTCCAAATATTGATCGGTTAAAAGAGCAATCGGGATATCATGAATATCTATTTCGTTTTTCTGTATCAAATGGCATAAAACATCAAGCGGTCCTTCAAATGCGCTTAGCTTAACATCAAGCTGCTGGAAATGTGCCAACATTATATGGGAATCCCTATAGAGCGACGAAGTATCAAAGCTACCGGGGTAAGTATCCTCCCTACTATTCCGCCAACTATTAAAAACACAAGTATCATAAGAAATATTTTTTCAAGACTATTCATTTTGATAACTTGGTTTGGGTTTAAAAACGCAGACAATATTTTACTACCATCAAGCGGATGAACGGGTATTAAGTTAAAAAGAGCGAACGTAAAGCTGTAAAGTGATATCCAAGATAAAGTAGTTAATGGAAGCAGCATTATCGGAAGGATAGTTCCTGCATTAGGACCTGCTAATACCCCGCTTGACATAACTAATTCAAGGAACAAAGGCGCAGCAAGCATATATAAAGCAGCAGCAGTCCCCCCAAACACCAGACAACCTATAATTGGTGCAGTGTAAGTTAAAACAGTGCCCCATTTTCTGTCCTTATAATAAGTTGCCGTAGTTTCAACCGGCTTGCCCCAACCGTAAAAGAACACAAGCATTATAATAAACCCTATTGGTTCAAAATGTTTAAGCGGGTTAATCGTTAACCTTCCTTGCATTTTCGGTTTAGGGTCACCAAGACTAGTTGAGACTCTTGCCTTTATGTATTCATGCACGGCTACGACAAGCAAAACAGCTATACCTCTTGCAATCCAAATAAATAACTGTGCTATACCCAAAATTAACTACCACCTTTGTTCTATAGTTATAACACGAATCAAGAAACCACTGTCATTGCGGGCTTGCCCCGCAATCTCATCAATTTCAATGTGCTCACAAGATTGCAGGGCAAGCCCGCAATGACAAAAGTTTATTTTTTAACTCTTGATTGGCGTTTATATATTTATTGCCGTTACTGAAACTCTTTATATCTATGATCTAGCTTGGTCACGAAAACCCGGATTTGCGAATACAATATAAATATTAATCCCTCAAAGCTGATTCTATTACATATTTTGATCGGAGGGATTTGCATGTTTTCGATTTTAATTATCGCATGTATCGCAATTATGCTTGCGTATATTTTAAGTAAAACCGGTGTTATTACGGTTTTACCTTTTTATGTTTTGGCCCTTGTTATCTTCATTTTGCTTATTTTGGCAACTCAACAACCGATTTGGTCTTGGATACCCTAAAAAGCACGATTTTCCGCCCAACAACCTGAACAACATCTGATCTTGTTCTGCCGCTTAAAATTTCAGCGGTTTCTTTTACCGTCTCGTCGCAATTTTCTAAAACGCTTATTTTAACAAGCTCGTTCGCTTCAAGATATTCGTCAACTGCTTTAACAACTTCGGGCGTTACGCCGCCTTTACCTATTTGGAAAGAGGCGGTTTTTTTATTTGCAAGTGCTCTTAAAAAAGCACGTTGTTTTGTTGTAATCATAGTTTCTCCTTTAAGCAAGTTTATTCAAAATACTCAAACTGTAAATCATACATATTAACTGTATCACCTTCTTGAATCCCTAGCTCTTTAAGCCGTTCGTCAATTCCGGATTCTTTCAAATATTTTTGGAAAAATGCAAAACCTTTTTCTGTTTCAAGCTTTGTGTAACCAAACATTTTTTCAACACTAGGACCATATGCCGCAAACAGACCTTCTTCAAGTTTTTCAACGGTTATAGGCTCTTCTGTTATTTGAATATCGTCATATTCTTCAAATGTTGCTTCAAAGACGACCTCTTCGGGGAATGTTTCAAGTATATCAGTTACGGCGTTTATAAGTTCGTTAAGCCCTTTATTTGATGCGGCGGAAATCGGAATAACTTTCACGCCCTTTGGTTCGTATTCAGCTTTGATTCGGGCTAGATTTTCTTCCGCTTCGGGCAAAATGTCCATTTTATTAGCAGCAATTATCTGTGGGCGGCTTATAAGCTCCTCGTTATAGCTTGCAAGTTCGTTGTTTATCTTTTTAACGCCCTCAACAGGGTCAGTATCTTCAAGACCTGCGGCGTCTACCACATGTACGTAAACTTTTGTCCGTTCAACATGCCTTAAAAACTGCGAACCAAGCCCGGCACCCTCGCTTGCGCCTTCGATAAGACCGGGGATATCCGCCATTACAAAATCCCGCTCTCGAGTACGAACAACGCCTAAGTTAGGAGACAGTGTTGTAAAATGATAATTTGCAATTTTGGGGTTTGCGTTTGTAACCATCGACAAAAGCGTTGATTTACCAACATTAGGGAAGCCTATAATACCAACATCCGCAATAAGCTTAAGCTCTAAAATCAGGTCGTAACCTTTGGAGTTAAAACCACGTTGCGCATAACGCGGTGCTTGCATTGACGGTGTTGCGTAATGCTGATTACCTTTGCCGCCCTTACCGCCTTTTATAAGAACCATCCGCTGCCCCGCCGCCCGCATATCGACCATTATTTTACCGGAGGATGCTTCCTTAATTATAGTACCGACCGGCACTTTTATCAAGACATCTTTACCTGCTTTTCCCGAGCAATTCCGCCCGCCGCCATCTGCGCCGACCTCTGCCTTAAATGATCTTTTGTACCTAAAGTCAACGAGCGTCGTTAAATTAGAATCTGCTTCAAAAACAACATCCCCGCCTTTACCGCCGTCGCCCCCGTCAGGTCCGCCATGAGTTATGTATTTAGCACGGTAAAAAGAAACACAACCATTTCCCCCATTACCGCCCTTTACACTGATTTTTGCTTGATCTATAAACATGATTTTTCCTTTCGATAACCTGATAAATAACCGCCAGTCTATCTTGTAAAACTAACGCTGAGGTTCTATTATACTACCATTATCTTGTTTTTACAAGTTTTGCTGTGCTGCCCTCTTAATAATTAGTGTAATTTAGCAGATCAACAAGTCATAAAAATCACCAACAAGGCATTAAAGCGACAACGCCTGTAATGCGAATCAACAGTCCACAGCATAAGGATTGCGGGTCAAGCCCGCAATGACGGGCTTTTGAGCGTGTTCGCTCAAATTAGATTCACGTGTTACAGGTTTGCCCCCCATCACTCAAAAAACGCATACCGAAAATCAGACCGAGCCCCAAAGTAAAACCTAATAAACCCCCTAAGATTAGGTCGCATAGCCCACGCCCTTTGCCTAACATTAAGCGGAATAACCGCCGCATCTTCAAGCAAAATCCGCTCGGCTTCTTCAAAAGCCGCAAAGCGGATAGATTCTTGCTGTGACATATTGGCAGCAACAATAAGAGCATCATAACGTATATTTGAAAACTGTCCGCCGTTAAGAGGGTGGTTCGATACAAAACGTCCAAGATATGCAAAAGGATCGTTAAAACTCGGATAAAAAAGTTCAAGGATAAGATCAAAATTTCCCGATTCAAAAGCATCATTCAAAGCCCTTGTCGATAAAACTTCAATAGTAACATTTATTCCAAGTGTCCGCTCCCACTGTTCTTTAGACTGCTCAGCAATCCGCCTTGCTCCCGCAGTATCCGGTACTTTAACGGATATATAAACATCAACCGTGTTAGCTATTCCAACCGCATCCATAGCCGCAACAAGATACTCTCTTGCTCGAACTGCATCAGCTTCTTTAGCAAGTACATCAACAGGATGTAAATCGTAAAACCCGGTAACATGCGGATGAATTATACGCACAGCGGGCAAGTGAACATTATTCGTTGCCTCTTCAACAAGCAGTTCACGATCAAGCGCAAAGTTAAGGGCACGCCGGAAATACACGTTCGTGAGAATGACATTATCTTCGCTTACAGTGTTTATATTGAACCACTCAACCCCGCCCTCCATATAAGGCTTAACAGGGGAAGTCATAAACCGAGATTCGCCGCTTAAAAAATCAGCCGTCTGTGGCAGGGGAATATTTATCATATCAAGCTCTCCCCTTCGGAACGCTGAAAGGGCAGAATCTGCATCAAGTACAAGAATCGTAACTTCTTCAAGTTTTATCGCATTTCGATTCCAATAATGCTCATTGGGAATCATACGTATTCTTCTGTCTGAAAGATATTCCTCGACAACAAAAGGTCCGTTACCTATAATTTTATTTGCCGATGTTGCAAATTCATAACCGTATCTTTCAACAAAATCCCGCCTTACGGGATAGAAAATCGGCATATCAAGGGCATATATAAAGTAAGGCGCAGGGGTATTAAACCTGATTATAAATGTATGATTATCCGGTGCGGAAACCCCAAGCATTTCAACTGGCATATCTCCGTTACCAAATGCAATTTCTGTGCCGTTAACAATCTTGCTTAGCATATGCCTGTTTTCAAATTCATTTTCCGGATTTGCTAAGCGGCGGAATGCAAACAGGAAGTCATTGGCTGTAAGCGGCGTTCCGTCTGACCATCTGGCATTTTGACGCAGATGAAATGTCACTGTCATATTATCCGGAGAAAATTCCCATCTTTCAGCAACGCCCGGACGAATTTCACCGTTTGCCATAGAAATTAAACCCTCCGCAAAGCCTTTAATCACGATATACGACGAATCCGAATTAAAGCGTTGAGGGTCTATAGTCGGCAGCGATGTAACGCTGAATGTCAGCCTTTGCTCCGGGGGAGGCTGAGGCGGTGGTTCAATCGGTTCGCTTCTTGAACAGCCTGTTAATAAAGCAGCAAGCAAAAAAGCGGATAAAATTTTACAAAACATTAACTTTCTCATTTGTTCTCCTAATGCCAATTACATTATCTTCATATCATTAATAACAAGTTCAAATTCTGCGCCTAAAAATGCAGCAGCACGGCGGCACATCAACATTCTCGACAGGAATATTTCAAAATAATCCATAACCGGGGTAAAATTATTATCAATTTCAAGGCATAGCCGAATTGCGGTTCTTTCGTTTGAGCTGTTTACTTTAACATCTGCCCGGGTAACGGCGTAATTTACACGATCGTGGATATCTGCAATAATTTTATCCATATCCGTTTCTTGAACTCTGGAACGGCGCACGTCGGATTTATCCGCCAAAATTAAAGCGGCAGAAACGATGTTAACAGGTCTGCCTGTTTCTTCATCATGATTTCCGATAGCACTGCAAATAGTGCCTATATCCTCGTAAGGCATTCCGTGCTTTTCAAGAATAGTTCTGGCAATTTCTGCGCCTGTTAACGCATGTAAAACCCGATTCATCATATTTCCGATATCATGCATAAGACCTGCAATTTTAGCAAGTTCTGCCATTTCAACCGGATAACCAAGTTCTTTAAGTAAAAAAGCGGCAGTTTCCGCTGTATGAAATAAATGTGGGAATGAATGCTCTGTAAAGCCCAGTGCTTTAAGTGCTTCGTTCCCCGCTTTTATATATGAACGTACCTGTTCATCTTTTTTTAACATTTCAAATGTGACTGACATATAAATCTCTCCTAATATCCATAAGCTACACTTCAATCTGAGGTTATGCACCGTTGCCTTTCATTATTATACCGCAGCTGAAGGCAATCCGCAATAAGCAATAAGCCACGACAAACGCATGAAGCAATTCACTTAATATCACATTTTTATGATGATATTGCCGTTAGAACGCAGTAAAAACACAAAAATGAGAGCGAAATAGCGGGATTTCCTTGACAATTGCTGCAATCTGATATAGAATTTAACGGATTTTTAGAAAAACTTTAACCAGATGATATGCTGATATCGGGAGTTTCAACACTCTCTTACCTATGAATACGGAGGCGCATTGCCTTGAATATCCTATATTTAATGAATTTTGCCGGAAAAGGCGGCTCGGAAAAATATATTGCCGACCTCGCTGAAAGGCTAATTGAAGAAAAACATAACGTCCATTTTATTTATAATATCGGCGGTATGCTTGGCATTGAATTTGAAAAGTTGGGAGTAACCCCTGTTCAAATAAAAATGTCGAACCCCTTTGATTTTGGTGCAGTTCGAAAAATGCTTAGATATTGCCGGATAAACGATATTGATATAATCCACGCACAACATCAAAGAGAACATTATATCGCCCTTTTAGTAAAACTTTTCCGCCCGAAAACAAAAGTTGTTTTCACCTGTCACTTTGCGGCTGAAAATAACGCCTTATGGAAGCTTATGAACAGCATTATGACAAGGCGGGATGATGCGGCTATTGCTGTGTGCGATATAGTTAGGCGATATATGATTGCAAACGGATTCCCTCGGAAAAAAGTGCAGGTAATATATAACGGCGTTAAATGCGATGAAGCTGAAGAAATCGTCGGCGATGAAAGCATAGATCCAAACGAAATTGCAGCGGAATTTGGAATTATGACAAATTTCAACTTCGTGTTTGTAACTTTAACCCGCTTTTCGGAAGAAAAAGGGAACTTGTTCCTTCTTGAATCAATCAAACTTCTTAGGGAAAAAACAAGGCTTCCGTTTAAGGTAATATTTGTAGGTGACGGCGATTTGCTTGAAGATTGTAAAGCATTTGCCGAGGAAAATGAGCTTTTTGATAACGTATGTTTTACGGGCTATAGAACTGACACTGATGAGATTTTAAAGCTTGCAAAAGTTTACATTAACAGTTCATCAAAAGAAGCGTTAAGCTTTGCGATAATCGAAGCGTTGGCAAAAGGGCTTCCTGCTATCGTTACAAATGTTGGCGGAAACATTGAAATAGTAAACAGGGATACAAACTGCGGCTTAGTCGTTAATTACGGTGATATTGAAGCAATGGCGGAAGCAATGCATGATATGATGTTTGATCATGAGCTTTACGATTATTTAAGGGAAAACGCCCTTGAAGTGGTACGCACTATGTTTAATTCAGAATTTTCAATAGCGGAAACGTTTTATGTGTACGAAAGCTTAATTGATGGAAACGAAGTTAAAAGCAAGAAGAAAAAGAAGTCAAAAAACAAGGATTCGGACTTATTTCCGATACCTAATGAATCCGAATCGGAGGCAACAGACGAATGAGAAAATTAATTGATGAAAAAGGACGTATTTTCGGGATAATAAATATAATCGATTTGTTCATTATACTTGCGGTTGTATTTGTCGGCGGGTATGTTGGGCTTAGATATATAAGCCCCGGCGTTGTATCACCGATAGTGAACCAACAAGAGATAAAGCTTTCATTTTTCGCTGAAATGTCCCCCGATTTTGCGGTTGATAACCTTGAAATGGGCGGCTTGGTAGAGGATGATCAAAGAAACGTTAGCTTCGGAAGAGTAATTGATTTTGATGTTGACAGAGGGATTATCCATACTCAAGATGCAATGGGTAACCAGGTTATGGCAGAAGCAGAAAACTTTTCATCGCTTGAAATAGTATCCCGTGCAACCGGCGTAATAATTGAAGACGGAGGCGTTAGAATAAGCGGTAATGTTTATACGATCGGACAAACTTTAACAATCCGTGCCGGCAGGAGCAGGTTCTTCGTGCGGCTTTCCGGGTTTGAAGCAGTTCCTCAACAATAATATGTTGTAGTATGTATGGGAATTAGATGGGAAGTTTAACAGATGACACATAGCTTGTTTTTGAATTTCATATATGCGATATATAAAAAGCTAAACGGTTGGTATGAGCAAAGCTTTTCTTATAAGCTTATGGCAGGAATTGGAGCCAGACTTAAGAAAAGTTTTATTTTGACGGCTGTTTATTCTTTTTTCTGTGTTGAAAGCAAAATATCTTATTTCGAAGAAAGCTGCATTTTGAGGCTTGTAGGCTTTATTACAGGCAAACTTTCCGATATGCTCAAATGGCTTTACAAAGTTTTGCATGTTGAAAACAGCTTAACAGCAAGGATTATAAGGGGTTCTGTTCTTAACCATAAGGGCAGGTTTTTTGAACATTCGGTTTGCTTGTTTATTTTTGTTGCGATGATAGTCCCTCATTCGTTTTGGAGCAATGGTTATTTGCTTTTAGGGGCTACAGGGCTTCTTGCTATCTATGCGGTTCAAGTAGCCGCAGGATTTAGGAAATCATTCCGATTTAAAGATATTCCGGCGGCTGTAATCGTTTTTACATTTATTGCCGCTTTAAGCTTGTTCACCGGATTTGGCGGCGGAGACGGTATCCGTATTTTTTCGTTTTTACTTTCCTGTGTTGTTATAGCCGTTTTGGTACAGGCAGCTATAACATCAATTGAGAACTTGCGTTTAATCGTATTTGCTCTTGCGGCGGCTGTGCTTTTTACGGCACTTTATGGTATGTATAGGCTTCATATGGGGATAGAAATTCGCCTAGAGTTTATCGATACCGCAATGAGTATGGGGGCAGCAAGGCTTTATTCAACAATGGACAACCCTAACAACTACGCCGAGTTTCTTATAATGATTTTGCCTATAATTATTGGGGCAGTTTTTTCTTTAAAGTCAGACTTTTTAAGGCTTGTAATTGTGGGATCTGCTGCGGTTGGTCTTTTAGCCCTTGTTTTAACATCTTCCCGATCTGCTTATTTATCAGCGGTTATTGGTGCAGCGTTTTTTGTTCTTCTTGCAAATAAGAGGCTTGTGCCGTTTTTTATGGTTTTAGGCATTTTGGGGATTCCATTCATACCCGAACAAATAGTAGCTCGTGTTATGACAATCGGGCGGGATACATCAAGCATTTTCCGTATTTGGATATGGGAAGGCTCTATGGAAGTCATTAGAAGATTTTGGCTTTTTGGCATAGGCATGGGACCGGTGGCATTTGCGCTTGTCTATCGGTCAGTTGCGCATGAGCTCGCAATGACCGCTATGCATTCACATAATTTATTTATGCAAATTTGGATTGAACTAGGGATTTTTGGGATTATCGCTTTTGTGGTTTTAATGTTTACCACGATAAAAGGTGCCGCCGTTACGGCTATAAACACTAAATCCATTGAGCTTAAATATTATGCAATAGGTGCGGCATCCGGGCTTATTGCCGTTTTAGCTATGGGATTTGTTGAATATATTTGGTTCTACCCTCGTGTTATGCTTACGTTCTGGATTGTTATAGGAGTTTGTGCCGGAGCAAAGTGTATCCGGATTAGAGAGTGTGAAAACAAATGAAAGTATTGCATCTAATAAGCGGCGGCGACAGCGGCGGCGCAAAAACTCATGTTCTTACTTTACTTAAAGCACTTTCGAAAGATATCGACGCAACTGTCGTATGTTTTACCGACGGCGTATTTTATAAAGAATCGTTAAACACAGATATCCCAACCATTTTAATAAAGCAAAAACACAGAAACGATTTAAGCGCAATTTCAAAACTTAAAAAACTTGTACGGTCAAACCGATATCATGTTATACATGCCCACGGAGCAAGAGCTAATTTTATTGCTTCGCTGCTTAAAATACACATCAAAACACCAATGGTTACAACAATTCACAGCGACTATCTTCTTGATTTTACACAAAACTTTTATAAAAAAGTGCTATTTACAAGCCTTAATAAACTTTCGCTTAAACAGTTTGATTACTATATAGGCGTCTCTGAAAGCTTTAAAAAAATGTTGACAAACAGAGGATTTAATCAGAACAATATCTATACTGTGTATAACGCAATTGACTTTTCAGAGGACGTAACTTATTTAAGCAAGGAAACTTTTTTAAAAGCTCACGAAATAAATGCAGATGGGAAAACAATTATTGGTATAATTGGGAGGTTTGCTAAAGTTAAAGGGCATGATATTTTTTTACATGCCGCCGCAGAAGTCCTCAAAAAAAATAAAGATGTCATCTTCTTGCTTGCAGGCGAAGGTGAAGAAAAGGCCAGTCTTGTTTCACTGTCTGAAAAGCTTGGAATATCAGAAAATATAAAATTCCTCGGCTTTATAAACGATATTTACAGCTTTTTAAACGCAATTGATATAAACGTTATAACTTCACATTCCGAAAGTTTTACATATGCACTTTTAGAAGGTGCAAAAATGTCCAAAGCTACCGTTTCAACAGCAGTCGGAGGAATACCCGATCTGATAAAGCAAGGTAAAACCGGGCTTTTAGCCGAAGCAGGCGACTACAACGGCATAGCGGGATGCTTGCTTGATTTTATTGAAAACAAACCGTTACAGCAGCTACTCGGCGGAAATTTATATAAATATGCCTCTGAAAACTTTTCAACGGATGATATGAAGGACAAGCATATCGAAATTTACAAAGATATTTTAAAACGTGAACATGAAACCGGCAATATGTTTGATGTTATGATGAGCGGATATTATGGGTTTAACAACAGCGGTGACGATGCTATCTTAAGCGCAATTATAGACAGGCTTCGAAGTCAAAAGCCGGATATTAGAATTGTAGTTTTGTCAAGAACCCCTAAAACCACAGCTGAAATACATGATGTTACATCGATTAACCGTTTGAATATCTTCAAAATAATAAAGTCTATGAAGCGGACCAGACTGCTCTTAAATGGAGGCGGAAGCTTAATTCAAGACAGCACAAGCACCCGTTCACTCATATATTACATTATGCTTATGTTCCTTTCAAAACGCTGCGGACAGGCTATGATGATGTATGCGAACGGCATTGGACCTGTTTCTAAGGCGAAAAATCGGCTTAGGGCTAAAAAAGCTCTTGATATATGCGATTATATAACGCTTCGTGAACCGGATTCACTTGAAGAACTTAAAAAGCTTGGCGTTAAAAATCCTAATATTGCTTTGTCGAGCGACCCTGTTCTTGCAATACAGCCGATTGACGGCGAAGACCTTGATAAAATTCTTGCGAAGGAGGGAATTGATAAAACAAAGAAATATGCCGCAATATCTATCCGGCATTGGAAGAATAAAGATGATGATTTTATTCTCAAAATTACCGCAATTATCAACGAACTTTTTGCAAAGCATCAGCTTATCCCACTGTTTATACCGATGCATCATCCTTTTGATGACAACATATCAAAAGATGTTATTTCGGGAATAAAATGTGAGCATGTGCTTCTTAAAAACGAATATAACGTGCGTGAGCTTATGGGCATAATCAGCATCACAAAGCTGACAATAGGAATGAGACTCCATGCTCTTATCTATACAGTAACAGCAGGCTTGCCGATTATCGGCTTAGTTTATGACCCAAAGGTTGAAGCATTTATGAACTACATAAACATGCCGCTTTGCATTGATGCTTCAAATATTGACACGGAAAAGACAGTTGCCATGGTTGATAAAATTATGCGGAATTATAATGAGCTTAAAGATGCTGTTGAAAGGGAAGGTGAACGACTTAAAGGTTTAGGTGGTAAAGATGCTGAAATTGTTATTGATTTGCTGTAACACAAATTGTCTAAAATTTAACACTACTATTACAAAAATATGGGGTTGTTAATCCCGGCATTATCGTTTAAAATAAATATAGCTTGATACTTTTGGTTAGGACTATATAGGAGCTACACAAGAATTAATTAGGAAGAGGGCAAAGGGCACATGTTAGAAAGATTATTCAAACTAGAAAAAAACAAAACTAATGTTTCAACCGAAATTCTCGCCGGAACTACCACATTTATGACCATGGCATATATTTTAATAGTCAACCCGAATATTTTGTCGGTTACCGGCATGGACTGGGGCGCAGTTTTTACTGCGACGGCTATTTCTACAGTTATCTCTACGTTAATGATGGCATTTTATGCAAAATATCCATTTGCGGTTGCCCCCGGTATGGGGCTTAACGCATTTTTTGCGTATACTGTCGGTTTGGTATGGGGCTGGCAAATAGCCCTTATTGCTGTTTTTATTGAAGGTATTTTGTTTATCTTTATGTCGTTTTTTAAAATTCGAGAAGCGATATTTGAAGCTATTCCTAAAAATTTGAAACTTGCGGTTAGCGCAGGTATAGGCTTATTTATCGCCTTTATAGGTCTTGTAAACGGCGGGCTTGTTGTAATGAATGTCCCTGCTGCCCCGGTGACCATCGGTGATGTCAGCAGTTTAACAGTAGCTCTTATGCTTATGGGGACAGTTATAACTATAGTCTTACTCTCGCTAAAAGTTAGAGGCGCACTTCTGTTCAGCATCCTTATTACATGGATAATCGGTATAATACTGCAATTAGCGGGAATCTATGTAGTGGATTATGATTCCGGAATGTTTTCTCTTATCCCGGAAGGAATTTTCTCGGCTCCCCCATCAATAGCAGGAAACAATATTTTATCGGCATTTTCACATGTTCAATCAGAAAGCTTTAACATTGACCTATTTACATTTGTAACAATAGTATTTGCGTTTTTGTTTGTTGATGTGTTTGATACAATCGGTACTGTTATTGGTGTTTCTGAAAAGGCAGGATTTGCTGATAAAAGCGGTAAGCTCCCACGGATTAAAGAAGTGCTTATGTCTGATGCAGTTGGTACTGTTGTTGGTGCAGGTCTTGGAACATCGACTACAACAACTTATATTGAAAGTGCGGCAGGCGTTGCAGAAGGCGGAAGGACAGGCCTTACAGCTTTAACAGTTGCTGTTTTGTTTGGTATTGCGCTTTTCTTCTCACCGATATTTGCGGCTATACCTGTGTTCGCAACAGCCCCGACTCTTGTAATCGTAGGATTTCTTATGATGCAAAATGTTGTTAAAATAGACTTCAGCGATTTAACCGAAGGAATACCTGCATTTATTGCAATAATTATGATGCCGCTTACGTACAATATCGCCGAAGGAATCATTTTCGGAGTTTTAAGTTATGTAATTCTAAAATTGGCAACAGGAAAACACAAAGATATAAGCATAATGATGTACATACTTGCGCTGCTATTTGTTTTAAGGATTATTTCGCAAGCATTTTTTGGCTATTAAAGTGTACTCCCTTGCGCTTTGATTGGCTTTAACGATGAGTGATGAGAGGAAGCGAGTATTCTATGTTAATTCAGATTCCGATAGAAAAAATAGAACACGGCATGATTGTTCATCAAGATATTATATCTGCTATAGACGGTAGCCTAATTGCAAAAAAAGGAACAAGAATTTCGACAAAAAAAGGTGATAAACTTTCTAACTTAACTATCGAAAGATTCCATGAGCATGGAGTTACTCATACATTAGTTAAAGTAGCAGACAACTATTTAGATAATCATCCAGATTTAGCACAGAAACTTGCTAAGCAAAGCCAGCCTCCACAGCCTAAACAAAGCGAAAAGCCCAAAATAGATATAGAAGAAGTATCCCCGCCAAAACCCCCAAAAAAGCCCGACATAGAGCTGCCTAAAGTTGAAGCGCTTGTTGATGATGAATTGCGTGAAATGGCAGTTGACAGCATACGCAACATGTTCAGCATAGCTAATGAGGGTAAAACGACTGAGAACATGACAACAGCATACAAAGCTGTTAAAGAAATCGAAGATGTAGTTGACAAACTTGTTGATTCTTTAGATGAATCAAATTCTTTAGTTCATATTGCAGGCATTAAAAGTTATGATGAATACACTTACCACCATTCTTTAAGCGTTGCCATTCTTTCAATATCTATAGGTCAAAGTATGGGGCTTAGCGGATATGAAGTCCGTCAGCTAGGTCGGTGCGCAATGCTTCATGACATCGGCAAGATTTTAATACCGCAGGAAATTATAAATAAACCGGGAAAACTTACTGATGTAGAGTTTGAAACTATTAAAAACCACCCCGCTTTAGGATCTGAGTTTATTGCAAAATGGAACATAGGAGATATGGCTCTTAGACTTGGGGTTTTAACTCATCATGAAAAAATAGATGGGACAGGATATCCAAATAGATTAAGCGGTAAAAAAATCCCTCTTTGGGGACAGATCATATCAGTAGCCGATGTATATGATGCAGTAACAAGCTACCGTTCTTACCGCTTGCCTATGCCCCCGGCGGAAGCAGTCGAATTAGTAATGAGCCAAGTTGGAACTGCCTTTGATTACGAAGTCGTAAGGGTTTTTATAGATAAGCTTGAACTTTACCCAATTAATACATGCCTTGAACTTTCAAATGGAAGGTTCGGAGTTGTTATAAATAACGAATATGCCATGCGACCTATTATTCAAATGACAGATAATAATGAGATAGTAGATTTATTAAGTTTTGAAAACCTTAGCCATATGATTGTAAGGGTTATAGACTAGATTAATACTAGAGCATGTGCGGTAATTGAGCACACTGACTAAAACATAAAGGAATGATGTGTAATGGATTCACGCAAAGTAATAATAATCGGTGCCGCCGGAAGAGATTTTCACAATTTTAACACTTTTTACAGGGATAACCCTGCTTATAAAGTAGTGGCGTTTACCGCTGCACAAATCCCTGATATTGCAGGGCGCAAATACCCTGCCTCGCTCGCCGGAGAGCTTTATCCGGAAGGAATACCGATTTATGATCAAGCGGAATTACCAAAGCTTATAAAAGAGCTTGATGCTGACGAGTGTGTGTTTGCATACAGTGATGTTACATATTCGACTGTAATGGGCGTTGGTGCAATTGTAAACGCTGCCGGAGCGGACTTTACACTTCTTGGACATAAAAACACGAAAATCAAAAGCACAAAACCTGTTGTTGCAGTAGGCGCAATCCGTACCGGATGCGGCAAAAGTCAAACATCTCGCCGTATAATTGAAATATTAATGTCACATGGCTTAAAAGTTATAGCAGTCCGACATCCTATGCCTTATGGTGACTTAGAAGCGCAAAAAGTTCAGCGTTTTGCAACGATTGAAGACCTTGCGAAACATCATTGTACTATCGAAGAAATGGAAGAATACGAGCCGCATGTAACACGCGGGAATATCATTTATGCCGGAGTTGACTATGAAGCAATTTTGCGTGCGGTTGAAAATGACCCGGACGGATGTGACGTAATTTTATGGGACGGCGGTAACAACGACTTCCCATTCTATGATGCGGATTTGACTGTAACGGTTGTTGACCCGCACAGACCGGGGCATGAACTTGGATATTACCCGGGTGAAGTTACGCTTCGCATGGCTGATGTTGTTGTAATAAATAAAATCGACAGCGCTGATTTTAAAGATATCCAGACTGTTAGACAAAATATAGAAAAAGTTAATCCAAAGGCTATAGTTATTGATGCAGCATCAACGATAAAAGTTGATAAACCCGAAGTTATAAAAGGCAAACGAGTTTTAGTTATTGAGGATGGTCCTACGCTTACCCATGGCGAGATGAAAATAGGTGCAGGCGTAGTTGCGGCACAACGTTTTGGAGCTTCTGAAATAATAGACCCAAGACAATACGCAGTCGGCAGGCTTAAAGAAACTTATGAAACCTATCCGGATATCGGTGCGCTTTTACCTGCAATGGGCTATGGCGATGAACAAATTAATGACTTAAAAGCGACGATTGATGCAACTGATTGCGATTCAGTGGTAGTAGCAACGCCTATCGACCTTGGGCGTATAGTTGAAATTAGCAAACCTTCAGCTCGTGTTGAATACAATTTGCAAGAAATAGGCAACCCTGATATGGAAGATGTTTTGTCAGATTTCATTAAGAAGATTAAAAAATAGCACAAGCGTGAATATAAAAGGCGT
Organism: Defluviitaleaceae bacterium; assembly: GCA_009784685.1. Taxonomy (GTDB): domain Bacteria; phylum Bacillota; class Clostridia; order Lachnospirales; family WRBF01; genus WRBF01. The sequence goes on along the minus strand of WRBF01000009.1, from coordinate 986 downwards.
GAACACAAGAGGTTCACGTCTTTTATATTTATGTCTGGATTGAGCCTAAAACTTCCCCAATGGCATCATTAATAATTAAGTCCGCATGTTTATCAAATGATGTTGTCGCCTTATTAATCAAAACGAGCTTATCACCCTTGTAATAATTAAGGAGACCCGCCGCAGGGTATACGTTTAGTGATGTCCCACCAATAATAAGCATATCCGCATTTGAAATAAACCTTATTGCCTCTGTTACAACCGCATTATCAAGCCCTTCGCCGTAAAGAACGACATCCGGCTTTATAACCCCGCTGCAAGAGCAAAGAGGAACACCTTCGATTTCTGTTATCATTTTGATATCGTAAGGCTTGCCGCAGACCATACAGTTGTTACGATTAACAGAACCATGAAGCTCTAGCACCTTTTCACTGCCCGCCATTTGATGCAGTCCGTCAATGTTTTGAGTTATAACAGCCTTTAGCTTCCCACATTGTTCAAGCTTCGCAAGCTTTAAATGCGCCTTGTTCGGCTTGACGTTACTATAAATCATCTTATCACGATAAAATTCATAAAATTCAGCTGTATTATTTATAAAAAAATCATGCGACAACATAGTTTCAGGCGGAAACCTGTATTTTTGGCTATAGAGCCCATCTGGACTACGAAAATCAGGAATCCCGCTTTCGGTTGAAACACCTGCGCCGCCGAAGAAGACTATGTTGTTTGTGTTATGTATTAAGTCTTTTAAGATTCTCAGTTTGTTCATGTTTTTCACTCATTTTCTATTATTATACTCGTATCCTCTCAAAACAGTAGCAGAAAAACGCAGAATTTTTTTCGCTAGACCAGGAAAAAGGTTCTTAGCGTACCCGAAGGTACGCTAAGGTTCTTTTGATATGTACCGCCAAGAAGGGCGGCCGCCAAAGGCGGCTTTTGCGTAGCAAAAGTACTGAGACGTATAGCGGAAAAAAGACAAGTTTTTGTTACTGTTTTGAGGGGATACG